>JAMHUH010000164.1:0-3599 GCA_035904925.1 Nannocystaceae bacterium
TCACGTGGAACAACTGGCCGAAGTTCAGCAACCCCTTGCTGGCCCCGCTGGTCGAGACCCACGTGTTCGTGACGGTGTTCTTCATCGTCAGCGGGTTCATCTTCACGCTGGTCGGCTTCGACAAGCAGCTCGCCTATGGCAAGTACATGCGCAACCGACTCTTGCGCGTGTTCCCGGTCTTCTTGACCGCGGTCTTCTTCGGCATGTCGCTCTACCCGGAGCGTTTCTCGTGGGACGCGTTCATGATCACCGTGGTCGGGATGGGCGACATGGCCGAGGCGGCGTTGGCCCTGCATCCGGTCACGACGGCGTTCTGGACGGTCGCGGTCGAGTTCCAGTTTTATCTGATCTTCCCCTTCTTGGTCGCGATCATGAGCCGCGAAGGCTGGCGACCGCTGGTCTGGATGATCGCCCTGATGATCGCCCTGCGGACGATCGGCTTCTTCTTGGGCGTCAGCATCCGCGACCTCGACTACTGGCACCTGATCCCGGGCCGGCTCGACGCGTTCTTGGTCGGCATGCTCGGCGCACGCATCTACATGCGCTGGCAGGGCGATCCGCGGGTGGCCAAGCTCGGCGAGCCGGCGGCGTTGGTCCGTGACTTCGTCGCGGCCTTGCGCGACCGACCGCGGACGACCTTCGCCTGCGCGCTGCTGATCCTCTTCGCCTGGGAGTTCTTCCTCAACCAGAGCGGCGGCTACCCCAAGCAGGCCTGGTGGAAGATCTGGTCGCCGACCTGGGAGTCGCTGGTCTGCCTGGTCTTCGTGCTCGCCTACCTCGCGGTCGCGCCCAAGCTGTGGACGCCCTTCAAGAAGCTCTTCGCGTTCTTCGGCGACATGAGCTTCTCGACCTACATCTGTCACTTCATGATCGTCGGCTTGGTCATCGGTGATCCGCTCCAGCGCGAGCTCATGCCGGGGATGATGCTGCCCTTCATGACCTGGCTGCCGGGCATCCCGCCCTGGCTCGACGCGACGCTCAACACCTTGCTGCTGGCCTTCCCGGCCGCGATCGGGCTCTCGCTGCTCTTCTTCAACGGCGTCGAAAAACCCTTCATGCGGCTGCGGACCCGCTACGTCAGCGACGCTGGTTGATGGGCTTCCTCTCGCGTTTTCAGTCACGAGCCGAGCAGCTCCTGAGCGCCGAGCTGCGCCCGATGAGCGCGAGCGAGCTGCGACGCTTCTGGCTCTTCGTGCTGGTCCTCTCGCTGCTGGCGATCGCGCTGCGCTGGCCGACCGCGACGCTCGGCCCGATCAGCGACGACTTCATGCAGTGGGGCATGCTCGCGGGGCTCTATCCGGCCAGCCCCGGCGCCGACAGCTACACGCCCTTCGATCTCTACGCGTTCTTGCGCCCCGGCGAGCTCGAGGTCTACGTCGACAAGGGCGTCGCGCCCTGGTGGTCGGTCGAGGAGCTGCACGGCACCGTGTTTCGCCCGCTGCCGAGCTTGCTGCTCTGGCTCGACCACCGGCTCTTGCCCGGCCGCGCGCTGCTCTGGCACCTCCACTCGATGCTCTGGTATGCGGCGATGCTCTTCGCCGCGGCGGCGCTGCTGCGCCGGATCTTGCCGCGCTCGATCGTCGTGGTCGCGCTGGTCGTGCTGGCCTGCGACTCGGGCGTGACCTCGCCGCTGGCCTGGCTGGCCAACCGCTGCGTGCTGACCTGCGCGACCTTCGGGTTCATGGCGATCGCGCTGCACCTCGACTGGCGCGGGCTCTCGCCCGGGGTCGCGCCCGCGAGCGAGGCCCAGCGTCGGCGCGGCCCTTGGCTCGAGGCCTTGCTCATGACCCTGTGCATGGCCTCGGGCGAGTACGGCTTGGCCGTGTTCCTCTACATCGCGGGCTTCGAACTGTTCGCGCGCACGAGCTGGCGCGAGCGCGCCAAGGCGCTGCTGCCCTCGCTGGTGCCGGTGATCGTCTACCTGATCATCCACACCGCGCGCGGCTACGGGACCTCGGGCGCCGAGGTCTACGCCGATCCATTTGCGACCCCGCTCGGCTGGGCAGGCTGGGCCTCGAGCCGCGTGCCCGAGCTGATGACCTCGGCGTTCTGGTCGATCCCCGCGGCGACCATCCACGTGTTCAACCACTTCACGCTGACCTGGCTGCGCGACAGCGTGCCGGCCGGCAGCACGATGGACGTCTATCACCAGATCCACATCAAGCTGGCCTGGTTGGGCATCGCCGCGGCCGCGCTGACCTTGATCTTGGTTCGTCGCGGGCTGCATCGGCACGAGCGGCGGACGCTGTGGACCTTGGGCCTCGCCGCGTTCGTCGGGCTCTTGCCGGTCTCGGTCGCGCCCGCCCACGCTCGGCTCTTGGTGCTCGCGCAGCTGGCCAACTCGGCGCTGCTCGGGGCGGTCGCGATCGCGGCGCTGCGGCTCGCGCTCGGCCGGGCGATCGACGCCGAAGTGATCCTCGGTCGCGGGCGGCCCGGCTTGTTCGCGCGCTTGCTGCCGCTGCCTCTGGTCACGCTCGCGCTCGGGCTCGCGATCCCCGGCGACATCGTCTGGGGTCAGCGCTACGTCGAGCACCTGCACGAGCTGCAGGTCTCCAACCTGGCCGCGTTCACCGAGGGTGATCTGCTCGAGCAAGACCTCGCCGATCGCGACGTGGTCCTGCTCAACTGCCTGAGCCAGTCGGTCGGGCTCTACGGGGAATTCGTGCTCGACGCCTATGGTGCGCCCGTGCCTCGCACGTGGCGGGTGCTGGCGATGACCCGCTTTGCGATGTTCGCGAGTCGACCCGAAGATCGCGTGCTCGAGCTCAGCGCCATCACCGACGCCTGGCTGCGGACCCCGGGCGAATTGTTCTTTCGGCGCGAGGAGCAGCACCTGCGCACCGGCGACGTGCTCGAGTACCCGAGCCTGCGCGCGGAGATCCTCGCCGACGACGACGGCGATCCCACCCGCGTGCGCTTCACCTTCCCGCATAGCCTCGACGACCCGCGCTACCTCTTCATCATCTCGACCAGCGAGGGTCTCGTGCGCTGGCCCGTGCCCAAGGTCGGGCAGCGCGGGGTGGTGCCCTTGGCCCAGCTTCCGACGCTCACCGATCCTGCGCAGCTGCGGATCCCGAACCCGAAGCTGCGAAATCATTGAAACCATCTTGGCCGCTATTTTGGCCGGATCTCGGCAGCGGGTGAGCGTTGCAACTCGATGGGTCGCGGATTAGAACGCCGCCCGATGCGTCGCCTCTCCCTCGCTCTTCTGCTCGCTTCTCCCCTCGCCCTGGCCGCCTGCAACAAGGCCGAGACCCCAGCGGGCGCCGACAAATCCAAGACCGAGGGTGACGCTGGCCAAGCTGGCGGCCAAGACAGCGGCGGCGCGGCCAAGGGCGCGACCCAGACCTGCCCGGCCACGCTCAGCGGCGAGATTCTCAACGACGTCATCATCAACAAAGAGTGCGGCGACGTCGTCATCGAGGGCTCGGTCGCGCTCATCGGCACGCTCACCTTGGAGGCCGGCTCGCGCCTCGTCGCGCTCGATGGCGCCGAGCTGCGCCTGGGCACCTACGAGCGGCCGGCCAAGCTGATCGTCAAGGGCAGCGCCGAGGCGCCGGTGGTCATGACCAGCAAGGGCGATCGAGCGGCGGGCGTGT
>JAMHUH010000165.1:0-2600 GCA_035904925.1 Nannocystaceae bacterium
GAGCGGATGACCCCCGGCCAGTGCCGCAAGCTGCTCGACGATCTCTACGAGCGCGAGGCTTGCCAGTTCGGTGGCCGCGAGTGCGGCGACCTCTTGCCGCTCGGGCTCCCGCCGATCGCACCCAAGTCGATGTCGAGCAGCTCGAGCAGCGCGCATGCGTGGCTCGAGCGACTCGCCGTGATGCCGGCGACCACGCTCGTGGGTCCGCGCGCCGCCAACGACCGGATGCCCCGCGTCCGCTCGATCGCTCCGCTGGAGCGCCCGCCTCGTTCGAACGCCCTCGGTTGACCGCGCTGCGGCGCGTGCTCGTGCAATTCCCCGGAATTGGTCGAGGACGTCCGCGGGCAGGTCAGAGCCCTTGGGCTCGTGCGTCGACCTGGTTCGACGGGCGAGCAGTGTCGAGCGAGACGTGCCGCACCCATGTTCAACAACGCATCCATGAACCCATCCGCTCGCCGAGCCCGGCGCGCGCTCGTGGGGCTCGCCTTGGTCCTCGGCTTGCCGGCTTGTCCGGCCAAGCCCACGCAGGAATTCCAAGAGGTCGACATCGACCTTCAGCGCTTTCGGGTCGACGTCGCGCCCGACGACTACGCGATCGGTGGCGAGCAGCCGCTGGTCACGATCGTCGTCTGGTCCGACTACGCCTGCGCGCCCTGTGGCCGGACCTGGCAGGTGTTGAAGAACCTGAGCGAAGACTACGGCGACGATCTGCGCGTGGTGTTTCGTGCGGGCACGGTCCCGGGCTTCCAGCACGGCGAGCGAGCGGTCGAGGCCGTGTTCGCGGCCGGCGGCCAGGACAAGTTCTGGCCGATGCACTGGCGGCTCTTCGAGCACCCCGAGGACTTCTCGCGTCCGGTCCTGCGCAAGCACGCCGAGGCGCTCGGCCTCGATGTCCAGCAGTTCCTCGACGACATCGACACCGGCCGCTACGCGAGTCAGCGGATCCGCGATCGTCGGCAGGCGACCGGGCTCGGGCTCGGGCCGCTGCCCGCGGCCTTCGTGAACGGGCTCTTCGTGCTCGGCTTCAAGGACGAAGAGACCTGGCACGCGCTCGTCGATCGTGAGCTGGTCAGCGCCCGCAAGCTCTTGCAGGACGGGACCCCGCGCTCCGACATCTACGCCGAGTTCATGCGCACCGCCGTGGTCGGTGCCGTGACCGAGGACAGCGACGAGGCCAAGCGTCTGCGCGCCGAACGAAAGGCGGAGCAGGACGCGATCAAGCCCGAGCTGATGAAGCGGCCCGACCCCAAGCTGCGTTACGCCGTCCCGAGCGGCGCGACCGGCTTCTTTGGTCCGGCCGATGCACCCGTGGTCGTCGTCGAGTTCGTCGACTACCAGTGCCCCTACTGCCGCAAGGCCCACGAGGGCGTCGTCCCAGCGCTGCTCGCCAAGTACCCCGACGACGTCCGCGTCGAGATCCGCCACCTCCCGCTCGAATTGCATCCGGCCGCGGCCGGGGCTGCTCGAGCGGCGATCGCTGCGGCTCGCCAGGACAAATTCGCGGCCTTCCACGCCAAGCTCTTCGAGCTCGCGGCGGCGGGCTCGGGCGACTTGGGCTTTTCGACCTTCGTCCGCGAAGCCGGCACGCTCGGCCTCGACGTCGAAGGGTTCAAGACCGACTTCCAGACCCGCGAGGTCGCCGATGCGCTGCTGGCCGACGTGCTGCTCGCTCGCCGACTCGGGGTCTCGGGTACGCCAGGCTTCTTCGTCAACGGTCGCTATCTGCAAGGGGCGCGCAGCCCCGAGACCTTTGCGACCTTGATCGATGAAGACTTGGTCCGCGCCAACGAGCTCGCCGCCGCCGGGACCCCGCGCGCCGAGCTGCACGAGGCGCTCATGCGCGAGGCGATCGGCCCCGCGGGATTTCCCAACGCCGGACTCGACGTCGCGCCGATGCGCGAGCCGAGCCCGAACTGAACTTCACGACACCAACCAGCACGAGGACATCATCATGACGCGTTTGAACCTTCGCACTTTCATCACCTCTGGCCTGGCGCTCGGCCTTGGCCTGCTCGTCTCGACCGCTTGCGTCGCCCCGCCCAACAAGGGTGAGGCGGGAGCCAGCGACGCCGCGCAAAAGGGCAGCGGCAGCTTCGTCCGCATGGCCGACGTCGACGCTTCGGCCAACGCCAAGATCACCGGCGAGCGCTACCAGATCACCTATGACGAGGGCGACCTGTGGAAGGGCGCGGGCAATGGCGCGCTCGTGACCATCGTCGAGTACTCCGACTTCCAGTGCCCCTACTGCAAGCGCCTCAACGAGACGCTCGAGCAGGTCGCCGAGGCCTACCCCGACGACGTCCGGATCGTGTTCAAGCACTTCCCGCTGCCGATGCACAAGCAGGCGCAGCCGGCCTCCGAGGCCGTGCTGGCCGCCCAGGCCCAGGGCAAGGGCTGGGAGATGCACGACAAGATCTGGGAGAACAACCGCGAGCTGAGCAACGAGAACCTGATCGAGTACGCCAAGCAGATCGGTGTCGGCGACGTCGCCAAGTTCCAGGCCGACCTCGAGGGCCACACCTTCGCCGGCAAGATCAAGGAGCACACCGACCAGGGCAAGCAGTTCGCGGTCCGCTCGACCCCGAGCTTCTTCCTCAACG
>JAMHUH010000166.1:0-2251 GCA_035904925.1 Nannocystaceae bacterium
TCGGTTGGCCACTGCCCGGAGAGCCCGGCGGCCACGGACTGGTGCAGCCGCTCGTAGCTCAGCGAGGCCTCGCCGCTGCGCCACAGCTCGGCGGCGAGGACCTCGGCGAAGGCTCGCTTGCTCGCCCGCGAGAACAGCTCTTGGTCACCGGCCTCGGCATGATCGAGGAAGCGCTCGAGGTAGCGCTCGTAGACGCTGGCCGAACCCACCCGTGCCCCGGGCGCGAGCTGGTCGATCGTCTGCAGCACCATGCTCAGCAGCATCGGCGTCTGCACGAGATCCTCGAGGTCGTAGGTCGAGCGGATCTTGGCGAGCACTCGCTCTTGGTGCTCGGGCTCGGCGATGAATTGCTCGACGACCTCGGCGACCTGTGCGGCGCCAAAGGGCAGCAGGCGCACGCGCGTCAGCCCCTGCATGTTTGCCAGCGCGAGCGCCCGCTGCATGTCGTGCTCGGCCACGTCCGTGCTCGAGAAGTAGTGATCCCGCGAGCCGAGCAGCACCTTGCCCTGCTCCCCCGCGACCGCGAGCAGCTCCGCGAGACGTTGGGGGACGTCGGCGAACACCAGCCGCGTGGCCATCTCGTCAAAGCCGTCGAAGCACGCGATCAGCTTGCGCTCGAGCAAGAGCAGCGCGAGCGCGGCGCGATCGGGCTCGGACTCGGGATCGCAGCCGGCAGCGACGAGCAGCGCTGCGAAGGGCTCGCTGGGCCCACCAGTAGCGAGGTTGGCGAGGATCGGCCGTGCGCCCGGTTGCCGCCAGCGACCCTGGCACCACTGCGCGAGCAAGGTCGACTTGCCGGTCCCAAACGCACCCACGACCAACGCCGCTTGCTCGGGAGCTTGCAGCCAAGCATCGAGGGCCTCGAGCCCGGCTTGGGGCTGCTCGTGATCGTCGACCTGCACGAGCACCTTCGCCGAGGCTTGGTTGAGTGTGCGTAACTGAAACTCGACGGCCTTGTCGATCACCGCCTGCGCGCCCGCGAAACGCTCGAGCAATTGGTCGATGGCAGCAGCGTCCGCGTTCGCGTCGTGCCAGCGCAGCTCGTCGCAGCATGACTCTGCGACGCGCAGGAGCGCATCGGCATGGATGCGCAGCCACTCGCTGTCTTCGCCCTCGGCGGGCGCGAGCAAGACGCGGCGATCGTCCTCGCGCACACAAACGAGCACCGCCGAACCACCAAGCCCGTGGACGCCGAGCACCGTGGCGTCGAGCCGACCCTGGGCGCGCTCGAGTAGCCATGCGCGACGAGCCGACTCGCGCTGGCGCGACGACCACTTCGCCCGGGACTGTATTCGCGGATCTCCATCGACCTCGACGCCGACCTCGACGGCAGGCCGCGGAAGATCGCGGGGCGTCGCCCGAAACACCAAACTCAACCCTTCGCCCTCGAGCTCGTGCTGATGCAGTAAGACCGAGCTCGGCACGCGCTCGCGCACCTGCACCGCGACGGTCTGCTCCGCGAGCGCCTCGACCCCAGCGCTCCCACGAATCGCCTCGCTGGTCTCGCGCAGCGCCCGACGCCCCGCATCCGTCCACAGCTCGGCCTCGACCTCCAGCTTTCCACCCGCGCGCAAGCGCTGCTCGACCTCCTCCAAGCCCGCGCCCCGATGCGCCCGCGTCCACTCGAACACGATGTCCGCACACTCGCGCGCCCAAACCTTGCGCAGCACGTCGAGCGGCAGCGCGGCGTCGGGCAGCACGACCTCGCGGGTGAACTTGCGAAATTCCTCGTTGGTGTTGATCCCCGCGACCTCGGCCAACAACCGGCGAAGTCGCTTCGTCCTGGCTTGGCCCGCCGACAACGACGCCGCCTCGAGCAGCAGTGCGCGCGCAGCCTCGACCGAGTCGGCCGCTTCGTCCTCGCTGATCGTGTCCAGGCGCCGCTCGAAGTCCTCGACCCATCCGGCGTAGCGATCGCTGATCGGATGATGGCGATACAGCAACGACGCGACCGCGACCGGCTTGACGACCTTGTCGCCACCGTATCGCGTGGACCCACCCGGGCGCTGAAAGCCGAGATAGACGTCGGCCACGATCACGCCCTCGTCACCGCGCTCGAGCAGCCCGACCCGACGCGGGTAGTTTTGCAGATCGCCGACTTGGCCCTCGTCGACGAAGATCGAGCTGCCGCCCTGCGAAGCGACGTTGGCCCACAAGACCGGGCGACCGTAGCGGCGCGCCTCTTGCCAAGCCTCGGCCGCGAACTCGCCCGCGCTGTGCCAGGGGGTGTAGCTGGGCACCGCGAGGAAGC
>JAMHUH010000167.1:0-12536 GCA_035904925.1 Nannocystaceae bacterium
GCGCACCTACCTCGAGCGCTTCGCCTTCGGCAGCCACGACCAGCACCGCCAGGTCGGCACGCTCTCGGGCGGCGAGCGAGCCCGGGTCGCGCTCGCCCGGATCCTGCGCGAAGAGGCCAACCTCGTCGTGCTCGACGAGCCGACCAACGACCTCGACGTCATGACCCTCGCCGCGATGGAAGACGCGCTCAGCGACTTCCCGGGCGTGCTCTTGGTCGTCACCCACGATCGCTGGTTCCTCGACAGGATCGCGACCTCGCTCTTGGTGTTCGAAGGCAAGCAGCTGGTCCGCCACGCGGGTGGCTGGGCCGACTATGTCGAGCGCAAGGCGCTGGCCAGCGCCGAGCTGCCGCGCGAGGACAAGGCCCCGCGCAAGGTCGACACCGCGCCCGCGGCGGCTTCGGGCCCGGTCGCCAACAAGAAGGCCAAGCTGACCTACGCCGAAGAGATCGAGCTCGCCGGGCTGCTCGAGCGGGTCGACGGGGCCGAGCAGGCCGTCGCCGCGCTCGAGGCCGAGCTGGTCACGCCCGAGTTCTTCGGCCGCTCGCTCGCCGAGCAGCGAGAGTTCCACGCGAAGTTGGACCAGGCCCGGGCCGAGGCGACGAAGCTGGCCGAGCGCTGGACGGCGCTCGAAGATCGCCGGGGCTGAGCAGCGCGAGCAGAGTGCTCACCATTATGTTCGCACGAGTGAACTTATTAGAGAATCGATCTCGAAAGATGCCCAACAGACGGCCGCCAACTCATGTCCCTTGCCTCGCCACGAAGCATTAATGACTTTGTAGTTTTTACTCTGCACGTGGTCCACAGCAGGGATAAAATCCTTGTCGGCCGTCACAAGAATCGCAGCATCATAAGCATTTTCCCAGGCTAGCCCGATGAGATCCGTTACAATCTTCGCGTCGATTGTCTTCTCCGCCGCTCGCCCAAATGCTGCTTTGCACGATGGACATTCCTTATGGCTTGCACCACAACTTCGGCAATGTACGGAACGAGCCTTCCAATGTCGTTCTGAAGTGAAGACCCGAATCCCGGGCTGACGATCCAAGAAGTTATGGAGAAACTCCTTGAGTTTGTTCTCGCGTCCCGCTTCATAGCCGGCGTAGATCCGTGTCTCTTCCAGAGTAGCTGCTCCCAGACTCGCCTTCGAAAGGACACGAGATGCTTCACTGCAAAATACTGGCGCTATTCGCGTCCAATCACAGTTGGAGCCGGAACGCTCGTTCCACATAAGCTGGAAGTTCCAAAAATCAACAAAAACACGTACTCGCATATTCGAAAAAATTCGAGAAGCCACATTGGGCTTCTCGGGACAAAGATGCACGCAAGCAGGTGCTAGCGTGGGACAGAGATTATTTATAGTAAAGCAGGGCACGATCTCTTCGTCAAGTCTTGTATTCTTAAATGAATGTTAGCTTTCTCACTTTCGGGCGAAGTAGAGCCCGGCGAAGATCTTGAGGTCGACGACGCAGCCGCGCGCCTGCTGCTCGGCGACCCAGGCCTCGACCGCGTCGAGCTTCACGAGGTGCACGAGGATCTGCTCGTGCTCGTCGCCGCCGCCCGGGCCGACGCGGGTCAGCCCGGTCGCCCGGAACACGATCATCCGCTCGTCGCTGAGCCCGGCGCTCGCGACCCCCTCGGCGACCCGGACCAGCTGCTTGGCGACGAAGCCGGTCTCCTCTTCGAGCTCGCGCGCGGCGGCCAGCTCGGGCGGCTCGTTCTCGTCGCCGACATGATCACCGATCAGCCCGGCGGGCAGCTCGATCACCTGGGCGGCCAAGGCCGGCCGCGGCTGCTCGATCAGCACGAGCTCGTCGTCGTCGGTGGTCGCGACCAGGATCGCCGCGGTCCCGCCGATCACCCGCTGGGCGAACTCCCAGCGGCCGCGCTTGGCCAGACGGAGCCAGCGGCCCTCGGCGATGGTCTGTTGGGGTTCGAATTCGTCGGTCATCGTACTTCCTCGCTCTCGACCACGCGGCCACCCGCGGCCGCGATCGCGGCGAAGGCTCGCTCGCCGTCGCCTTCGTTCAAGTCGACCGCTCGGCAGGCGTCGCGGACCACCGTGGTCGCGCAGCCGTGCTCGAGCGCGTCGCGGGCCGTGAACGTGACGCAGTAGTCGGTCGCGAGCCCGACCACCGTCAGCGCGTCGACGCCCTGCGCCCGCAGCCACTCGGCCATCCCGGTCGCGTTGCGCCGGCCGTTGTCGAAGAAGCCCGAGTAGCTGTCGACGCTCGGATCGCTGCCCTTGCGAAACACCTTGGCGATCCGCTCGCGCTTGTCGGCGAGCGCCTCGCTCAGCGCCGCGCCGGGGCTGCCTTGCACGCAGTGAACCGGCCAGAGCACCTGCGTCAGCCCGTGCAGCTCGATCAGCTCGCCCGGCGAGCGGCCGGCATGGTTGGCGGCGAAGCTCTCGTGCTCGGGCGGATGCCAGTCCTGGGTCGCGACGACCAGCTCGTGGCGATCGATCAGGTCACGCACGACCGGCAGGATCGCGTCGCCCTCGGGCACCGCGAGCGCGCCCCCAGGCATGAAGTCGGGCTGAACATCGACGAGGATCAACGCGCGTTTTCCCATGGGTTCCTTGCGGTGACGAGTGAGCGAAGGCGAAGCGGGGAGGCCCGCGGAAAGGCCTCCGGGGGGTGCTGATGAGCGAGCGAAGGCGAAGCGAACAGGCCCGAAGGGCTTGCGAGGAGGGGGGACCCGTGACGAGCTTGCTAGGCATGGGGGAGGCCCGCGGAAGGGCCTCCGGGACGATTAAATCTCGAAGGAGAAGCCTTGCTTGAGCAAGCGCCGGTAGTGGCGATCGTCGACTTTGTACAAGCGCGCGGCCCGGTGGGCGACGTCGCGTTGGACCTCGTCGAGCTCGACGAGCAGGTCCATGGCGAGGATCTTCTTGCGGAAGTTTCGCTTGTCGAGCTGGCGCTCGAGGATGATCTCGTACATCCGCTGCAGCTGCGTGAGCGTGAATTTCTTGGGCAGCAGTTCGAAGCCGATCGGCTGGTAGCGGACCTTGCCGCGCAGCCGCTCGTGCGCGGCGTCGAGGATCTGCTGGTGATCGAAGGCGAGCGCCGGAAGGTCGTGGATCGAGAACCAGGCCGCGTCGGCGGCATCGGTCGCGGCCTTGACCTTGTGATCGGAGAGCTTGACCAGCGCGTAGTAGGCGACGGTCACGATCCGCTCGCGCGGGTCTCGATCGAGCGCGCCGTAGGTGTAGAGCTGCTCGAGAAAGACCTTGCGCAGGCCGGTCTCCTCTTCGAGCTCGCGCAGGGCCGCGTCCTCGAGCGTCTCGTCGATGTGGACGAAGCCGCCGGGCAGCGCCCACTTGCCCAGGAAGGGCTCGAGCCCGCGCCGGACCAGCAGGATCTCGAGCTCGTCCTCGTCGAGGTCGAGGCCGAACACGACGCAGTCGACGGTCAGCGCCGGCCGGGGCCACTCGTAGGTGTGGGTCATGGCGAGCTCGACCGGGCGGCGGCGATCAGCTCGCGCTCGAGCGTCGCGAGCTTGGTCTCGAGCAGGACGGGGTGCTGACCGCCGCGCAGCAGGCCCGGGAAGCCGGCGAGCTGCTCGTGCGCGCGGGCCCGGCTGGCCTCGATGCTGGGCGCGGGCCCGACCCGCTGGCCCAAGCGCAGCACCGGTTGCAGGAGATCCTCGACCTGCGCGTCGGCGGGCAGCGGCACCGGCTCGAGCTTCGTGACGTCGAGCGGCCAGCCGGGCTCGCCAGGCTGCGGCGGACCGAACTCTTCGTCGTAGATCACGTCGACGATCGGCTTGCCGGCGACGCTCAGCCGACGGACCTGCAAGAGCCCCGGCAGCGAGGTCTTGATCGGGTTCTCCGAGAGCTTGACCATCCGCCGCCAGCTGCCGTCGGCCTGCTCGAGCGCGGCGAGCTTGTACACGCCGCCGAGCGCCGGCTGATCGTAGGCCGTGGCCAAGCGGGTGCCGACGCCCCAGACCGAGATCGCGGCGCCCGAGAGCTTGAGCTCGTCGATCGCGTACTCGTCGAGGTCGGAGCTGGCGACGATCGCCGCGTGCTGGAGACCGGCGGCGTCGAGCTTCTTGCGCGCGGCCTTGCTGAGCTCGCCCAGATCGCCCGAGTCGAGCCGAATGCCCGCCATCGTGTGGCCGCGCGCGTGCAGCTTGGCGGCCTCGAGGATCGCTCGATCGACGCCCTTCATGGTGTCGTAGGTGTCGACCAAGAACACGCAGTTGTTGGGCATCGCCTCGGCGTAGGCCGAGAACGCGTCTTGCTCGTGTTCGAAGGCCATCACCCAGGCGTGGGCATGGGTGCCGCGAACCGGGATGCCAAAGCGCATGCCGGCCTCGACGTTGGAGGTCGCGGCCACGCCCCCGATGTACGCGGCGCGGCTGGCCGAGAGCCCGCCGTCGAGCCCCTGGGCCCGGCGCAGACCGAACTCGAGCACCGCGTCGCCACCGGCCGCCGCGACGATCCGCGCGGCCTTGGTCGCGATCAGCGTCTGAAAATTGATGACCGTGAGCAGGCTGGTCTCGAGCAGCTGACACTGGGCCAAGGGCCCGCGCACGCGCAGCAAGGGCTCGTGCGGAAAGCTGGCGCTGCCCTCGGGCATCGCGTCGAGATCGATGGTCGCGCGCTGCTCGGCCAGCCAGTCGAGGAAGCCGCGATCGAAGAGCGGCTGCTGGTCGTTGCCCTTCAACGTGGCCAGGAAGTCGATCTGCGCGGGCGAGTAGCCGAAGTGTTCGATCAGCTCGAGCGCCTGCGCGAGCCCGCAGGCGAGCGCGACCCCGGCCCCGAAGGGCGGCTTGCGGAAGGTCAGGTTGAACACCGCCTGCTGGTCGGCCCGCCCGAGCTTCCAATAGCCCTGGGCCATGGTCAGCTGGTAGAGGTCGGTCTGAAGTCCGGTGGGCGCGGGCTTGGTCATGCGGTGGTTCCGACGTTCGCAGAGTTCGTGTATTTAATACACTAAGAAGTTCGAACTCGCCAGCGATCAGGGCTTGGCCGGGAGATCGGGCAGCCGGCGATCGGCCGGGCGCAAGAAGTACGAGCTCATCGCCAGGGCCAAGAACACCATCGGCGTGATGATCTGCTGGGCGCCATCGCCGGCCATCGCGTGCGAGTAGGAGGCGCCGATCATGTCGATCGCGATCCCGGCGTAGGCCCACTCTTTGAGCCGCGCGAAGCGGGGCGCGAGCATCGTGATCACGGCCAGCGCCTTGGCCACGCCGAGCAGCGGCAACAGGTAGAGCGGGTAGCCGAGGTGCTCGACCCCCTCGACCATCTCGGCCGGGGCCTGGAAGTCCATGAACGCGCTGAACGAGAACGCCGCCGCCGCGAGACCCGTGGCGACCCAGTAACCGATCTTGCGACCTTGGCTGTCGGAGCTCATCGCCGCGAGTATCGCCCGCATCGCGGTGTATCGGGGACACGAACATCAGCGGTGAACCCGCTGTGGATCTCGCTCCACTGGACACCGGCGCAGCGTCCTCGTGTGCGCACTCGCTCGCGCGAGCCCCCACGGGTCGGCGTGGCAGGGACTATCCTCGCGCGCCTATGGGCCGCTCGCGGCACCTCTTCATCCTCTTCTTCCTGTCGGGCATCAGCGGGCTCATCTACGAGTCGCTATGGTCGCGCTACCTCAAGCTATTCGTCGGTAGCGCCGCGACTGCGCAGATCCTCGTGCTCGCCCTCTTCATGGGCGGGATGTCGTTGGGCTCGCTGCTGATGAGCCGCGCGAGCGCGAAGATCAGCCGGCCGGTGCTGGTCTACGGCGTGGTCGAGGGCTTGATCGGCGCCTACGCGCTCGCCTTCCCGCTGCTCTTCGAACTGATGACGCGGCTGGGCTACGACACGCTCTTTCCGGCGGTCGGCGGAGGCGGGGTCGCGCTGGTCAAGTGGACGCTCGCGGGCCTGCTGATCGCTCCGCCCTGCGTGCTGCTCGGCACGACCTTCCCGTTGATGAGCGTCGGGATCCTGCGCCGCGACAAGGCCCGCTCGGGCGAGATCCTCAGCTTCTTGTACTTCTCGAACAGCTTCGGTGCGGCCCTCGGCGCCCTGCTCTCGGGCTTCGTGTTGGTCCCGCGCCTCGGTCTGCCGGGCACGTTGACCACGGCCGCGGCGATCAACTTCGTGATCATGCTGGTCTGTCTGCGCGAGCGCGGCCGGGTCGCCGACGCGCCGCTCGAGGCCGGGGCGATCGAAGAGGCGGCCGAGCCCGCGGCCGAGGGCACGGCCGCGCCGACCCGCGGACGCGCGCTGGTGATCCTCATGCTCGCGATCGCGCTGGGCACCGGGCTGAGCTCGTTCATGTACGAGATCGCCTGGATCCGCATGCTCTCGATGGTCCTGGGCTCGGCGACCCACTCCTTCGAGGTCATGCTCTCGGCCTTCGTGCTCGGGCTCGCGCTCGGCGGCCTGTGGGTGCGCAAGCGGATGGATCGCTTCAAGCGGCCCGAGCTCGCGCTCGGCCTCGTCCAGCTGATCATGGGCGCGATGGCGGTCGCGACCATCCCGATGTACCGGCTCGCGGTGCTCGGCATGGGCGGCGTGTTCAAGCTCGGCGGCGACGACGAGCTACGGACCACGGGCATGTGGGTGCTCTTCAACGTGCTGCGCTACGTCGTCTGCCTCGCGGTCATGCTGCCGGCGACCTTCTGCGCCGGCATGACCTTGCCCTTGGTCACCCACGTGCTGCTCCGCCGCGGCCAGCCCGAGTCGGCGGTCGGCAAGGTCTACGGGGTCAACACGCTCGGTTCGATCGTCGGCGCGGTCGCGGCCGGGATGCTGATGCTGCCGCTGATCGGGCTCAAGGCGACGATCGTGACCGGCGCGATGATCGACATGCTGCTCGGCGTCTGGCTGGTCAGCCGGGAGGCCAGCGCCTCGCCCCACGACGTCCAAGTCCGCAAGCTGGTCCGCTCGACCACGGTCGCGACCTTGCTGCTCGCGGTGATCGGCTACGGCGTGCTCGACGTGAACCCGCGCGTGCTCGCGGCCGGCGTGTTTCGCCGCGGTCGGGTCGCGATGCACGACGACTACGAGGTCGTGATGCACGTCGACGGCCGGACCGCGACCGTCACCGTCAGCCACGACACCGAGCGCGAGGGCTACTTCAGCCTCTACACCAACGGCAAGCCCGACGCCTCGGTCCAGGTCCTGCGCTGGCCCGAGGGGCGCAAGCCCAGCGAGGGGCCCTACCTCGCCGGCGACGAGCCGACCCAGCTCCTGCTCGCGATCGTGCCGCTGCTCGCTCGACCCGACGCGCGCAACGTCGCGACCATCGGCATGGGCTCGGGCGTGACCAGCCACGTGTTGCTGGCCTCGCCCACGCTCGAGCGGCTCGACACGGTCGAGATCGAGCCCAACATGGCCGCCGGCGCCAAGATGTTCGCGCCGATCAACGAGCGGGTATTCAACGACCCGCGCAGCCACATCATCTTCGACGACGCCAAGGCCTACTTCGCGGCCGCCGAAGCCAGCTACGACCTGATCGTCTCGGAGCCCTCGAACCCCTGGGTCGCGGGCGTGTCGAGCCTCTTCACGGTCGAGTTCTACCAAGAGATCAGCCGCTACATGGCCCCCGACGGGCTGCTCGGCCAGTGGATGCACGGCTACGAGCTCAGCGATCCCTTGCTGCTCTCGGTCTTGGCCGCGGTCGATCGCGAGTTCCCCGACTACCGGCTCTACCGGGTCGGCGATCGCGACTGGTTGATCCTCGCCGCGCGCGAGGACGACGGGATCGGCAAGCTCCACGCCGAGCCGCTGACCCAGTGGCCCGACCTGGCCAGCGACGCCAAGCTGCTCGGGATCACCAAGCTCGATCAGATCGACTCGCTCCTGGTCGCGACCGACGAGCTCATCCACCCCTACCTGGCCACGGTCGAGCCCAACCGCGACACCCACCCGATCCTCGACAACGGGGCCGAGCGGGCCCGCTTCTTCCGCGAGTCGGCCGAGGCGCTGCTCGAGCTGCGCTTCATCCCGCTGCCCTTGATCGAGGTCTTCGGCGCGTGGCCGCAGCCGACCTACTCGACCCGGATCAGCGACCAGCGCAGCGACAAGCACGTGCTCGACGAGCCCGAGCGGGCGCTGCTGCTGATGCGGATGTTCGAGAACGACGACCGCCAGAACCACGCCGGCGGCGGCGCGATGGTCAGCTACCTGGGCGCGCACGACAACCTCGGCTTGTTCGAGGGCCAGGTCCCGGTCGAGATCGCCGACGCCTGGTTCGACGCGGTCTACGGCGTCTATCACGAGAGCGCGCCCTGGATCGATCTCGCGCCGACCAAGTTCTGGTCCGAGGTCGTCGCGAGCGGCACGGCCGATCGCGTCGGCGAGCGGATGGCCAACCAGATCGCGCTGCTCGACGCCGTCGTCCATCGCCGTGGCGCGCAGCTGCGAGCGCTCGCGCAGGCCGAGATCGCGGCCGGCGACTCGCACCTCCACCCCCGCTTCCTGGCCCTGGCCGGCGCGATGGGGCTGGTCCTCGACGGGGCCTCGGCCGCGGAGCGGCGGGCCTTCGCCGAGGCCTCGATGCGCCCGCAGCTGGGCGGCCAGGCCAGCAACGACATCGCCTACGCGATGATCGTCGCCTGGATGGAAGCCTGAGCGGGTGTATCCCGAAGCGCCGTTCCGATCACGAGGGTCAGACCAGGGTCACGCGAGAACCCGCAGGTCCGCGCCGCTTGCCCCGAGCGACGCGGACAGCCAAATTGCCGACATGCCTTGGCTTCGCCCCTCTCGCCTCTTGCTCGGCGCCCTGCTCGGCGTGGCCGCCTGCGATCCGTCGAACCCCAAGTGGGGCAACGACGCCAACGGCGACGGCGACGGCGACAGCAAGGCCTGGCTGAAGCTCGGCCAGGGCGAGTTCGAGTTCGCCGAGATCCAAAACGACGACGAGCTGGTCATGGTCCTCGGCGGCCAGGGCCTCTTGATGTTCCCGATCCCGCTGCACGCCGGCGAGTTCACCTTGCCCGACGACCCGAGCGACTACACCGATCCCAAGGTCCCGATCCTCGACATGTACCTCGACGTCGACGGCTTCAACATCGGCTTCGGCGGTCACTTCGCTCGGATCGCCAACTACCCGATCCCCTTCAAAGTCCTCGACGACGGCACCTACGAGTTCATCTACGTGACCATCTTCGTGCCCGACGAGCTGGCCAACCCCTGCGACATCGACGAGCAGCCCGGCCAGCTCCACGCCGAGCTCGAGACCGCCGACGGCGACACCTTGATCCTCGACCTCGACGTCAGCATCGAGGTGCCCGACTTCCTCGGGACCGGTTGCTCGCAGTAGCTCTCAGCCCTGAGAGCACGTGGCGAGCTCGGCGAAGTTCGTGGCTCGGTTGAGGCAGTCGAGCTCGCTCTTGCGCCGAGGCTCGGCCTTGCACTGGGCGACCAGCTCGACCGCGAGCGTCTCGGCGACCTTGGCGATCGACTCGCTCGACACGCCCTGGGTCTCGGCCTCGGCGATCGAGAGCGCGAGGAAGTGCTCGCCGAGCGCGTCGCAGTCCTCGGCCGACGCGGTGCAGCCGAGCAAGGCGAGCCCGATCACCGCACACAGAAACCAGGCTCGCATCGAGCCGGCATTCTAACCCGATTTCACCCGGCCGGGTCGACGCGGAGCGGCTCGGGTGGCGTCAGCAGGCTGGCCCACGCGCGTGCGCGCTCGAGCTCGCCCGCGACCAGCGGGCCCTGCTTGTCGGTCACGTAGAAGTGCTCGGGCTTGGCGACCAAGGGATAGCCGTGCTTGCTCAGCTGCTTGGCCGCGGGCTTGGCCGCCGATCCGACCGGGAACCAGCGGGTCTGGATCGCGGTGTCGAAGGTGGCCGCGACCGCGTGCTGATCGGGGTTGGCGTCGTGCAGCTCGCGGAGGAACTCGCGGATGCCGTGGCCAGTCGACACGATCGCCACACCCTCGGCCTCTTGCCGCGCGCCCTCGCGGGTGTTCGCTCGGGTCATGCTCCACGCGTGGATCGGGCCGCCGACGACCAGCAGATCGACGCCCTCGAGCTCGGGGCCGGCGACGTCGAGCTGACCGACCTCGCGGACCTCGACCTCGTAGCGCTCGCGCAAGCCCTCGCCGATCGCCTCCGCGACGCGCTGGGTGTTGCCGAACATCGACTCGTAGACGACCAGGGCTCGCATCGGGGCCGAGTCTGGCTCGCTTCGATGCACGCGCCGACTGCTGGTTTTGCGCAGGGATCGAGCGCTGGCTTGTATGATGCGGCGTGCTCTTGGGCCCGCTCGTGCTCGGCCTGCTGCTGCTCGCGCCGCCGAGCCAGCCCGAGCAGCCCGAGCAGGATCATGCGCTCGCGGCCACGCATGGGCTCGCGCAGATCCGCGTCCGCGTCCGCGGTCGTCGCGATCCGGTCGTCCACGCCAAGCTGCTCTCGCTCGACGAGCCCGAGACCGAGACCGAGACCGAGCCCGCCGAGCTCGAGCCCGCCGAGCTCGAGCCGCCGCCCGAGACCGACGACCAAGGCCAGACCAGCATCTGGCTGCCGGCCGGCGAGCATCGCTTCGTCGTGATCGCCAACGGCTTCGAGCGGCTCGAGGTCACGATCACGATCGCGGCCGGCGAGCAGCAGACGATCGAGCTGCGCCTCGACGAGTCGCTCGACGCCAGCCGCTACCGCACGGTCGTGACCACCGAGCGCGCGGTCGCGGTCACCAGCACGCGCCTGCGCGACGAAGAGATCCGCGAGGTCCCGGGCTCGGGTGGCGATCCCTTCGCGATCGTCCGCTCGCTCCCCGGCGCCTCGCAGGTCGCGGGCTTCTTGCCCTACGTGGTCGTGCGCGGCGCGGCCCCGGGCAACACCGGCTACTACCTCGACGGCGTCCGCGTGCCCGCGCTCTTCCACGTCGCCGCGGGCCCCTCGGTCATCCACCCCTACTTCATCGACGAGGTCGACTTCTATCCGGGCGGCGTGCCGGTCCGCCTCGGTCGCTTCGCCAGCGGGATCATCGAGGGCCACACGCGCCCGGCTGGCCGCGATCGCGTCCGCGGCGAGGTCGACCTGCGCCTGACGGACACCGGCGCGCTGATCGAGATCCCCTTTCGACGCCGCCGCGATCCACCCGAGAAGCAGGCCCGCGGATCGCTGACCCTGGCCGGTCGCTACAGCTACACCGGCCTGGTCCTGTCGGCGATCCCGGCCCTGAACATCAAGCTGCGCTACTGGGACTATCAAGCCCGCTTCGATCACGATCTGGGCAAGCGGGCTCGCTACACCGCGCTGGTGTTCGGCAGCTACGACGAGCTCGGCCCCCGCCGGGCCGAGGAGTTCGCCTTGGACGAGCAGGGCAACCCCACGACCGTCGTCGACAACGACCCCGATCCCTTCATTCGGCTCGAGTTCCATCGGATCAATCAAGTCGTCCGCCAACGGATCGGGACCCGGGCCAAGCCTGGCGCCGGCTCGATCGAGTATCGGCTCGGCCTCGGTCTCGATCGCAGCGGGGTCAGCGACGCGCGGATCAACGATTGGCGGGTCAGCCCGCGGATCGACGTGCGCCTCCCGGTCAGCGAGAACCTCGAGCTCGGCTTCGGCCTCGATCAAGATCTGCAGATCTTCGAGGTCCCCGGCTCGTCCTCGCTCGGCGTCTCGCCCGAGGACCTGGCCTTGTTCTTGAGCGAGCGGGTGCTCTCGGTCACCGGCCTCTACCTCGACTTCGCCTGGCGAAAAGGCTGGTTCGAGGCCCGCCCGGGCGTCCGCGCCGACCTGTGGGTCCAGACCGGGCCCAGCCCCTATCTCCCGCAGGCTCGCGCGGTCAGTGCCGCGGCCGGCGTCGATCCTCGCCTCGCCCTGCGCGAGCGGGTCAGCGAGCGTTGGACCCTGCGCCAGAGCCTGGGCGCCTATCATCAAGCCCCCGATCCACCTTTGCCGATCCCCGGCGTCGAGGCGATCGGGCTCGACCAAGGCCTGCAACGCAACATTCAGGGCAGCTTCGGCTGGGAGTGGCGAATCGCCGACATCGCGAGCCTGACCCAAGACGCCTACCTCGGCCGGCTCTCGAATTTGCAAGATTACGAATTGAGCAATTTCTCGGACGCCAACACCAACACCATCGACGATTATCTGATTCGCGTGTCGGGCTGGAGCTACGGGCTCGAGACCATGCTGCGGCTCTTGCCGGGCCAGCGCGCCTGGGGCTGGCTGGCCTATACCCTGTCTCGCTCGACCCGCAATTACGCGCTCGGCGGCTCGGCCCCCTCGGCCTGGGATCAACGCCACATTCTCAACCTCGTGCTCGGCTGGAACATCTCGCGCAAGTGGCGATTGGGCGGCCGCTTTCACTTCAACAGCGGCCGCCCCTACACCCGCCAGAACACCCGCGACGACGGCACGGTCGAGACCTTCGCCGAGGCCGCCCGCGACCATCGCAACGACGCCCGCCTGCCCAGCTTCATGCAATTCGACTTTCGGGTCGAGCGCATCTTCACCCTCCGCGACTTTCGCCTTCACCTCTATCTCGACCTGACCAACGCCACCCTCTCGCGCGAGGTCCTGCGCTGCGACTCGACCCTCGACGCCGCGAATCCGAGCGGCCCCGTCGTCGA
>JAMHUH010000168.1:0-2882 GCA_035904925.1 Nannocystaceae bacterium
GCCGCTACCACTCGAGGGTGCTCGATCTCGACTTGGTCTTGCAGGGCGGCTCGCTGCGCTTTTATCAGGGCATGGGCGAGCTGATTGGCTCGGAGGAGCTGATCGATCGGCTGACCGGGATGGTCGAGTCGCTCGAGAGCAAAGCCGAGCAGGCCGAGGCCAAAGCCGCTCAGGCCCAGAGCGAGGCCGCTCAGGCCCAGAGCAAGGTCGAAGACGCGCTCGCGTCGAGCCGCGAGAACGTGCTGGCCTTCCTCGCCGCCCGGCAGTTCGCGATCGACGACGAGATCCGGGCCCAAGTGCTCGAGTGTGACGACCTCGTGCTGCTCGCACGCTGGCTCGCGCGCACGCTCTCGGCCACGTCGACACGCGAAGTGTTCGAGCCCTGAATCGGCAGCGAGAGAAAGCCGCCCCGAGCGCTCGTCGTTGCGACCCCCAGACCGATCCCACCCAGACCGCGAACATGCCTGCCCCGACGCCTCTGCCCTCCTCGCCCCGCCTCTTCACTCTGCTTCGTCGGCTGGGCCTGCTCGCAGCCACCGCGATCGCTCCCGGCCTGGCCTTGCTCGCCCAGCCCAACCCCGCCGACGCTGCCTCGCCCCTGCTCGAGCTGCCGGCCCCCGTGATGGACGCGCTGGCCGAGTTCTGTGGCTTCTACGTCGCCGGGGCCGATCAGGCGCTCTACAACAACGCGACCATGGTCGTGATGATGCGCGACGGCACGCGGACCGTGCTCTCGATGCAGAACAACTACCAGGGCCCGCCCGAGAACTTCGCCATGGTCGTGCCGGTGCCGGTCGTGCTGCAAGAGGGCGACGTCAAGACGCTCGAGCGCAGCGTCTTCGATCGCGTCGACCAGCTCGCCGCGCCGCGCTTGGTCGAGTACTGGGAGCAGAACCCCTGCGAGATCGAGCACTACGAACGCAGCCATCGCCGCTACAAGGGCTCGATGAAGATGTCGGCCATGCCCGACGCGTCGATGGCCGCGGAGGAAGACTATCGCGTCACGATCGAGGCCGAGTTCACCGTCGCCGAGTACGACATCGTGATCTTGTCGGCCGAGGACGCCTCGGGCCTCGATCGCTGGCTGCACGACAACGGCTACCAGATCCCCAACGGCGCCGAGCCGCTGCTGCGCCCCTATGTCCAGCAGGGCATGAAATTCTTCGTCGCCAAGGTCGACGCGCAGAAGGTCCAGTTCGGCCCCAATGGCCAGGCGATGCTCTCGCCGCTGCGCTTTCACTACGACAGCGAAGACTTCGTGCTGCCGGTCCGGCTCGGGCTGATCAACGCCCAGGGCGCCCAGGACCTGCTCGTGCACATCCTCGCTCGCGGCCAGCGCTACGAGCTGGCCAACTACGACAACATCACGATCCCGACCAACCTCGAGGTCAAGGACGAGACCCGCGAGCACTTCGGCGAGTTCTATGCCTCGCTCTTCGACCACACGCTCGAGCAGCAGCCCAAGGCCGTGGTCACCGAGTACGCCTGGGCGGCCGGCTCTTGCGATCCTTGCCCGGTCGAGCCGCTCAGCGCCCAGGAGCTGCGCGTGCTCGGGGCCGACGCGCTGCCCGAGCTCGCCGCTCGCTTCTTCGACGAGCAAGGCAACATGCTGTCCGAGGCCGAGTACGCGCTCCCCTACGAGTTCGTGCTGACCCGGCTGCACGCGCGCTACGACAAGAGCTCGCTCGGCGAGGACCTGGTGTTCCGGACCGCGCCGCCGATCGTCGGCGGCCGCGAGTTCCTGCAGGTCGACGGCCAGCTCGAGCGCGGCGCGGTAGCGGCCGAGTACGGCGGCGACAACTTCCAGGCTCGCTACATCATCCGCCACTACTGGGAGGGCGCGGTCGCCTGCGCCAACCCTCGCTTCGGCAACTGGGGCGGGCCGCCGAGCGGCCCTCGACGCAACACCGAAGTCGCGCGCGACCTCGCCTTCGTGCCGCGCGGGGCCAAGCTCGACAAATTCGTGAGCGCCTCGGCCCACGCCGAGCTCGGGCTCGAGGGCCCGACGCCGCCCTCGGCAGTCACCCACGAGGCCAAGCGCAACAAGGCCCGCGATCATCAGGCCAGCCACGCCGACGGCTGCGCCCACTGCTCGGTCGACGAGCGCAATTGGGGCGTCGGTGCGCTGGCCAGCTTCGGCTTGCTCGGGCTGCTCGGGCTCGGCCTGCGCCGGCGGAGGGGCTGAACCATGGCCGACCACGAGCTGCTCCCACGCAAGACCACCTGGCTCTTGGCGAGCACGCCGGCGCTCGGCCTCCTGCTGGCGCTCGCGTGTCGTCCCGATCCGATCGAAGAGGTCGTGGTAGCGCCCGGCGCCGCGCCGGAGCACGCGAACACGCCCGAGCGTGCCCTGCCCGATCCCGCCACGATCGCGGCCTCGCTCCCGCTCGTCGGCGACCGCTTCATGCCCGCGCTGACCTCGATCGGCGTGGGCCCCTCGATCCCCGAGGGCGTCGAGCTGGCCGACGCCGAGGTCTGCGAGGGCTGCCACACCGAAGTCGCCGCGCAGTGGCGGACCAGCGCGCATCACTTCGCGAGCTTCGACAACCCGATCTATCGAGCCTCGGTCGAGCGCTTCCGCGACGCCGACCCCGATCAGGGCTTCGCGCGGAGCCGCTTTTGCGCGGGCTGTCATGACCCGGCGCTGCTGGTCGACGCCGCGATGGACCAGCCGATCCGCAGCGACGAGCTGCGCGCCCACATCGGCGTGACCTGCAGGACCTGCCACACGGTCGAGCGCTCGACCATCGACGGCAACGGTAGCTACACGCTCTCGGCCCAGCCGCTGCCGATCCCGCGCGACAACCAAGACCTGGCCGGGATCGCCGAGCACAAGTCCGCGATGGGTCCGGCCCGCGATCAGTGTGCGAGCTGCCACCGGG
>JAMHUH010000169.1:0-2793 GCA_035904925.1 Nannocystaceae bacterium
TGAGCGTCAGGAAACGGAAGTGGGTCGACAAGCAAGGTCAGACCCAAGAGAAGTGGATGATCCACGTTGAACACACCTGGCCGGACGGCCGGCGCCAAACCATCCGCAAGGTCTCGCCCGTGCAGACCAAGCGGGGCGCCGAGCAGTACGAGCGCGAGGTCAGGAAGCTGCTCGTGTCCGGGCAGTGGGAGGAGGCCGACAAGCCCAAGACACCGACACTCGAGGAGTTCGCCGAAGAGTTCCTCGCGTACCAAGCCACCGTCAACAAGCCGCAGGTCGTCGACGACAAGCGGATGATCCTGCGGGTCCACTTGATCCCCGCGTTCGGCAAGGTCCGGCTCGACGAGATCGACACCCGGGCGATCGATGCCTACAAGGTGGCGAAGCTCGACGGACGCTCCGCGGGAACGGTCAACCAGCACTTGTTGCTGCTCGGGCGGGTGCTCCGAGTGGCGCTCAAGTGGAAGCTGGTCAAGGAACTCCCGGATCTCGGGAAGCTCAAGACCCGGAGGCCGGGCTTCGACTTCCTGACCTTCGACGAGTGTGAGCAGTTCATCGAGGCCGCGCGCGAGCACGTGCCCGACTGGTTGCCCTACATGGTCGTCGCCGTTCGCACGGGGATGCGTGTTGGCGAGTTGCTCGCGCTTCGCTGGCGCGAGGATGTCGACCTCGAGCGGGGTCGTTTGCGAGTCCAGCAGTCACGCAACCGCAAGCACGGGATCTCGACGACGAAGAACGGCAAGTGCCGCGAGATCCCGCTGACCTGGGACGCCAAGGAGGCGCTCGCCAGCCAGCGAGCTCGCGTGACCGGGGATCTCGTGTTCCCCATGCCCAACGTGGTGGTCAAGGACTCGATGGTGAACCACTGGATCGAGAAGGTGTGCGACCGCGCAGGGCTGCGACGGATCCACAGCCACGTGCTCCGTCACACCTTCGCCTCGCACGCGATCATGCGAGGCGTCTCGATCCGGCAGGTGCAAGAGTGGCTGGGTCACGCGAGCGTCGTGGAGACGATGCGGTACTCACACGTGGCCGAGGGCCACGGCGACGAGATGATCAAGTTGCTCGCTCCCCAGCCCGCCGGGGAGCGGGACGGGACGGCACGGAAACCGCGTGCAGCTCCGCGGCACACGAGCAGCACACAGCACAAGCGAAGGCTGGGAACGGGTCCCCAGCCGGGCCCGGCTGCGAAAATCTGAGATTTTCACAGTATGCCGGATACGCCGCCGGCCTCGCTCCTACCCACGGACTGTCAGAGCTGGATCATGCACGAGTCGAACACGGCCTCGCAGGCCGCGAGCTGCTCGTCGCTGCTGGCACACGCGACGCACAGGCCGTGCTGATCGAGGCAGGTCTCGAGGTTGGGGTTCTCGGCGACTTGGCACAGATCCGCGAAGGGCTGCGTGCAAGCGTCGAAGTCGACCGCGCAGGTCTGGACCTCGGCCTCGCTGCTCGCCGCCTCGGCGCACGCGGAGTAGCTGGCCAGGCAAGCCTCGAGCGCGCCCTCGGGGCAGCCACACATCGAGCACTCGCCCGGATTCGCGCATTGATCGAAGAGCGATTCGCAGGCGTCGACATCGGCCAGGGTCTGGGCTTGCTCGATGCAGTTGGCGTGAAGATCGAAGCAAGCCTGCGGAACGTCGCCGGTGTCGCTCGAACCAGTCGTGCCCTCGCCGGTCGTGCTCTCGTCGTTGCCCTGCTCGTCCTGCTCTTCGGCCTGGTCACCTTGGACGTCGGCTTCGTCGTCCCAGCCCGCCTCGCACTCCTCGTAGCAAGACTGGACCTCGGTCACGCACCACTGCTCGTCGGCCTCGCTCTGCGCGTCGGCCATGCAGTCGGCGTAGTCGTCGTCGCAGATCTCGAGCCCGTCTTCGTGCAGCCAGAGCGTCCAGTTGCAGCCCGTGACCGCGACCAACCCACCCGCCAGCGCCCCGGTCAGACCCAATCGAAGCAACGCGAGCGCGGAACGAGAGGGGACCTGGGCGGCGCGACGCGAGGGCATGGTCCACGGACTACCACCTCGTCGGGCTGATTCAAGCGAGGTGCTGACGAGTGTCGCCACCCGGCGTGAGCAGAGTGTCGTGGGCCACCATCGGGAGCGAGTCGTGACCTCGCCGGGCCGCAAGGTCGGCGCTTGATCCTCGCGAGAGCCCGTGCGAGAGGCGACCATGGCCGCCGAAGACATGCCGCAGACCGCCGAAGCGCTGGCCGCTTGGATCGACCACACCTTGCTCAAGCCCGATGCCCGCGCCACGGCGATCGACCAGCTCTGCCTCGAAGCCCGGGTTCGGCGAATGGCCTCGGTCTGCATCAACCCGATCTGGATCGAGCGCGCCAAGCAGGCGCTCGAGGGCAGCGAGGTCCGGGTCTGCACGGTGATCGGCTTTCCGCTCGGGGCCAACGCCGCGCTCGTCAAGGCCCACGAGGCCGAGCAGGCCGTCGCCGCGGGCGCCGACGAGCTCGACATGGTCTTGGCGGTCGGTCGGCTGCTCGACGGCGAGCTCGACCTGGTCGAGCGCGACATCGCGGGCGTGGTCGCGGCCGCGCAAGGCCGGGTGGTCAAGGTGATCCTCGAGATCGCGCTGCTCGAGGGTCGCCACATTCAGCAGGCATGCGAGCGCGCGGTCGCGGCGGGGGCGGCCTTCGTGAAGACCTCGACCGGCTTCGGTCCTGGCGGCGCGACGGTCGAGGCGGTTCGGCTGATGCGGCAGACGGTCGGCCCGACGATCGGGGTCAAGGCCTCGGGTGGCATCCGCGACGCCGCGATCGCTCGCACGATGATCGAAGCGGGCG
>JAMHUH010000170.1:0-4569 GCA_035904925.1 Nannocystaceae bacterium
GCTCGCGCTCGCCGGGCAGCGCTGCGGCGCGGCGCTCGGCCTGCCCTGCGCCACGGGCTTGGCCTGCGCCGCGTCGGGCCGCTGCGTGGACGCGATGCCGCTCGGCTCGGCCAGCGATCTCGAGCAACCCTGCGACGCGGATGCCTGGTGTGATGCGAGCGGTCTGTGCGAGGCTCGGGTCGAGGATGGCCAGGCGTGCGAGCTGCACGAGCAGTGCCTCTCACAGCTGTGCGAGGCGGGGGGCTGCGTGGCGCCGACGCTGCCCTATTGCGTCGACCCGGTGCTCTGACTCGACCCGGCTCGTGCTCAGGGCAGCGGCTTGCTGGGCACGCCGATCTCGACTCGAGCGACGTTGTAGTCGTTGTAGGGCTGGGGCAAGAAGAGCGAGGTCTCGCTCCAATCGCCCATCCCCGACCCCCACTGGAGGCCGTGGCCGTACTCGAGCTCGCTCCACTGCACGAGCCGCTCGCCCTCGCCACCGCCGACGGGGATTCGATAGAGCGAGTGCGAGTAGAATTCGGCGGCATAGACGTTGCCGCAGGCGTCGACCCCAAGCCCATCGACCAAGGTCTTGCCGTCGTCGCTGGCCGGAACGGGCAGCGTCCCCCACACGACCGGCGTCCCCGCTTCACCCGAGGCGCTCACCGGCACCCGATAGATCATGTTGGTCCGACCACCGATGAACATGCCCTCGTAGTCGAGATCGAAGGTCATCCAGCGTGACACGAAATCGGGGGTCTCGAGCCAGCTCGCGACCACGCCCGACTCGGGGTCGATTCGCACGACGCGGGTGTCGTCGCCAATGTAGATCGCCCCGTCGAGGCCCTCGATGAGGCCGAAGGGATAGCCGAGGTTGCTGGCCAGCAGCTCCGAGCTGCCGTCGGGGTTCAGGGCCAAGACCCGCCGAAAGGTCTCTTGCACGACCGCGATGCGGCCGTCCGAGAGGTGGCGTATGGCCGAGCGATTGGCGACACCGGGCACCCAGAGGGCCGGTTTTCCGGTCGCGGTGGAGGTCTTGAAGATGTCTTGGGTGTTGCCGCCGACGAGGTTGCCCTGGTCATCGAAGGCCACGTCCGCGGACGCGATCGGCCCGGCGAGCTGATGAACCTCGGGCATGGGCAGGTTCGCACAATCCCCTGCCCACTGCGTGTCGGTCTCCGACTCGGACTCCGATTCGGACTCCGATTCGCCAGAGTCGTCGAGCCGCGCGGATCCTACACATCCGCAGGTCAGCGCCGCGATGGTCAGCGCCACCCGACTGGCGCAACGAGCAAAGCGAGGATTCGGGATCATCCCTGCCTTCGCCGAAAACCAGGCACCAGCAGAAGCATCGGGAGCGTCAGCAGGGCCCAGGGCGAGAGCGGCTCGCCTTGGGCGTTGCAGCCCTTGCCGCCGCCTCCGTCAACCCCACCGCTGCTCTCGTCGCCGCTCTCGTCGCCCGTGCCACCGCTCTCGCTGCCACCTTCGCCGCCTTCGCTCCCGGTGTCGGTCGCGGGCAGCTCCTCGTCGACGTAGACCGTCACGGACGTGGTGTATCCATTGCTATCGGCGAGCAGCTGAAGCTGATGGACACCCTTGCCGAGCTCGATACCCACGAAGGTGCAATGGTCAGGGCAGGCCTGCGAACCAATCGAGGTCCCGTCGACGAGGATCTCGATGTTCATGATTTGGTCGTCGATACCCTGGTAGACCCCGATCTCGGCGTCGATGGTCACGGGCGCGCCTTCGTAAAGGGCGTTGGGCAAGGGCGTGATGAACCACGCAGAAGAAAAGTCCCCACCGGTATCACCGAAGCCGCCATCACTGCTCGCGCCCGCGCTCGTGGTGGCCAACGCAGAGCCACAGACGAGGGTGAAAGACGCGGCCAGAGCCGCGAGCGAGAGTGCCTTGAGCAGGTGCATGGCCTGGTTGTGCCGTGGCGGCAAACGATCGATCACGACCTCGACACGTTTTCGCAACACGGCCACTGAACGGCGTTCATGGCCGTTTTGAGAGTGCCCACGCCTCGCCGCGCCAGCCCGAAGTCGCGCGCGGTGAAGCCAAAATCCACGCGTGTGTTCGCGCCGAGCGAGCGCGACGATTCGCCGCGAATCGGCGAGCAAAGTCGGCGCGGGGCAGTACCATGTCCATGCGTATGTCTTGGTCCTGCTCTCGATTGCCTGCCGCACTCACCTGTCTGTTCGCGTCACTGTCGATGGTCGCGTGCGGCGAGGCGAGCGACGACGGAGGTGGCGAGGTCGTCGCGGGCGAGCTCGACGGCGCGTGCCCGCTCGATCAGCGCGTCGGCCTCTTCAGCGTCGTCCATGAAGTCGACTACTCCGCCGTCGACGGCGAGATCAACGAAGCCATCCTGCCGACCGCGATCGTCGAAGAGACAATTGCCGAGGGCGGCTGTCGATTGCTCGCGCCGATCAATTCTTTTTGTGATCCGGCCTGTGGCGCGGGTGAAGTCTGTGATCCGAGCGGCAGCTGTATCGCCTATCCGGGCCGGCTCGAGACCGGGGTCGTCACGCTCGCGGGGCTCGAGGTCGAGGTCGTCATGAACCCGCGCGCCGACAAGCGCTACTTCGAGACCACCCTCCCGCATCCCGTGTTC
The DNA here is from genome assembly GCA_035904925.1 of Nannocystaceae bacterium. Classification (GTDB taxonomy): domain Bacteria; phylum Myxococcota_A; class Polyangia; order Nannocystales; family Nannocystaceae; genus Plesiocystis. Next base: position 2,597 of record JAMHUH010000170.1, read on the forward strand.
AGCCCGGGCAAGGCGATTCGCCTGACCAGCAGCGGCGGCGAGGTTGGCCCGCTCGATCTCGCCGGCCGCGGCTTTGCCCCGCTCGAATTGCTCGAGACCACCTGGACCGCCCAGCCTGGTCAGCCCCTCGTCGTCCATTGGGTGCCCGAGGCGGGCGGCGAGGCCAGCTTCCATATGACGATCAACGTCGACCAACACGGCACCTCGCCCGCCACGCTGGTCTGCGAGGGCCCCGACAGCGGCAGCCTCGAGGTGCCGGCCGCGATCATCGACGCGCTGCTCGAGGCGGGCGTCTCGGGCTTCCCGGTCGGACACGCCTATCGACGAACCGTCGACTCGGCCCTCGTCGAAGTCGGCTGCGTGGAATTTCAGGTCCGCTCCCACCAGAGCGCCCAACTCGAGGTCGTGGGCCATACCCCCTGCACCAGCGACGCCGAGTGCCCCGAGGGCCTCGCCTGCGACCTCGCCAACCAAACTTGCATTTAGGACCTTCGCCATGCATTCACGCAATCCCAATTCCTTCGCACGCTCGTCCATGCCCACGCCGCTCGGCTTGGCCCTCGCGGCGCTGCTCGGCCTCGCGGCCTGCGCCAACCCGGGCCCAGATCAGCCGACCTGTGTGCTGAGCGAAGCCGCCGACTATAGCCAGACCCTCGGTTGCCGCGGCGACTTCGACCTGCTCGCGGCCAAGCCGCTCGATTCGTCCAAAGTCGGCGCCTCTTCGGCCAAGGTCGTCGTCGACACCTTCGACGATCAAATCTACTTTCAAAACAGCAACGAGTTCCCGATTCACTGGGACTTCGCGTTCCAATATTTGTCGGGTCAGGGCAAGCCCATCGTCCCGCAGCTCGGCGACTTCAACCAGACCGAGTATTACTCGCCGGGCCGCCGCTTTCACCTCGGCGCGATCACCTATTACGAGGGCCCGCAAAAGTGGACCTACGAGATCGCGCCTTACGACACCGCGAGCGCGGACATGATCGCGGCGACCTTCGCCAAGATCCAGGCCAACGCCTTCTTCGCCGACGATCTCTACTTTCACCCGACCTCGGAGGCGGTCGAGCGCGAGGCCGCGAACCTGCCCGAGTGGGTCCCGATCATCACCACCGACGAGCTCTACGCCGACCAACAATTCCAGATCCTCAACCCGGGCGAGACCTACGCCAAGCTGGTCTTCGCCAGCGCGGCCAGCCTCGACAGCACGCTGCTGACCTTCCGCGACCTGGTCGTGCTCGACAACGTGCCCAACGACATCACGGTCGTCTCGGGCATCATCACCCAGACCTTCCAGACTCCCCTCTCGCACATCAACGTGCTCAGCCAGAGCCGGGGCACGCCCAACATGGGCCTGAAGGATGCCTGGACCCACGAGACCCTCCGCGCCCTCGAGGGCAAGTGGGTCCGCTTCACCGTCGGCACCGACGATTGGACGATCGAAGAGGTCAGCGCCGACGAGGCCGACGCCTGGTGGGAGGCGCATCGGCCCACCGCCGTCGGCATCCCGGCCAAGGACCTCTCGGTCCAAGCCCTGACCGACATCGAGGACGTGCTCGACCCGCTGCTCGACGAGAAGGCGGCCATCGACAAGGCGATCCCAGCCTTTGGCGGCAAGGCGTCCAACTTCGCGATCCTGCCCCGGATCTCGGGAGGGATCGCGGGCGAGTTCGAGGTGCCCGACGCCTTCGCGGTCCCGATCTACTTCTACGATCAGTTCTTGGTCGAGAACGGCTTCGACACGCGGATCGATCAAATGCTCGCCGACGCCAGCTTCCGCCAGGACGCCCAGGTCCGCGACGCCATGCTCGCGAGCCTGCGCTCGGACATGCGCGCCGCCCCTTTGAACGCCGAGTTCGAGGCGGCCGTGATCGCCAAGCTCGAGGCCGACTATCCCGGCGTCCGCATGCGCTTTCGTTCGAGCACCAACGCCGAGGACCTCGAGGGCTTCACCGGCGCCGGCCTCTACACGTCCGAGA
>JAMHUH010000171.1:0-5892 GCA_035904925.1 Nannocystaceae bacterium
GGGGACGCCCGCGAGCGCCTGGTCGAAGCCCGCCCACCAGGTCCGCTCGCGGGTCGAGGCGTCGTCGGCCCGCTCGCTCGCGCAGCTCAGCGCGACCGCCTTGCACTGCGTGGCCGTCGGCGTGTGGGCGCCCGCGTGCACGAGCGTGTCGCAGGCATGCACGAGCGCAGCGCAGGCCGTGACCACGTGCTGCTCGGAGCCGGCCACCAGCCCGAAGTCGGCTTGGACCACCGTCTGGTCGAGCGTCCGCGGCGTGCCGCTGGCGTAGACCGAGTCCATGACTTCGTCGGCGCTCCGATCGGGGAAGTAGGACCAGATCAACGCCGCGATCCCGGAGACCGTCGCCGCCGCGACCGAGCTGCCCGAGATCGGTCCATACGCGATCGAATTCGCGTCGACGAAGGCGACGAAGCCCTGCGTGGCCAGGCGCGCGTCGGAGCCCGGGCGAAAGTCGTCGAGGTTGCGCTGCTGCCAGTCGAGCGGCGTCGCGGCGTAGACCAGCGGCCGAGCGCCGAGCGGCTTCGACAGCTTCACGCCCAGCACCGCGCACTGACTCGCGTCGGGGGCCTGCTGGGCCTCCCAGGCGCCCGGTCCGGTCGGCTGATCGACGCAGCTCCCGGGCGGCTGGTTGCCGCTCGCCGCCACGACCAAGGCCCCCTGACAGCGGGCCAGCTGGATCACCTGCTCGACCGCCGCGCTCGCGGCTCCGGGCACCACGCTCGACTCCCAGCCGACCGAGAGGTTGATGACCAGGTGATGATCGCGATTGGTCCAGCCCTCGAGCGCCGCGAAGATGCCTTGGGCGAGGTCCGACTGATAGCCGAAGTAGCCGCCCGCTTGGAGGTCGACCCCCTGGTCGACGACCTGCGGCAGCCCGAGCACGGTCGCGACCGAGCGCTCGCAGGTGCGGCCATGCATGCACCCGCTCGCGAGCGCGGCCACGATCGCCGCGATCGCCGGTCCGTGCTCGGCCTGGCCCGCCGCGGTGTCGAGCGGCGCCGTGTCGACGACCGCGACGTCGATCGGAGGCCCGACGCCGAGCAGCGAGGCATCGGGCAGCGCTCGCACGCCATCGAGAAACGCATCTTGGTAGCTGGGCCCGAGCCCCGCCTCGAGCGGGCTCTGAACCGAGACGCGACAATCGGCGCTGGTCTGACCGGCGAGCCCGGGCGGCAGCGGCGGTGGATCACCGGGCCCGGGCCAGATGTAGCGGCAGGTGTTGGTCATCGCCGTCGGCGTGGACTCGCTGGTGAAGAGCTCCTCGACGACCCAACCCGGCGCGGCGGGACAGCCCGGCAGGTCCGCGCTCAGGTGCGCGATCTGGCGGCTGGGCGGGCACAGCTCGTCGCTCGGCGGAGTCGCTCGCGTGGGATCGGGGCAGGGCTGCTCGTGCACGACCCCACCCCCACCGTCGCCGCCGCCATCGGAGTCCGCGTGGCCCTCGCCCGCGCCGCCGAAGGGGTTGCAGGCCAAGGTTCCGAGCAACGAGAGCGGCAAGAGCGAGCGAGCTGACGATCGTGTGGGCATGGGCGAGGTCCAGGGCTTCATTGGCGAAGCGCGCGAGGATCTGACGGGATGCATCGATTCAGCCAGCCCTAGAACAAGCGCTGAATTTGGAAAGCCCTGCAATTCCGCGATATTACGAGCCGTGAGGCGAGCGTTTCGGGTGAGCGCAGGGGAGCTTGCTCCCCGGAGCGAGGGGGCTTTGCGAAAGCCCCCTTGAAGACTAGAAGACCTGAATCGAGCGCGCAGCGCTCGATTCAGGTCTACCTGCCCGCCACGCTGGCCTCGACGCAGCGAAACGCCTTGGCCCGACCCCACTGGCGAATGTTCACGAACACCGACTCGATCTCGCCCTCGCGGTTCACGAAGTAGGTGTCCGGAATCTTCTCGCTGCCAAAGGTCTGATGCGCGACCCCGCTCGGGTCGTTCAAGATCGTCACGCTGGTGTCGCTCAGCCCCATCCGCGCGAGATAAGGCGAGATGTCCGAGAGCTCCTTGTCGACGCTGATCGCGAGCACGACCACGTCGTCGCGATCGACCAGCCGCTCGCCCAGGATCGCCAAGTCCGGCCACTCGCGGGTGCAGGGCTCGCACCAGGTCGCCCAGAAATTCACGATCAAGTACTTGCCCCGGTAGTCGCTGAGCTCGACCGGGTTGCCGGCGAGGTCTTGCAGCTCGAGCTCGGGCGCGGTCTTGCCGACCGCGATCGGGGCCAAAGGTCGGCAGGCCGCGCCGAGCTGGGCCTCGGCCGCGGGCACCAGCGCCCGGGCGAAGCCGAACACCAAGAGCCCGCCGACGAGCACGAAGCCGGTCAGCGCGACCGCGGCCAGCGAGTCGATGCCGGTGCGCGAGCGCGGGCGCTCGAGCTTGGGCGGCGGAATGGGCGTCGGCGGGGGGGTCGAGGGGAGCGTGGTCATGGAGCTCAGTCGCGCGACGAGGGCTTGCCGGTCGCGATCAGGGTCTCGTAGACCTTGCTCGGCGCGGTGCCTTGCCCGACCAGGATCTTGGCCTCGTCGAGCCGCTCGCGGACGATCGACTCGAAGGCCCCGTAGCTCTGCGCGCCGGAGATGTAGCGGCCGTTGATGAAGAAGGCCGGGGTCCCGTTGACCCCGAACTTGGCGGCGATCTCGATGTCGGCGGCGAGCTGCTTGGCGACCACGTCGCTCTCGTAGTCGGCGACGAAGCGATCGACGTCGATCCCGACCTCGCCGGCCAGCTGCTTGAACTCGTCGAGGGTCTTCGACTGGCGCAAGAAGAGCTTGTCGTGGAACTCCCAGAACTTGCCCTGCTGCGCGGCCGCGATCGCGGCCTTCGAGGCGTCGTGGGCTTGCGGGTGGATGGCCAAGGGCCGCTGGCGATAGACGATCCGGACGTCGTCGGGGTAGGCGGCGGCGAGCTCGTCGAGCGTGGTCTTGGCCTTGGAGCAGTAGGGGCAGTGGTAGTCGGCGAACTCGACGATCGTCACGGTCGCGGTCTCGGGGCCCTTGGCCGGAGCGCCCGTGATCGGCACCGCGTAGATCGAGGTGTCGTCGGGCTCGCCGGGCCGGCGCTTGCGGTTGCTCTTGATCGGCCGGTCGGGCGCGCCCTCTTGCCGGAGCTTGGCGTCCTGCATGAGGTGCTCGTAGACGTCGGCCCGGGCGACGCCGTCGTCGACCAGATCTTCGGCGTACTCGAGCTCGCTCGTGATGATCTGCTTCCACTGGACCGCGTCGCGCTTGCCCCGGTAGAGGTGGCCGTTGACGAAGAAGGCCGGGGTCCCGGTCACGCCGATCTTGGCGCCCGCGAGCATGTCTTGGTCGACCGCTGCGCGAGCCTTGCCCGACTCCATGTCGGTGCCGAACTGGTCGGCGTCGAGGCCGAATTCCTCGACCCACTCGGGCACGTGCTCGATCGAAGCCTTGTCCTTGAACAGGCGATCGTGGAACTCCCAGAACTTGCCCTGCTGGTGCGCGGCCCAGCTGGTGTAGGAGGCCGGCGCGGCCTTGGTGTGGCCGGGCAGCGGGTAGTGCTTGAAGATCAAGCGGACGTCGCCCTCGAACGAGCCCATCGCCGACTCGAGCGGCTCGACCGAGTCCGCGCAGTAGGGGCATTGGTAGTCGGCGAACTCGATGATGGTCACGAGCGCGTCGTCGGGGCCCTTCTGCGGCTCGTCGCCGCGCAGCTCGACCTTGTAGCGGTCACCGCTCTCGGGCTGGGGCTTGTCGCCGAACTTCTCGCGGACCCACTGACCGACGAAGTAGCCGATCACCAAGGTTGCGACGAAGCCGAGCACGAACACGAGGTTGCCGAGCAGCTTCTTTTGCTTGCTGACGGGCGGCGCGGTCTTGGCCGCTGCGGCGGCCGGGGGCTCGTCGCCCGACTTCGCGCTCGCCTTCGCGCTCGCCTTGGCTTCGGCCTCGCTGGCTGGCGCCGAGTCCTCGCGCCCGACGTCGCTGACGACATCGAGGTTGCGAGAGATCGCCGTCTTGGAGTCTTCGAGGGTGTGGTCGTCGCGGCTATCGTGCTTGTCGGACATCGTCGTCGGCTCCGCTGCGCCGGGCAGCTTACTTGTTCGAGCGAATCGCGGAAACCACCCGCCAAGGCCAGCGAGTCGGTATTGCGAGAAAAGCCCGGCCCAGACCGAGGTCTGAGCCGGGCCCCTCAGCCGCGGCGGACTCGGCGGTCCGCCGCGCGAAGGCTGGCCTCAGCCTTCCTTCTTGGCCGGCTCGGCCTTCGGCTTCTCGGCCTTGGGCTTCGCGTCCTTGGCGGGCGGCGCGTCCTTGCCCTGCGCGGGCTTGTCACCGCCGGCCGCCGGCACCACGGCCGGCGCGGCCTTCTTGGCCTCGAAGCCGCCCGCGAGCTCCTCGTCGAGCACGGCCTTGGCCATCTCGAAGGGCACCGCGCCACGCATCAAGCGACCGTTGATGAAGAAGGCCGGGGTCCCGGTCACGCCGAACTTGTTGCACATCGCCGTGTCGTCGGCGATCTGCTTGAGCACCGCCTCCGAGTTCCAGTCGGTGATGAACTTCTCGACGTCGAGGCCGAGCTGGGCCGCCATGTCGCGGAAGTCCTGCTCCTCGCGCTTGGACTTGTCGGCGAAGAGCAAGTCGTGCATCTCGAAGAACTTGCCCTGCTTGCCGGCCGCGACCGCAGCACGGTGCGCCGGCTCGGCCTTCGGGTACATCTTGAGCGGCAGGTTGGCGAAGTAGAACGCGACCTTACCCGCGTACTCCGGCGCCGCCATGATCTGGCCGATCAGATCCGCGCCCTTCTTGCAGTAGGGGCAGTCGAAGTCCGAGCACTCGACGATCGTGATCTTCGGGTCCTTGATGTTGCCCTTGCCGGCGAGCCCGGCGAGCGAGATGTCGCGGCGCTGGTGATCGGCGGGCGGCGGAGCCTTCACTTCGGTCTCCCAGCCCTTGATCATCTCCTCGTAGAGCTTGCCCGGCTCGATGTCCTTGTGCGCCGCGGCGAACTTCTCGGCCTTGACCAGCTCCTCGTCGATCACGGTCTTGAACTGCTCGAAGGGCCGCGCGCCCGAGAGCGGACGCCCGTTGATGAAGAAGCTCGGGGTCCCGCCGCCACCGAACTGCATCGCGACCGCCTGATCCTCCTTGATCATGGTGTCGAGCGCCGGGTCGGCCATGTCGGTCTTGAACTTCGCGAGGTCGAGGCCGAGCTCGGTCGCGAAGCCCTCGTAGCCGCCCGCCAGCTGCTTTTGGTTGGCGAAGAGCTTGTCGTGCATCTCCCAGAACTTGCCCTGGCGATGGGCCGCCAACGAGGCCTTGGCCGCGTCGGGCGCGTTCTTGTGCATCGGCAGCGGCTGCTGGCGGAAGACCACGCGGACCTTGTCGCCGTACTCGGTCTCGATCTGCTTGAGGGTCGGACCGACCTTGCTGCAGAAGGGGCACTCGAAGTCCGACCACTCGACGATCGTCACGAGCGCGTCGACGTTGCCCTTGATCGGCCGACCTTCGCCGACCGGGATCGCGTAGTTGGTCGCCGCGTCGGGCTCACCCGGGCGCTGCTGCGGCTTTTGGTTGGGGTCCTGGGGCGGAGCGGCGCGCTCGGTCTTGGCCGCCTTCATGATCCGCGCGTAGACCTCTTCGCGCTTGATGCCGCCGTCGACGAGGCCCTGGGCGAAGGTCTTCTCCTCTTCGATCAGCTGCTTGAGCCGGTCGAAGTTCATCGCGCCGCGCTGCGGCTTGCCGTTGAGGAAGAAGCTCGGGGTCGAGCGGACCGCGAACTGCTTGCCCTGGTCGGTGTGCTCCTTGATCTTGCCGGCGAAGGTGTGGCCCTCGAGGTCGGCCTGGAACTTGGCGACGTCGCCGACACCGATCTGCTTGGCGTACTCGATCAGGTTCTCGTTGCTCAGCTCGCGGTTGTTCTCCCAGATCTTGTCGTGCATCT
>JAMHUH010000172.1:0-2870 GCA_035904925.1 Nannocystaceae bacterium
GATGGCGCAACACGACGAGAACCATTGGCTCTGGCGCCTCGACGCGGCCGCGTGGCTAGGCGCCGCCGCGAACGAGCTCGAGCAGGGCGAGGCCTTGGTCGGCGTGCGCCGGACCGCGGTCACCCACGCCCGCCGAGGCGCCGGCATGGCCCTCAACGCGGTCTTGGTCGAGCTCGCGCGCCGCAGTGACTCGCCCGAGCGCAGCGAGATCATCTGGGGCCGCAGCTACATCGACCACTTGCGGGTGCTCGCCGATCCCGGGCTCGACCCGAGCCTGCGCGAGCCCTTCGATCTCGAGCTGAGTGGTTGCTGCCGCGAGCTGCTCGCGATCTCGGTCATGCCACCGACGGGGCTGGTCTCGCTCGCGCGAGCGCGCGACGAAGCGGCGACGAAGGCCTTGGCGCTAGCCCGGCAGATCGTCGAGACCTGCGCGTCCTTCTGCTCGCGCTCGCACTGAAGCTCCGAGGGGCGACCAGGAGAGCGCGCGCGTCGGGCTGCTATGCTCGCCGAGCCTGGCGAAAGCTCCGCCAGGACCCCGCGTTGCCGAGCATCCCCATGGCCTTCTTTCGTCTGCGTCTCCCCCCTGTTTCGCGCCCCTTCTTCTTGCTGAGCCTGCTCGGGCTCGCGGCCTGCCAGACGGCGCTGGTCGACGACAACGACGTCACCTCGAGCGCCGACGACGTGGGCGATGGCGATGGCGACAGCAGCTCGACCACCAGCTCGGGCGGCGACGAGGGTCCGGTCTTCAACTGTGATCCTGGCGAGGCGATGCCCTGCCCCTCGGACCAAAAGTGCACGGTGTTGGGCCCACCGAGCGCGCCGGTCTATGACTGCGTGCCCGACGACGGCTTCCGCCTCCCCTACGAGGCCTGCACGCCCGCGCCCTCGAACGGCCAAGACGGCTGTCCGCTCGGCTTCGCCTGTCTGGCGGCCTCGCCCGACTCGCCCGACCAAGGCCTCTGCCTCGAGCTGTGCTCGAACGACAACGACTGCGATCTCGCGCTCTGCTCGGCCGCGCCCGAAACCAAGGTCAAGGTCTGCGCGGCGATCTGCGATCCGCTCGCGCCCGCCTGTCCGCAGACGCAGGACTGCCAGCGGATCCGCCAGTCCGCCTTCGTCTGCCAGTTCCCTGCGGCTGGGGACAAGGGCACGCAGGCCGATGCTTGTGACGCCCAGCTCGACGCCGGCTGTGCCGAGGGATTCGTCTGCCAGACCGGCCAGATCGTGCCCAACTGCACCGACACGGCCTGCTGCACGACCTTGTGCGATCTGAGCGAGACCGACATCTGCGGCGACTCGGCGCTGTGTGGCCCGCTCGATCTCGATCCGCTGCCGGGGCTCGAGGACGTGGGCGCCTGCTACATCCCGCAGTGAGGGTATCGTGCCCGTCGTGAAGCGAGGCCGCGGACTCGTTGCGATCGTCGGCCTGCTCGGGCTCGCCTCGCTCGGCCTGTGGCTCGCTTGGCCGCGTTCTCCGGTCGACTCGAAGGTCGAGTCGAGCCTCGTGCGAGCGCCCGAGCACCCCGAAGTCCGGCGGATCACGATCGAAGATCCCGGCCAGCACTGGCCGCGCGAGGGCTTCATCGAGATGGTCCCGCCGGTCCGACTCCCGAGCTCGAGCGCCGAGCTCGACGATGTCGAGATCTGGCTGTGGCTGCCGCCGAGCGGCGAGATCACGACCAAGTTCGACCCGGGCGAGCAACGCTGGATCCTCGGCTTTCCAGTCGGGACGATCGCCGATCGGGTCGAGTGGCGGGGCAAGGGCGAGCGCCGAGCGATCGCCGACGTCCGCGGCGCGCGGATCGACGACGCGGGCCGAGAGTGGATGCACACGCTCCGGCGAACCAGCAACGATCCAGCCGCGCCCTTGTTCGGCTACGAGTGGCCGCGCGACGACCCGAGCGCGCACGCCGAGGCGACCGAGCTCTTGCTCGCCGAGCTCGGCCAGATCGAGCCGGGCTCGCAGATGTCGGCCGACAAACGCGAGCACTACCTCGGCAGCATTCGGCGCAAGAACGAGTGCGTGGCCTGCCACGTGGTCGAGCGGCCCGTCAACCAACGCGAGGGCGAGCACGGCGTCGTCAACCGCGGGACCGATGCCAGCGGATGGTTCACGCCCGCGACGGTGCTGATGGACGAGCTCCCGCTCGAGAGCTACGGCGACGTCGATCGCAACCTCGACGCGCGCAACGTCGAGCTGCGCTGTCCCGAAGATCAACCCCTTGGGCGTGAGACCCGGGGACGAAGGGTGAGGGCGACATGTGCCAAGGGTGCGGTTCCGCTCGCTCGCTTCGATCTTCGCGCTGCGCTGCTCGAGGGCGATGAGCGAGCCCAACGCGTCTGCAGCAGCCGAATCGCCCTCTACGAACGGCTCGATTCGAAGGGCCAAGCCGGCTTGGTCGCGGCGATCGAGCCATGTCGGCGTTGATCGTCCGATGTCGGTAACGCCTGCAAGAGTTCCGCGTTCGTGCGGCGGAGACTTCCATCATGCGCAGGACTTTGAATTCCGTACTGGGTATCGCCGCCTTCTCGACCGTGGTCGTGGCAGGGGCGTGTGACAGCGACAAGAGCGATTCGACCGACGAAGCGACCTCGTCGACCGAAGCTGGCTGCCCCACCACCACCACCACCGAAGCCGGCTGCCCCACCACCACCGAAGCCGGCTGCCCCACCACCACCGAAGCTGGCTGCCCCACCACCACCACCACCGACGCCAACAACGTCACCATCAGCCACAACACCAGCAGCAACCACAGAAAGGGCAACTTTTTCAAGAACCCCGACCGGATCTTCATCTACGAATTCCAACGGAGCTCCAGCTACGAATCCCCAAACAGCGGCAGCAAAACCAGGAATGCCTGCCACAGCAC
>JAMHUH010000173.1:0-5255 GCA_035904925.1 Nannocystaceae bacterium
CGAGCCCGAGCCCACGGTCGAGGCGCCCAAGCCCGAGAAGTCGACCAAGCCCAAGACCAAGCCGGAGCCCAAGCCCGAGCCCGTCGTCGCGACCAAGCCCAAGCCGGAGCCCAAGCCCGAGCCCAAGCCCGCGGCCAAGCCCGAGCCCGTCGACAACCGCAACGGCAAGCAGCTCTACGACGCCGCCAAGTCGGCCTACGACAAGGGCAAGGCGAGCGAGGCCTACAAGCTCGCGCTCGCCAGCTATCGCAAGGAGCCCAAGCCCAAGACCGCCGAGCTGATGCTGCTCGCGGCGTGCAAGCTCGGCGACTCGACCAAGGCCAAGTCCGCGATCGACAAGGTCAGCGGCGTTCGCAAGCCCGCGATGCGCAAGCAGTGCAAGGGCATGGGCGTGACGATCTAATCTCCTCACTCGCATGAGCACCAATCCGATTCGACCTCTGCGCTGCTTCGTCCTCATCGTCGGCCTGCTCGGCTGCTCGGAGCCCAGCGCGACCGACGACGAGGCCAGCAGCGAGACCACCCAGGCCGCGACCGACGATGGCCAGACCGAGACCGGCGATCACACCGACGGGACCGTCTCCTTGATCGGCGAGACCTGCACGCCCGCGCTCGGTGACTGTTCGCCTGGCGTCCACTGCTGCTCGACCGACCCCGCGGCGCTCGACCTCGACAACCTCGCCGCGATCGTCCCGCCCGCCTACCTCGATCGAGGCACCAGCGGCGGCGTGCCGCTCTTCGCCGACCTCGCCAACGCGGCGAGTCGGCGAGGCGTCTGCATCCCCGACGACTGGGTCCCCGACCCCCTCGTCGGCGCGCCGGGCTGTCCGATCCCCTGCAATCCACACTGGTCGGCCAGCGACGTGAACGCGATCTGTGGCCCCAACCAGCTCTGCTGTCAGGACGTCGAGCTCGACCCGAGCGACTGCGTGCTCGACCCGGCGCTCGGCAACGCCGGCTGTTGGCGGCCCGTCACCGGCTTCGACATCGTCGGGCTCGGCGGTCTCGAGGCGACGCAGTGGGGCCCCAACGACCACGCGACGGCCCAAGATCCCGGGCTCGCGGCCGATGGCGCGTGCGAGACGGTGATCGCCGGGCTGCCGGCCAACGTCGACGTCGACGCGTTTCGGGCCGCGTGTCGGCGCCGCTTGACCGTCGCCGATCAGCGCGGCACCTGCCTGCCCGACGCCTACGTCTCGTGTCCCTACACCTCGCCCAGCTACATCGACGCCTGCGAGCAGCTCAACCTCGACGCCAACCTCGGCGGCTGTTGATCAGCCCGCGTTCCAGATCGTCAGCAGCAGATCGAAGCCGGCTTGGAGCGGGTTGTCGCCGAGCTGCCCGAGCGCGGCCGCGAGCTCGCCATCCTCGGCGCCGCCGGTCACCCACGCCGTCAGCCGCTCGCGCAGCGGCTCGTCGATCGCTGGCGCGCCGCCACGAAGCCGCTCGATCAGCGGCGCGAGCTGGTCGAGGTCGATCGCCGGCTCCGGCGAGCTCGGCTCGGGCTCGCCCGGCTCGGGCTCGCTCGCCTCGGCCTCCGACTCGGCCTCCAGCCCGATCGACGAAGTCGCTTCGCCTTGCGAGCCCAAGCCCTCGTCGATGTCGCCCCAAGCGTGCGCGTCGACCTTCTCGTTCGTCCGCGCCGGCTCGGGCTCGAGCTCGACCCCGAGCGGCACCTGCACGAGCGCCGGGCTGACCCGCCACTCGCGCTCGCCGTGGTCGCGCAGCCTTCGACTCCGACGCTCGGCGATCCGGGCCCAGGGCATCGCGTTGAGCACGTGCTCGCGCTCCAACCAGCCACGCCGCGCCATCGCCAGCCCAAACTCGTGCCGACCGAGGTGCTCGGGCGCGTGCGCGTCGGTGTTGATCGCGACCGCGACCCCGCGCTCGCGGCAGCGTCGGCAGTCGACGTCGCCGAGGTCCATCCGGTTGGGCCCACCATTGCACTCGAGCGCGACCTCGAGCTCGCGCGCGGCCGCCAGCACCCGCTCGAGATCGATCGCAAAGGGGTCGCGCTTGCCCGGTCGGCGACCGGTCGGGTGTCCGATGCAGTCGACCACGCCCGAGCGGATCGCCCGAACCACCCGCTCGGTCATCGCCTCCTCGCGCATGTCCGTCCAGCGATGGACCGAGCCGACCACGAAGTCGAGCTGGGCGAGCAAGGCCGGATCGAGATCGAGGCTGCCGTCGGCCAAGATGTCGACCTCGATCCCCGCGCAGACCTGGACCCCCTCGAAGCCGGCCGCGAAGGCGCGGATCCGGGCCAGCTGATCGACCAAGCGCGCCTCGTCGAGCCCGCCCGCGATCCGCATCGCCTTCGAGTGATCGGTGATCGCGATGTAGGCGTGGCCGAGCTCGCGCGCCCGCTCGGCCATCGCCCGCAAGCTGCCCGAGCCGTCGCTCTCGCTCGTGTGCATGTGCAGATCGCCGAGCAGGTCGGCCTGCTGGATCAAGCGCGGCAGCCGGCCGCGCTCGGCCGCCTCGATCTCGCCCGCGTTCTCGCGCAGCTCGGGCGGGATCCAGGGCAAGCCGACATGGCGAAACACGTCGAGCTCTTCGGGACAAGGATCGATCAGGTTCTCGGGCAGCGACTCGTTGGCCGCGTCGCCGGTGCGCCGAAAGACGCCCTTGTCCCCGACCTTGATCCCGAGCCGACTCCCCCGCTTGCGAATCTCGATGTTGTGCGCCTTCGACCCGGTGAAGTAGTGCAGCGCGGCGCCGAAGTTCTGCGGCGGCAACACGCGAAGATCGGCCTGCAGCCCGTTGCGCAGCCTGACCGAGCAGCGCGTGTCGCCTTGCAGCAAGATGTGTTGGACGTCGGGCAGGGTCTGAAAGCGGGCCGCGATCGGGCTCGGGTCGCTCGACGCGACCAAGATGTCGAGGTCGCCGATCGCCGCCTTGCCCCGGCGCACGCTGCCGGCCTGCTCGACCCGCTGGGTCTGGCGCAGCTCGGCCAGCGCCGCGACGATCCGCCGACCGACCCGCTGGGCCTCGATCAGCGGGACCTTGCCGCGCCGGGCCCGATAGGCCTCGATGCCGGTCAGGATCTTCTGCGCGACGTAGCTGCCCATGCGCGGGATGGCTTCGATGGCCCCCGACTTGGCCGCGCGCTCGAGATCGTCGAGGTCGCGGATGCCCAGCCGGTTGTGGATGTTGCGGATCGTCGTGGCCCCGATCCCCTTGATCTGGATCAGCTCGCGCAGCCCCGGCGGTAGCGTGTTGCGCAGCTCGTCGAGGTCGTCGCAGCTGCCCGTGCGCAGCATCTGCTTGACCCGGTGGATCGTGCCCGCGCCGATGCCCTTGACCTTGTCGAGCTCGCCGCGAGCGAGCATCTCGGTGGCGGGCCGCGGCAGGCCCTCGAAGATCCGGGCGACCCGACGGAAGGCCATGATCTTGTGCCGATCGCCGCCCTTGATCTGCATGAGATCGGCCATCTCGGCGAACAAGGCCGCGATCTCTGGGTTTTCGAGTCGAGTCATGCCGAAGCGCCGCGCCCGATGATATCGTCCCCGCCGCAGTCTAGCCCGACTGCCACCCACCACCGAGCCTCATCCAGCACCATGGCCAACGACGATCAGAACCAGCCCAACCCCGGAATGATGCAGCCCGGAATGATGCCCGGCATGATGCCCGGCATGATGCCTGGCATGCAGCCCGGCATGATGCCCGGCATGGGCATGCCCGGCATGAACCCCATGATGATGCAGATGATGCAGATGATGGGGCAGATGATGGGCGGCCAGGGCATGGCGCCGCAGTTCGACGCCTCGGCCACGCCCTTCCAGACCGACCTCAAGAAGGACGAAGACTCGGGCCTCGACGCCGACATCATCCGGCCCGCGACCTTCGACGACCTCGTCCGTCGGCAAGAGCCGCTGCCGACCGGCACCGTGCTCGACTACCTGTGCCTGACCGAAGACGGCAAGCATGCGCTCGGCGGCCTGCCCAAGGGCTGCACGATCGCGCTGGTCGGACCGCCCGGCAAAGGCAAGACCCGGACCACGCTCGCGACCCTCGCCCGCGTCGCCGCGTCCGGCACCAAGGTCGCCTTCGTCGTCGCCGAAGAGGGCTTCCACGACAAGGCCGGCTCGGGCCGCGACGACCTCGGCTCGCGCATGACCAAGATCGGCATGGCCGCGACCGGTCTGAACGCCGCCGACTTCAAGGCCAAGGCTCTCGAGAACATCTGGGTGGTCGAGTCGCAGTACCACCGCGGCACCACCTGGGACGACTTCATCGCCAAGTACCGCTACCTGGTCGAGAAGGCCGGCATCAAGTTCGTGGTCATCGACTCGCTCAACATGCTCGACCCGAGCCGGGCCAAGACCGCCGACCACCTCAGCACGCTCAAGACCTACAACCACGAGCAGGGCGTGACCTGCCTGTGCGTCGGCCAGATCAAGGACACCGGCGATCCGGTCGGCGGCGAGGCCATGCAGCACACCGCCGACGCCGTGTTCCTGATCGAGGAGATGAGCCTCGGCAGCAAGGAGCACGCGGCCGAGTGGGGCGGCAAGTACCGCGAGAAGATCGTCGTGATCCGAGCGGTCAAGTGCGTGTCGGCGCCGATCTTCCAGCACCCGATCAAGGTCGTGCAAAAGGATGGGACCGGCGAGCTGGTCGTCAGCGGCGATCAGCCCGACGACAAGGCCGTGTTCGAGCTCGGCTGAGGGGGGGGACGAGTCATGCTCCGCTACGTGCGTGACGACATCTTCGCGTCACCAGCGCAAACGCTGGTCAACACCGTCAACACCGTCGGTGTCATGGGCAAGGGGATCGCCGCCGAATTCAAGCGGCGATTCCCCGAGATGTTCACGCGCTATGAGCGGCACTGCAAGGCTGGCACGCTGACGATCGGCAAGCTCTACCTCTATCGGAGTCCGCACAAGTGGGTGTTGAACTTCCCCACGAAGCAGCACTGGCGCAACCCCTCGCACATCGAGTGGATCGAATCCGGTCTGCAAAAGTTCGTCGACACCTACGAGCAGCAGGGCATTACGAGCATCGCGTTTCCACAGCTCGGGTGCGGAAATGGTGGACTCGACTGGGGAGTCGTCAAGCCGGTGATGGATCGGTATCTCAAGCAGCTTCCGATACCCATCTTCGTCCACACTCGGTTGCACTCGCGCGACTTCATCCCGGAGCATGAAGACACCGCTCGAGAAGCCGAAGACCTGCTCGCTCCGCGGGCATCCGTGTCCTTCTCCCAGTTCATCACCGACTTGATGCGACTGCTTGGTCAACCGCGTCCCGAG
>JAMHUH010000174.1:0-11251 GCA_035904925.1 Nannocystaceae bacterium
GAGCGACAAGCTGAGCTGGGAGCTCCGCCCACAGGTCACGCTGGGCCGCTCTGATGGGCTTGCGCAGCCCTGTCGGCCCGACTTCGTGTTCGTCCCGCTCGGCCGCTCGGACCTGCGCAAGATCGCGGTGTTCACCGACGGCTTCGCCTTCCATGCCGAGCCCGACAAGCAGCGCGCGCGGATCGAGGACGACATCCACAAGCGCAACGCGATCCTCGGCGTCTCCGACTCGATGCCGCCCGAAGATCGCCACTGGGTCTGGTCGCTGACCTACAACGACGTCCAGGTCGCGCTCGGCGAGGGTCGAGCGCGAGCGCTGCCCGAGTCCGCCAAGCTGGTCTCGCTCGCGCAGAATCGCGGCCGGAGGTTCGCCGACATGGCCAAGCGCTGGCCCGAGAGCACCGGGCCGGGCAACGCCGAGCTGGTCACGCGCGAGAGCTTCACGCTGCTGATGCGCTGGCTCGAGCACCCCGACCTCGATGGTTGGAAGAAGAACGTGGTCTGTGCCCTGGCCTCGGGCCTCGAGCTCGAGCACGCGCGCGGCCCCGAGGTTCTGGCCGAGATCGCGGCGCTCGAGCAGCGCGCCGACACCAAGCTCGCGCCGAGCTTCGTCGCCGCTGGCACGCCGCAAGGCACCATCTTCACCGGCCTGCGCCGCAATGGCCACGCCGCGCTCGCCTCTCACATCGACATGGCCTCGCTCAAGGCCGGGCGCATCGCGGCCCTGCGCTGCATCTTGCGCCTCGACGACCTCCAGGCCAGCCGCGCTGCCGTCGAGTTCGAGCCCGCGTGGCGTGGGTTCTTGCAAGCTTGGAACCTGCTGCAGTTTCACGAGGGCGGCGTCGTCGTGAACTCGACCGAGCGCCTGGTGTCCGACTCGGTCGCGCCCGCCCAAGTCGCGTCGACGCCCGCGCCCAGCCCAGCCCCGGCCCCCGCACCGGTCAAAGACCCACCGCGCCTCTCGGCCGACTACCTCGAGCTGCTGAACGAGTTTGGCGGCGAGGCGCTGTGGCTGGCGCTGCATCACGAAGGGCTTCCCGCGCCCGAGCAGATCGACGCCTTCGAGCTCGGCGAGCTCACCGGGGTCGAAGAGGCTCACGTGCTCTGGCTCGAGCTGCGCGTCGCCCTGCAAGCCGGCGCGACCAAGCACGAGATCGCCTTGGCCAAGCGCCACGGTTGGCTGCTCTTCGACACCGACGACGTCGACCCGACGACCCTCATCGCCGCGCTGCGCAGCGCCGCTTCGCACCCAGGAGATCGAGCATGACCGTGACCCACGAAGTTCAACTCGCGATGTCTGCCGACTTTCTCAAGGCCTTCGCGCAGCTGCCCAAGCCCATCCAAAAGAAGACCCGAACCTGGCTCGATCGCTTTCGGGCCAACCCCGATCAGGGCTCGCTCCACTACGAGTCGCTGCACGCCATGCGCGACGCCAAGGTCCGCACCGCCCGAATCGACCTCAAGTATCGAGTCGTCCTCGTCCAGCCGGATCAAGGCAACGTCTGCCTGCTGGTCTGGGTCGACAACCATGACGAAGCCATGGCTTGGGCCGAGAACAAGGTGTTCGAGGTCAACCGCTACACGGGCACCTTCCAAGTCTATGAACCGGTCGGCAGCGAGGCCTCGAGCGAAGACGCGGCCCGAACTCTCGGCGTCGTCGCGTCGCAGCCCGAGGTCGTGGCCGAGGGCTACCTGCTCGCCGGCCACCTCGACGAAGACCTGCTCTTGCTCGGGGTCCCCGAGCCGCTGCTGCCGGCGGTTCGAGCCTTGCGCACCGCCGCCGACCTCGACCGGCTCTGTCCCTACTTGCCGCAAGAGGCCGCCGACTCGGTCTACATGCTCGCGGCCGGCAGCAGCGTCGACGAGGTCTTGGAGGACTTCGATCGCAAGGAGCGAGGGGCAGCGCTGGCCGCCGCCGAGGCGGTCGACACCAGCGACCTCGCTGGCGCCCTGGAGCGGCCCAGCAGCCAGCGCCAGTTCAAGCTCGTCGTCGACGACGACGAACTCGCGGCCATGCTCGCCGCTCCGATGGAGCAGTGGCGAATCTTCCTGCACCCCTCGCAAGCCAAGCTGGTCACCATGGACAGCAAGGGCTCGGCCCGGGTGCTCGGTGGCGCCGGCACGGGCAAGACCGTGGTTGCCATGCACCGAATCCGGCACCTCGCCCGCAACGTGTTCAATCAGCCCCAACACCGCCTGCTCTTCACCACCTATACCGCCAACCTCGCCCAAGACATTCGCGACAACCTGCGCCGCATGTGCGGGCCCGAGTTCGAGCGCATCGAGGTCAAGCACCTGCAGGACGTCGCCCGCGACGTTCTGACCGCCCGCGGCATCAAGATGCCGGCCGTCGCCCGCGACAAGCAGACCCGCGACGCCTGGCAGAGCGCGCTCAGCCTGTCCAAGCCCGAGTTCGCCGAGATTTTCTACCGCGAAGAGTGGTCGCGCGTCGTCCAGGCGCAGGACGTCATCAACCTCGAAGGCTATCTGCGAGCGCGTCGCTCTGGCCGCGGACAACGACTCAGCCGCGCCCAACGCAAACAAGTCTGGGAGGTCTTCGTCGAGTATCGCCGCGCGCTCGATTCGACCGCTCACTGTGAATTCGCCGACATCGTCCGCGAGGCCCGATTGGCCTTGGGCCGGGGTAGCTGCGACTACGTCAGCGTGGTCGCCGACGAGGTCCAAGATTTCCGTGCCGCCGACCTCAGGTTGCTGCGGGCGCTCGTGCCCGAGGGGCCCAACGACATCTTCGTCGTCGGCGATCCTCATCAGCGCATCTATGGTCACAAGGCGTCGCTGTCGAGCTGCGGAATCTCGGTTTTGGGTCGTCGTTCACGCAAGCTTCGCGTCAATTATCGGACCACCCAGCAAATCCGCAATTGGGCCGTGGCTCGCCTGATGGGCATGGAATTCGACGATCTCGACGAGGGCAAAGACAACCTCGCGGGCGAGCGATCGCTGCGGCTGGGCAGCTTGCCCAAGGTCCAGATGCTGGCCACCCTGGCCGACGAGGTCGCCCAGATCGTGGCGTGGATCGAGAGCTGGCTCGAGTCCGGTGAGGTCAAGCCGGCCGATCTATGCGTGTGTGCCCGGACCGGCAAGCTCGCGCAAGAGTACGCCGCCGCGCTGACCGAGCAGGGCGTGAAAGTGCACGTGGTCGAGACCGCGATGCCCAACGTGCTCGACGACAAGGTCCGGGTCGCGACCATGCACCGCGTCAAAGGGCTGGAATTCGCCCGGGTGATCCTCGCTGGGGTTCGAGCGCAGACGCTGCCCTATCACGACGCTGCGTATGCGAGTCGTGACGCTGCTGCGCGGGCGCTCTACGACGAAGGCGAGCGGCGGCTGCTCTACGTCGCGGCCACCCGAGCGCGGGACGAGCTGCGGATCAGCGGTTGGGGTGAGCGCTCGGCTTTGGTCTGAGGCTCGCTCGAACTCGCCTTCGTTGCTCGCCCTTCCAAGTTCGGCGAGAATCGCCGAGGTGGTACCGAGCAACGCAGGCCCGCCGAGCGTCGATGCGACGATCGCTGGGCCCGTGTCGCCAGCCTCGACCCTGCGCCGGGCGCCCTCGATCGACGAGACGATGAGCGCGACCTCGGCCGATGCGAGCCCGAGCATCGACGAGCGCGCGGTCTCGGTGGTCGACGACACGATGGCGTCGGGCAGCTTCGCGCGGCCTGCAAGGCGCACGCGCGATCCCAAGCCAGATCCGGACCACGAGACGCCGACGACGATCGGTCGCTACATCGTGCTCGGTCGACTCGGCGCGGGGGCGATGGGCGAGGTCCTGGCGGCCTATGATCCTCGCCTCGATCGCAAGGTCGCGGTCAAGCGCATCCACCCCTCGGGCGGGAGCCTCGAGGCGGCGCGGATTCGGCTGGAGCGGGAGGCTCAGGCGCTCGCCAGGCTCGATCATCGCAACGTGGTCAAGGTCCACGACGTGATCGTGCACGAGGGCAGCATGTTCGTGGCGATGGAGTTCGTCGAGGGCGAGACGCTCGGCGAGTGGATGCGCGAGGGTGGTCGGCCTCGGCACTGGCGCGAGGTGGTGCCGGTGTTCGAGGCCTTCGGGGCGGGCTTGGCCGCGGTTCATGCGGTCGGGCTCGTGCATCGCGACGTCAAGCCAGGCAACGTGATGATTGGGGCCGATGGGCGCGTGCGGGTGATGGACTTCGGGCTCGCGCGTCTCGATGGCGACGCCGACGAAGGGCCGGAGGTGTCGGCCGTGCACGAGATCCCCGAGGCGCTGGCCGAGCTGCGCGACTCGATCGTCAACAACCAGGCCCAGACCCACGAGCTGACCCAAGCCGGGGCGATGCTGGGCACGCCGGCTTATATGGCGCCCGAGCAATTCGCGGGGATTCGCGCGACGGCCCGCAGCGATCAATTCGGCTTTTGCGTGACGCTGCACGAGGCGCTCTATGGGGTGCGACCCTTCTCGGGCAATTCGGTGCTCGAGCTGTGCACGGCGGTGATCGAGGGCAAGCTCGAGGATCCGCCGCGCGACATCGAGGTGCCGGGCTGGCTGCGGGCGGTGGTCCTGCGTGGCCTCGCCCATTCGACCCGCGATCGCTTCGCCAACATGGACGAGCTGCTCGCGGTGCTCGGAACCCACGAGCTGCGACGACGACGGCGACGCTACGGGGCGCTCGGGGTCGGGCTGGCCTTGGCTGGGCTCGCGCTCTTCGGCGCGCAGCGAGGCGACCTCGCCCGACGAGAACGTGCCTGCGTGGCCGCGGGCGAGGTCGTCGACGATCTATGGAACCCGCAGACCCAAGCCGCGCTCGAGGCCGGGATGCTCGCGACCGAGCTCAGCTACGCGGCGACGAGCGTCGAGCGTGTCCGGCCCTGGCTCGACGGCTACTCGCCCAGCTGGGCGACCCAGGCCGAAGCGGCCTGCACCGCGGCGAGCGTCGAGCGGCGCTGGGACGCCGACACGCAGGAGCGAGCGAGCTGGTGCCTCGAGCAGCGGCGCAGCGCGCTGGCCTCGTTGATCGAGCGGCTCAGCCACGCCGAGGGGCTCGATGTCCAGTACGCGGTCGAGTCGGCGGCGGCGCTCGAGTCCCCCGACGCATGTACCGACTTGCGCGTGCTCGACAGCATGGGCGCGCCGCCGGATTCCGAGCTGCGCCCGAAGGTGTTGGCCCTGCAAGATCGGCTGACGCTGGCGACCCGCGTCGACGGGAGCGAGAGCCTCGGCGCGGGCGAGGACAGCCCGCTGGCGATCGCCCGCGGGATCGAACGCGACGCTCGAGCGCTGCCATGGCTGCCGCTGGCGATCCGTGCTCAGCAAGTCGAGGCCCGGCTCTTGCGGCTCACGGGTGCGATCGAGGAGGCCGAGTCGCGGGCCGCTGCGGCCTATGGCGAGGCCGCCCGCGCGGGTCTGTGGGCCGAGGCTTCGAGCGCGGCGATCCTGGTCGGCTCGATCCTCGCCGGCCAACCGCTGCGCAGCACCGAGGCCCGGCTCTGGCTCGAGAACGCCGAGGTCGCTCGAGTTCACACCAGCGATCCGCACGGGCTCCTGCGCAGCGAGATCGAGGCTGCGCTCGCCTCGGTCGAGCTCACTGCCCATGCCTTCGAGGCCGCGCTCGCGCATGCCGAGCAGGCCCGGGCCGGGCTCGAGCAGGTGTTCGGGCCCGAGCACCCGCGGGTCGGCGACGCGCTGCACGAGCTGGCCACGATCCACGGAGCCAAGGCCGACTACGCCGCTGCGCTCGAGCTCGAGCTCGAGGCGCTGGCGCTCTTTCGCAGGAGCTTCGGTCCCGACCATCCCCGGGTCGGTCGGAGCTTGTCGAGCGTCGCCGAGATTCGGGTCGAGCTCGGCGAGCGCGAGGAGGCGACCCTGCTCTTCGAGCAAGCCATGGCGATCTTCGAGCTCGACGAGCTCTCGCGCCCCGACCTGATCCGCACGCTCAATTTGCTCGGGACGCTGCGCTTCGACCAGGGCCGCAACGAGGAGGCCAAGACCTACCTCGAGCGGGCGACCACGCTCGTCGAGACTACGCCGAACATCTCGCGCTGGCTGGAGGCCGACACGATCAACAACCTCGGGCTCGCGTACCGCGGGCTCGGGGACTACGCCAAGGCCCGCGAGCTCTACGAGCGCGCGCTCGAGGTCTTCGTCGAGTTGATCGGGACCGACAGCAAGGAGGTCGCCGCGGCGCACAACAACATCGCGATCTTGCTCTACTTCGAGGGTGACATCCCGGGCTGTGCCAAGCGGCTCGAGCTCTCGATCGAGATCGAGGAGCGGATCTTGGGCCCGCAGCACCCGAGCCTGGTCGGCAAGATCGTCAACCTCGGACGAACCCGGGCGGCGCTCGGGCAGTACGAGCAGGCCCTCGAGGATGTCCGGCGAGCGCTGGCGATCAACGAGCTCGCGCTCGGCCGCGAGAGCACCGAGAACGGACCGATCCTGTGGCGGCTCGGGATCATCTCGGTCGAGGCGGGCGAGGTTGCTGCCGGGCTCGCGGCGTTCGAGCGCGGGCTCGCGCTGCTCGAGCAGGACGAAGTGGGTTGGGCCCGCGATCTCGCTCGCCTCCGCCGCTCGTTTGGCGAGGCGTTGTGGGACGCGCCGACCAAGGCGGGCCGCGACCGGGCCCGCGGACGCGCGCTGGTCGAGCGCGCCCGCGAGGGCTTCCTCGGAGTCGACGATTCGAATGAAGTCCGTGCCTGCGACGACTGGCTCGCCGAACATCGCTAGTGCGGCCGGTTCAGCCCCGGATCGAGGCGCCGATGATCGCCGCGATCTGCTCGATGAACCACGCCCAGCCTCGCACACCCAAGTAGGGGCTCTCGAAGAGCGCGTGACGAAAGAAGTTGGGGAAGCCGAACTCGAGCCGCCCGGCCCTGCCCTGCCCCTTGGATTCGCTGTTGGCGATCATCACGTCGAATCGACCGTGCACCTCGTCCAACGCGCGACTGAGCGTCGTCTCGGGCGGCGCGAAGTAGACCGGCGGCAAGCGACCGTGGACCTCGGGATCGAGGTCCACGCCGTAGGTCGGTCGACGCGCCGACGCGCTGAGGTGGACCACGTCCATGCCGAGCTCGCGCACGCCGAGCAAGAGTCCATCGAAGAGCATGGGGTCGCCCGAGAAGGCCAGCTTGCGACCGAGCAGGATGGTCGGGATCAGCCACTCGAAGGCTGGCAGGGTGTGGCGAAGCTCGGCGGCGATGAAGCGTTCGGCCTCGGCCTCGCGGCCACTCGCGCGGCCCAGCGTTCGCAGCATTCGCAAGGTCGCGGGGAGGCCGAAGGGCAGCGGGACCTCGATCAGGCGCGCGCCCGTCCGCTTGGCCAAGCTTCGCGCGGCCTCGATCCCATGCGGTAACGCGACGATCAGCTCGGCCTCGCTGGCCTCGCACAGGTGAGCGAAGGGCCGCCCGCTCAGCCAGGTCGAGATCGGCTCGAGCCCGAGCCCACGGATCATCCGCTCGAGCTCGTCGACGTTGGCCCGCCCGTCGCCCTCGTTGCGCTCCATCAGGTTGCCGACGATCGCGACCGTGCCGGGACGCAGGGCCCCGCGCAGGGGGATCCGCCGGGCCAGCGTGGCCAGGACCTCGGCGTAGCCGTCGAGCCAGTCACCCTCGAGCGCGCGGCTGGGGACCTCGTAGATCGGCTGACGCAGCTCGCCCTCGACCTCGGAGATCAGCTTGTCGTACTGCGTGCCGATGATCTGCACGTGCGGCATCGTGTTGACCAGGATCAGATCGGCCTCGGCGAGCTGAGCGACCCGGCGCAGGCGCTTGACCACCTCGTCGCCCTGGTTCTTGATGACCTCGCCCGAGTGCAGGAAGGTCGGGACGATCCGATGCCGACCGCCCGCGTCGAGCAAGGTCGAGCACAGGTCATGGCGACCGTGGACCCACTCGCCCTTGCGGTAGAGGCAGTCGGGCCCGTCGATGACCGCGAAGCAGCCTGGGATCGCGTTGATCGCCAGGTAGAGGCCGAGGTGAAAGGGCAAGCGGAAGGGCAGCGAGTAGCGCTCGTGGTCCAGGACCTCGAGCGTCTGCGCGGGCTCGTGTGCGCCGTCGAAGGTCATCGCGGGCCTCCATGCTCGCGCTCGGCGAGTCGGTGCTCGCGGTCGGCGAGCTCGGGAAAGGCCGCGCCGAGGTAGCGACCGTAGCGACGATAGAAGGGCAGCTCGACCAGCGCGAGCAGCTCGGCCAGCGATTCGACTGCGCCCGGCAGGCCCATGTAGATCTGCCGAAGCGAGAAGGAATTCTTGCCGCTCCGGGTCAGCCGGCGATCGTAGTGCAGCTCGCTGTACCAGGCCGAGACCTCGTCCGCGGCGAGCAGCTCGGCGAGCTCGCCACATTCACGATAGCCACGCACGCGGACGCCATCGAAGCGTTGCTCGGCGACCGCGACCGTGCCCGCGAAGGCCAGGATGTCGACGCCGAAGCCCATCTCGCTGAGCAGCTCGACCAAAGGCACGCCGAAGCAGCGCGAGGCGGAGAGCGCGAGCTGCCAGCTCGGCTGCTCGACGACGAAGCCGAGCCGATGCCGACGCGCGCGCGCCTGCAAGCTGGCCCAGCGCGGCGCCAGCTCGGGCCACACCTCGTCGATCACGGCGCTCATCTGCGCGCGGCGACCGAGCGCGTCGGCGATCGCCAACATCCAGCGCCGAGTGCCACGCAGACCGAAGGGCGAGCCCGGGGCGAGTGCGCGAGCAGGCGCGTGGCGAGCCGCGAGCCGAGCCGCCGAGACCTCGTAGCGGGCCCAAGGATGCAAGACGAAGAGCGAGACCTTGGCCAGGCGCGCGACGACCTCGGGCGTGAAGTCGGGCAAGAGCGTGCCCGCGACCCGGATCCCCGCCCGCTCGAAGAGCTCGAAGATCGCTCCGCGTCCGCGAAAGGCCGGCAAGCCGAGGAACATGACCGTGTCGGGCTCGAGCTTGCGCTCGGGATCGACGGTCTCGCGCTCGACCAGCTGCCCGAGCGAGGCCCCGACCGGATCGTTGTGCTGGCCGACGACGACGACCGGCAAGCGCAGGCGTGCGCTGGTCCGCGCGACCGAGGCCTGGAGGTCGTCACCCGTGACCTCGGGCAGGCAACCGGCTTGGACGATGACCAGCTCGGGTCGGTTCGGGTGGTCGACGAGGCTCTCGAGCGCGCGGTCGAGCAGCACGTCGGCGCCCGTGATCACGTCGCGATCTTGGATGTCGGTCAGCAGATTGATCGACTCCGACCCGGCCTGGCCGACGACATGCTGATTCTCGATCGCCGGAATGTTGAAGAAGCTCGGCAGCGACTCCTCGTAGGGCACTTGATTGTAGGAACACTCGAGGTCGGTGTGGTCGATCACCGCGACCTTGCCCTGATGTCCGCCACAGGTCCCGCGATAGAGCTCGGTGCCTTCGAAGAAACGCCGCCAGCCGTTGCTCGGCGCGTACGAGTAGAGCACCGACTCGTGGTAGTCGGTCGCGAGCATGTGGAGGTCGGCCGGCTCGGGCTCGATCAAGCCGAGGATCTTGGCGAAGTCGACCCCGTCGTAGCGGACCAAGAATCGGACCAGCGCGCGCGCGAGCACGGGATGCAGCTCGTCGCGGTAGGTGATTCCGAAGGTCTTGCCCTTGCGCCACGCAGACTCGCCCGCGTCGACGAAACCGCCGGTGACCAGCTGGCCCTCGATCTCGGCCACGAACTCGATCGAGCTGCCCTCGACCCGCTTGAGCGAGCGCAGCATGCCGGGCATCCCGAGCGCCTGTTCGAAGCGGCGGGTGACCTCGACGCTGGCCGCGATGCCGGGACCCGACTCGCGCATGCGATGCTCTTGGAAGACCGAATCACGGGGCTCGATCGCGTCGGCCGAGCGCACGCCGCCCGCCAAGCGAGCGAAGAGCTCGCGCGTCGCGGCCGACCAATTCGGCTCGTGTTCGTCGCTGGTCTCGAGCTCGGACAAGGACTCGAGCTCGGGGAAGAGGCTGCTGGTCATGTCAGCAGCTCCTCGCGCCGCAGGCCCTGGGCGAGGTCGGGGAACGCGGCTTGGAGCCGACGCAACGCTTCGTCGGCGCCGACCAGGCCGAGCCGAACCGCCCGCGCGCCCGCCCGCAGCTCGTGCACGTAGCGCTCGGTCTCGACCTGCTTGCGCTGGCGAGCCGCGGCGACCTTGGGCCCACGCGTGAGCGAGGCCGGCCGGACCTCGGCCTGCTCGGGTGCCGGCTTCGGGGTCGGGGCCGGCGGCGCCTCGACCTTCACGTCGGCGCGAAAGCGGGTCCGCGCGGCCGTGTAGAACTGCGACTCTTCCATCGGGGTCGGCAGCGGCGTGCCCCGGACATCGAGCGCGTAGAGGTGCTCGGCGAGCTCGCGAAAGTTGGTGGCGATCGCCGACAAGGGGGCCATCTCGGTCACCGTCGTGCGCTCGTACTCGGCCTTGCGAATCAGCGGATCGCGGGTCACCCAGGCCAATATCTTGGTGTTGATCCGCTCGGCGAAGCGCTCGACCACGTGGCGATCGGCGTCGGGATCCTTGAGGTTGACGACCAACCCCGCCAGCGCGATCCCGTTGCTGGCGTAGTGCACGACCGCCCGCGCGATGTTGTTGGCCGCGTAGAGCGACATCAGCTCTTCGGAGGTGACGATCACGACCTTCTCGCCGATGCCTCGCCGCAGCGGGGCCGCGAAGCCGCCGCAGACGACGTCGCCGAGCACATCGTAGAGCGCGAGGTCGTAGCGATCGGGCGCGAGCAGGCCCGCCTCGTCGAAGATCTCGAGCATCCGCGTGATCCCGCGCCCACCACAGCCGACGCCCGCGGCCGGGCCTCCAGCCTCGACGCAGTCGATCCCCAGCGAGGAGCGAACCACGATGTCGTCGATGCGCACGCCCTTGACCGTCGAGATCCGATCGATGACGGGCTCGATCATCTGGCCGCCGAGCAGCGCCGCGGTCGAGTCGTGCTTGGGATCGCAGCCGACGTGCAGCACGCGACGACCGCTCGCGGCCAAGCTAGCGGTGATGCCACAAGCGATCGTCGATTTGCCGATCCCACCCTTGCCAAACAACGTGATGCGTTCCACTCGCACGAACGCTATCGCGCGCACCACCGGCCGTGGAGTTCAATTGCGAGATACCAGCGAAAAAACCGCGGGGCGTCAGTGGAGCATTCTCCAGTCACCAGCCTCACTTCGCGTGGCGTCCGCCGTCTGCGTCCGCGTAAGCTCCCGCCGTGCGTCCCTACCTCGACCTCGTGCAGCGGATCCTCGACGAGGGCATGGAGAAGTCCGATCGCACCGGCGTCGGCACGCTCAGCGT
>JAMHUH010000175.1:0-24947 GCA_035904925.1 Nannocystaceae bacterium
ACTCAGCCGCTCGATGACTACTTCCATCTTTGTGCACAACCCGACCTCACAGGAGACGGGCGGATCGAAGTTTTTCCAACAGGGCAACTGAACGACGAATATCTCCCTAAGTTGGCGCGCGTTGATCTTGATGTCAATTCAAAGATCACTGCACATCCATTTTCGCATTTCCTCAACTCGATCAAATGCCGCAATCCTGACATAATCCTGATTGACGGTCGTGCAGGACTCGCTTCCAGTGCAGGACTGTTGCTTTCGGGCATTGCCCATCTTCACGTACTGATCGCCACGGCCTCCGAACAAAGCATGCAGGGCCTCGAAAGGGTTGTTCGCCATCTCGGGCTCTCTCAAGCAGAACACGGCCGCGACCAAGGCGAGTGTGTCGTGGTCCAAGCGTTGGTCCCGGAGAACGTCGACGCCGCCAAGGTCGCTCAAGAGATCTTCTCGGCTCGAGTTGAGGAGATATTCCGCAATGGTTACTATGCCCGAGAGTCTTCTGAGGACTTCTCCAATTGGTCGCTCGCTGATCTCGAAACAGAAAGCGCACCTCATATGCCAATCCCAGTTTCATACCGTGCACGACTTGCGCATTTCGCAACAATTCACCAAGTCGCCGACTTGCTCGCCAACGATTCGGAGTACACACATTTCCATTCTCGATTGGACGACCGCCTCCAAATGAGTAATGATCTCTCGTCGGAGGATGTTCTAGATGTCTAGTCTTACGCAAGAGAAAAGGCAGGCGCTCGTCCAAGCGCTAAGTCTCCGCGCCAGTCACGCGGAGAACACCGACCCCAGCGTCATCATGCCGATTCAGGAGCACTTGAGGGCTCTTGAGGCAGAAGTCGTATTGGTAGTTGGCGACCGGGGTTCCGGTAAGACACAACTGAAGAACGCTTTGCAAAAGCCGGAAGTCCGTGATGCGCTCATTCGCCAGTCACCGACGATTCGAGTACCGAAAGGCACGATCAATTGGGTTGAGGCATGGCCCCTCGGAATGGAGGGCCCTGACCATGGCGGCTGGCGGACGCTATTTCGCAAATCCACTAGCCACACTGAGGATGGCATTGGAGTCTGGTTGGCCTATTTGCTTCGAACTATTCGAGGCCATCTTCTCCATGACGAAAAGAATGAAACGTCGAAGGTACTCGACGCACGAGGGGTCGATGCCCTTTCCGTGCTTCGGACCTATCAGGACAACGAGGTCTCGGTGACCGCGGCGCTTGACGCCCTTGACACTCGACTCGCAAGTTCGGACGAATGGCTCTTCGTCGCGTACGATGAACTAGACACACTTGTCGCCGACGATTGGGAAGCGATGGGTTTTGCCATTCGGGGATTGGTGAGTTTCTGGGCGGCCTATTCTCGGCGATGGAGGCGCATTCGGCCCAAGATTTTTCTTCGCTCCGATTTTTACAAGCACCACCGCAACGTTGCTGGAGCGGACGTTGCAAAATTGGCGGGGAATCGTGTCGAGCTTCAGTGGAGCGACAAGCATCTTTACGCTGCCCTAATTAAGCAAGTCATCAACAAGACAGACAACGAGGGCAACTATCTGCTCCGCGAGTACTTCTCAAAAACCGTCAAGAAGCAACAGTCGGATCCTGATCTTGGCTCCATCCCTATCTTGAGCAACGCAGATGAGGCCAAGCCGTTTGTTGCTCGGTTGATTTCCGAATTCATGGGTGCAAATGCTGGCAAAGGCAAGTCCTTTCGTTGGATCCTCGATCATCTACGTGACGGGAACGGAACGGCGCTTCCTCGATCGCTGGTGATGTTGATTGAGCACGCGGCGACGATCGAGGCCCATCAGCCACGGGCGACTGGGGCCCACCTCTTGCATCACATCTCTATCCGGAATGCTCTCGACGAAGTGTCGACAGAGTATGTGAACCAAGCTCGGACCCATGAGCTACCGTGGCTCAAGGGTCTGGCAGAGAGGCTCCAGAAAGACCGAGAAGTCCCTTGGACAAAAAGGGAGCTTGTCAAACTTCTCAAAGTAGATTTCGATGGAGAGTGGTCCCTCGGGGGCGCTCGTCCTCCTGGCGCGGACGCTGAGGAACTACTCGAAAACCTCGTCAACCTCGGCGTCATCCGCCGGCGAGCCAACGAAATTTTCGACGTCCCTGATTTGTACCTCCATGGATTGGGCCTTCGCCGCAAGGGTGGCGTTGCGCGCAAATGAAGTATCAGACCTGGACCGGGTTTCGAGCATCCTTTCAGGTCGTTCGGCGCCGAGGGTCGATCGGTGCGGAATCTCACCGGATGCGAGCCGGCGAGATCGATCAAGGCAGAACGAGATGCTTAGCCCAGCATCGACGGGAGGACGTCACGGAGCCCGACGTGTTGATCTCGCCGCAACTGAGCCTTCAACTGACGTCCGCTTGGCACACAGCCTTGGCTACGGCGCGACGCGTCGAGGACGCCTTCGTGCCGACCGCAACGCCTTCGCTTCGGCGCTAGGCCGGTTCCTTGGCCCTGTAGAAGATCGTGATGGTCAGGCAGTGGAACTCGCGGTCCGAGCTCTGCGTGACGATCTTGTCGACGATGTCGATCTCGGCGACGTTGTCGTCGAGCCACTCGTTGATGCGATCGCTGATCGCTTCGCGCTCGCGCGCTTTGGTTGCGGAGAACACCTTCACACCTGTAAACGCCGACGCCATCTTCGCCTCGATCGGGCTTACCACCCTCGCGGAGCGCTTCCCAAGCGAATTCAGACGACCGTCGCGATTGTGCTAGGTAGTGGCCGGTGAGCGACACAACCTGGGCGACGGTTCGACTCGTGGTGCGCGGCTGCGGAGCAGAGCGCGAGCAGGTGCTCGAGGCGATCGATCGGCTCGAAGGGGTTGCGATGCGGCTCGCCGATCACGACGAGGTCGGTGGGGTCGAGACCCGCGATCCTTTCACCATCGCCGAGGGGCCGGACTTTCGTGCGGTCGAGGTGCCCGAGCTGATCGCCTACACGACGCCTGCCGACCGCTCGAGGGTCGAGGGGCTGGCGCTGGGGCTGGCGCGCGAGCATGGGCTCGAGGTCGAGGTCGAGTCGGCCGATCACGAGGGCGACGACTGGCGCGACGCGTGGAAGCGCTACTACCGACCGCTGCGCTTCGTCTCGGCCGATGGCTCGCGTTCGCTGTTGATCCGGCCGAGCTGGATCGCGCGGACCGACGATGATCCGCAGGCCGAGCTGGTCCTCGATCCGGGTCGCGCGTTCGGGACCGGGCTGCACGAGAGCACGCGGCTGTGCTTGCAAGCGCTGGTCGAGCTCGCGGCGACCCAGCGGCTCGCGCCGCGCTCGCTGATCGACCTCGGCTGTGGCTCGGGCATCCTCGGGCTCGCGGCGCTGCGCCTCTTCCCCGAGCTCGAGCACGTGCTGCTGGTCGACCACGATCCCGAGGCGACCGAGACGGCGCGCGAGAACGCGGCGCTCAACGACTTGGCCGAGCGGATCGAGACCCGCGAGGTCTTGCTCGGCGAGGGCGACACGCGGCGGATGCTGGATGGTCCGCACGCGCTGGTGCTGGGCAACATCCGGCCCTCGGTGCTGATCCCCTGCGCCGCCGACATCCTCGACCTGCTCGCGCCGGGCGGCACGGCGGTGCTCTCGGGCATCTTGATCGAGGAAGGCGACGAGGTCCGAGCGGCCTATCCGAGCCTGCGCGAGACCAGCCGGCCGCGCGAGAACGACTGGGTCGCGCTGGTGCTCGAGCGCGAGGCCCCGTGAGCACGCGAGCGTTCGCGCCGACGCCCGCGGGCGCCGAGCTGGTTGGCGGCGCGACGATCGAGCTCGACGACGAAGAGTCGCACTACTTGATCAAGGTCCGCCGCGTTCGCGTCGGCGAGCGCTTCGAGCTGATCGATCCGCGCGGAGGGATCCGCGACGCGACGTTGGTCCGGGTCGGTCGACGCGTCGAGGTCTGCGTCGGCGATCTCTTGCCGCGGCCGGAGCCCGACGAGCGGGTGCTCTTGCTCGGACTCCCGGATCCGGCGGCGACGCTCGAGGCCCTGACCGGCGCGAGCGAGGCGGGGGCCAGCGAGATCGTGCTGGTCCGCTGCGCTCGCAGCCAGGGCCGGGCCCCGGCGGCGGCGAGGGTCGAGCGGGTCCTTCGAGCGGCCCAGCGTCAGTGCGGCCGAGCACGCGCGCCCTCGATCCGCGGCCTCGACGAACCCTGGCCGCTCGCGCGGGCGCTCGAACACCGGGCCGAGCTGCCGGGCTGGTTCGCGTGGGAGGAGCTGTCCGGCTCGCCGGGAGCGATCGTCGAGGTCGAGGGCGGGCTCCGACTCTTGGTCGGGCCGGAGGGCGGGTTCACGGCCGCGGAGGCCGAGCAGATCGCCGCCGCGGGGCTGCGGGCCGTGTCGCTCGGCCCGTGGATCCTGCGCACGCCGACCGCCGCCGTGGCCTTGCTGGCCCGGGCCTGGGCTCGAGCCGCGGCCGGCGAGGGCCGGGCCGATGCGCTGGACGCCCGAGAGTGATAGTGTCCCGACCGCCGGAGGCACCCTGGCGAGCTCGCGCGGCTCCGCCATGCTGCCGCGCGAACGAAGGGCGTCAGCAAGGACGACGATGAGCGACGCAGGCAACGCGCCCGAGCAGCGCCGGCTCGACCCGGACCCACCCGCGATCGAGCTGGACTCGAGCGCGTCAGCGTCGTCGACCACGTCGGCCCCGCCGCCGCCGCCCAAGGCTCCGACTCTCTCCAAGTCGAGCGCGGCCAACTCGAGCGCGGACAAGTCGAGCGCGGACAAGTCGAGCGAGTCGATGCTCGCGTCGAGCAAGCCTCGCCGGATCCCAATCCGTCGCCGCGCGATGCCCTGCCCCCACTGCGACGCCGAGCTGCCGCGCGAGCTGGCGGCCGATCCCGAGGCCCGCTGCCCCGAGTGCGAGCGACCGCTCGTGCCGATCGAGATCGCCGGGTTGTGGCGTCGCGGCGCCGCGGCGCTCGTCGACCTGCTGCTGCTCGCGGTCACGGCCGGCCCGATCGCCTGGGGCCTCGATCACCTGATCGATCCACTTCCGCTCGCCGCCGGTGCGCGCGGGCTCGATCGCTGGCTGACGCTGGCGAGCACCGACTTCGACCTGCTGCTGGGTCGCGCAGGTCCCTTTTTGGTCATGTTCGGCCTCTACTACCTGTTCATGGTGTTCTGGACTGGTCGCACGTTCGGTCAGCGCTTGCTGGCCATGCGGATCGTCGATCGTCACGGCGTGCAGCCGGGCTTGGCGATCGCGATCCTGCGCTCGCTGGCCCAGGTCGCCGGCACCCTCGCGGCCGCGCTCGGTCTAGTCTGGATCGCGTTCGACAGCGAGAAGCGAGCCTTCCACGATCACGTGGCGGGCACCTACGTCGTGAGGTCCGCGTGAGTCAGTTGCTGCGCCAGCTTCGCGAGTCCGGGGCGGTCGACGAGCACGCGCTCGAGTCCGCCACCCGCCGCCAACAGATCTACGGTGGCTCGCTCGACACCGTGCTGCTCGAGCTCGACCTGATCGAGCCCGTCGACCTCGACGCCCAGCTGGCCTTGGCCAACCGCTGCGCCAGCGTGCCGATCGGCGTGCTCGAGCCCGGACCCGAGCGACCGTGGGACCTGCTCCCGCGCGAGCTCGTCGACCTCGGCTGGGCGATGCCGCTGCGCCGCCACCACGGCCGCATCCAAGTCGCGATCCACCCCGAGATCCCCGACGATCGCCGCGCGCTGCTCGAGCGCTCGGTCGAGCATGTCGAGGTCTTCGTCACCTGCGAGGCCTGCCTGGCCAAGCTCGCGGCCGAGCGAACCGGCTCGGTGATGCCCCAGCGATACGCCGTGCTGGCGCTGACTTGGATCCACCGGCTTCGTCGGATCCAAGCGCCCGCGCCCGAGCGCGACCCCGATGCCCCGCGGATCGATCGGCCGACCGCGGCGCCCTGGATGACGGCGCCCACGACGGCCCCCTACACGATGCCGCCGCCGCAGGAGCTCTCGCAGCGCAAGCCGGCCGAGCCCAAGCTGGCGGACAACAAGTCGAGCGAGACCAAGCCGAGCGGTCGGAGTCCGACCTTCTTGTACGGCCTGCCGGTCGACGACGAAGACACGCCGGTGGCGGCCAGCCCCGCGCCGAAGCCCGAGACCGCGCCGAAGCCCGAGGCCGCGCCGCCGACTCCGATTGCACAGACTCCGGTCGCGACGACGCGCACGCAGACTCCCGCTCCGCTCCCGCCCGAGGACGACGATGGCTTCGTCGATCCGCTGGCCGGTCTCGATGACGACGACGCGGTCCCGGCCCCGCGCAACGTCGCGACTCGCGGCGCCGAGCCCCGAACCAGCGCGCCGCCCATCCCTGCGCCGCAGCTCAACGAGCTGCAAGAGCGCTTGGCGGGGCCTCGCAGCGCGCTCGAAGACGCGACCGGCCGCGATCAAGCCACCGACGCGCTGGTCCGCGCCGCGATGGTGCTCAGCCGCCGCGTCGGCCTGTTCGGGATCAAGCGCGAAGGTCTGCGCGGCCTCGCTAGCCCGGGCGAGATCGCCGACCTCACCGATCAGCTGGTCGAGATCAGCCCGGCGATCGAGGCCGCGATCGAGGGCCGCGAGGCGCTCGACATGGTCACCGATCTCGACCTGCGCATGACCGTCGGGCAAGAGTCGCCGGTCCCCTGCTTGTTCTTGCCGGTCCGCGTGCAGGCCCACCCGGTCCTGATGATCTACATCGATCGCGCGGGTGGTCACTTCAGCGTCGACGAGGTCGACGCGGCCTACGAGCTGTGCGAGCTGGCCGGACGCACGCTCGAGGGTGTGTTGCTGCGGCTCCGCTCGGGCGAGGCGCCGCCGCCCAAGCCTGCGTCTGCGCCGACACCTGTGCCGACGCCAGCCTCGACGCCCGCGCCGACGCCAGCCTCGACGCCCGCGGCTCGACCCGCCTCGCTGCCCGCTCCCCCGGCATCCCCTCCGCCTCCGCCCACCCCCGCATCCCCCCCCGCATCCCCTCCGCCCCCGAGCTCCGCGTCCGCGATCCCGCCGATCAAGCCACCGACCAGCGGACCGCTCTTCTCGCCGCCGAGCTTGCCTGGGCTGACTTCACGGCC
The DNA here is from genome assembly GCA_035904925.1 of Nannocystaceae bacterium. Lineage (GTDB taxonomy): Bacteria > Myxococcota_A > Polyangia > Nannocystales > Nannocystaceae > Plesiocystis. The sequence goes on from JAMHUH010000175.1 coordinate 7,050, forward strand.
CTCGAGCGGACCTCTGTTCACGCCGCCGCCCATTCCTGGTCGTCCGCCGAGCATCCCGGTCCCGAGCGCGACTCCGACTCCGACTCCGCCGACGACTCCGCCGACGACTTCGCTGCCCTCGTTGATCGCAGCGCCGAGCAAGCCGGCCGAGCCCGAGCTGGCCAAGCCGCCCGTTCGCCTCCAGCGGCTCGGGTCGGCCTCGCATCCGGTCGCCGATCTCGGACCGATGCCGATCGACGACGACGACGAGACCGCGCTCGAACAACCCGAGCAAGCCCAGCCCGAAGCGGCGCCCGTGCAGCCGGGCCTGACCGCGCTCTCGGCCCCGCTCGGCGTGGCCAAGACCGGCGATAGCGGGAGCATCCGGGGTCGGATCGAGCTCGACGAAGAAGATCGTCCGCGCTCGGCTCCCGCCAGCGCCGAGATCGACTCGGCGATCGCGGCCGCGCTGCGTGGAGGCAGCTCGGCGATCGCCCACTTGCGCGAGCTCGGCAAGCCGGCCCTCGAGCGGATCGCCAAGCAATTCCCGGGCGAGCTCGACGTGCATCGCCGCGACCTCGACACCCTGCCGCCGCTGCCGGCCCACGGCGCGCTGATCCGCGTCGCGCTCGAGCTCGGCCGCGATCTCGGTCCCTACCTCGTCGAGGTGATGGACCACCCCAACCCGAACACCCGCTTCTACACCGCGTTCGTGTTCCAAGAGCTCCGCGACGAGCGAGCGGTGCCGCTGCTCGGCGAGCTCGCCTTCGACCCCGACGCCGACGTCCGGGCGATCGCCATGCGCGTGCTCGAGACCTACTCGGCCGACGCCGGCTTCGACACCGCCGTCGGCCAGATCCGCCGCGAGCTCGACAGCCCCAACCGCACCCGCCAGCTCCACTCGACCCGCGCGGTCGGGACCCTGCGCGACATCCAAGCCGTGCCCAAGTTGATCGAGCTGCTCTCGAGCAAGGAGCGCTACATCCAAGAGTCCGCGCTCGAGTCGTTGTGCTCGATCACCGGCCAGCAGCTCGGGCTCAAGCCGCACCGCTGGAAGTCTTGGTACGCCGACAACGCGCACCACCATCGGGTCGAGTGGATCATGTCGAGCTTGAGCCACAAGGATCTCTCGGTCCGGCGCTGGGCGGCCGACGAGCTGCGTCGGATCACCGGGCAGCGGATCATGTTCCCGGCGGCGGGGACCAAGCAGGAGCGGGAGATTGGGCTGAGCAAGTGGGTCGAATGGTGGGAGGCCGAGGGGCGGGGGAAATTTTCTTGATGGTTTCGTGAGTCGGGATTTCGGATCCGGAGATCCGGAAATCCGGATCCTTCGCGGGTGATCGGTTGCTCGAAGTGGGGGGCTTCACGGGGAATATCGAGGGCCCGACGCTCGGCTCCCCCACTCGGGTTGCGGTGCCAATGTCCGCCTCGGACGGACCCTCGATATTCCCCGCCGCCCGGGTTCGCGAAGGTCTGCGCCGTCGCCTGCAGATCGGAGCGGATTGGCTTCGGGGGCTCTTCGAGAAATTGGACGTGGGGCCCTCGGGTGGTCGATCGGGGAGAGGGAGAGAGGGTGAGAGGGAGTGGGAGTGGGAGTGGGGGTCAGGGTTTTTTTGGGAGGCCGAGGGCTACGCCGAGCAGGAGGATCGTGGCGCCCAGGGCTTCGCGGGGGCCGACGGGTTCGGCCAGAAACAGCCAGGCCAGCATCGCGGCGCCGAAGGGTTCGAGCAGGCTCGCTAGGGCGACGGTGTGGACGGGGGTGCGGCGGACGGCCCAGTTGAGGAGGCCGTGGCCGATCACGCCGGGGACGAGGCCGAGGAAGAGGATGGCGGACCAGTCGCTCGGGTGGGCGTCGGGGACTTCGAGGGTCAGGCCGCGCAGGGCGACGAAGAGCCACAGGCCGAGGGCGGCGACGAGGTTGACGAGGGCGAGGTAGGCGGGCAGCGGCAGGGCTTCGCCCATGCGCGCGTGCACGTGGCGGCCGATGGCCAGGTAGAGGGCGGCCGTGATGGCGCCGGAGAGGGCGAGGGCGTCGCCGAGGAGGCTGCCGCCGGCGAGGGCTTCGGGGCTGGCGACCATCACGATCGTGCCGAGCAGGGCGATCGCGCCGCCGAGGTAGAGGCGGGGCGAGACGTGGTCGCCGAGGAGGCGAGCGAGCAGGCCGGCGAAGATTGGGGTGGTGGTGACCAGCGCGACCGAGCGGACGACGGAGGTCAACGAGAGCGAGGTGATCCAGGCGCCGAAGTGCGCGGCCAGGCACACGCCGGCGAGCAGCAGCCAGGCGGCTTCACGCGGGTGCTTGGCCAGGCTTCGCAGGGTGTTCGGGAGCGTGAGCGCGGCCAGCAGCGTGGTTGCGAGCGCGGTGATGGCCACGCGCGAGGCGGCGATCAGCTCGGGCGGGATCGGGGCGGCGATGCGAACGAAGAGCGCCGCGCTGGCGGTCGCGAGCACCGAGATCGCCAGACCTGCGAGCACGCGCTTGTCCAGACCCTGCTCGGCCGCGCTCATCGCTGGCGAGCCTCGCACCGCTCGTGGCCGACCGACAGGGGGCTGCGCGTGGTCTGAGGCGCCCGGGTCGGGGGGCCGCGCGGGGCCGTGAGACCCGCGAAGATCCGTGCTATCCAGCCCCCGTGTTCGAGACGATTTCGAAGGGCTTTCGGGCTGCGCGCGAGCGCCTGACAGGCAAGGGCGAGCTCAGCGAAGAGGTCATCGACGAGGCGCTCAAGGACGTGCGGCTGAGCTTGCTCGAGGCCGACGTCGAGTTCCGCACCGTCAAGACCTTCCTCAAGAGCGTCAAGGAGCGAGCGCTCGGCGAGCAGGTCCAGCTGGTCGCCAAGGGCAAGGACGCCAAGAAGATCCGCGTCCGGCCCGAAGACCACTTCGTCCAGATCTGCCACGAGGCGCTGGTCGAGCTGATGGGCCCGGTCGACACCGAGCTCGCGCGGGCCAACAAGGGCATCACCGGCGTGATGATGGTCGGCCTCCAAGGCTCGGGCAAAACCACCAGCTCGGGCAAGCTCGCGCGGCGCCTGCAAAAGCAGGGGCACAAGGTCATGCTGGTCGCGGCCGACGTCTACCGCCCGGCCGCGATCCACCAGCTGCAGGTGATCGGCCAGCGCCTCGACATCCCGGTCTTCGCTCGGCCCGGCGCCGACCCGGTCGACATCTGCCGCGACGCGACCGAAGAGGCCGCGATCAAGGGCTACGACTTCGTCATCTACGACACCGCCGGTCGCTTGACCATCGACGACGCGCTGATGGGCGAGCTCGATCGGATCAAGGCCACCGTTCGGCCGGCCAACATCCTGCTCGTCATCGACGCGATGATCGGCCAGGACGCGGTCCAGACCGCCAAGACCTTCGACGAGCGGCTCGACCTCACTGGCGTGATCCTGACCAAGCTCGACGGCGACGCCCGCGGTGGCGCGGCGCTGTCGATCCGAGCCACGACCGGCAAGCCGATCAAATTCCTCGGCATGGGCGAGAGCCTCGACAAGCTCGAGGACTTCCGCCCCGAGGGTCTGGCCGGCCGGATCCTCGGCATGGGCGACCTCGTCGGCCTGATGCACGACTTCCAAGAGGTCGTCGACGAGGAGAAGGCCGCCAAGGACGCCGAGAAGATGCTCGGCGGCGGCTTCGGGATGGACGACTTCCTCGCCCAGATCAAGACCATCCAGTCGATGGGCTCGATGCGCGACTTGATCGACAAGATGCCGCTCGGCTCGCTCTTCGGCGGCGACATCCCCAGCGACGTGCTCGAGCAGGCGACCGACGATCGCGAGCTGGTCAAGATCGAGGCGATGATCCACTCGATGACCCGGCAAGAGCGGGTCCGACCCGAGGTCTTCTTGGCCGAGAGCGCTCAGGCCAGCACGCCCGCGCATGCCAAGCTCAGCCGTCGCAAGAAGCGGACCAAGCCCGGCAAGGATCCCAACGCGCTCGAGCCCGAGGACTTCATCGTCTCGCGCGTCGCTCGAGTCGCGCGCGGCTCGGGTCGCCAGCCCGACGAAGTCATGGGCCTGATCTCGCGCTTCATGGTCATGCGCGACATGTTCGGGATGCTCGGCGACCTCATGGGCACCGGCAGCGGCGGCGGCATGAGCAGCCTGCTCGGCAAGATCCCCGGCGTGAAGCAAGCCAAGCAGCTCGCTGCGGTCCGCAAGCTGGCCAAGGATCCCGAGGCTCTGCAGGCGCTGATGGGTGGCGGTGGCATGCCCGGCATGGGCGGCATGCCCGGCATGGGTGGCATGCCCGGCATGGGTGGCATGCCCGGCATGCCTCCGGGCGGCATGCCGGGTGACCTCGCGAGCTTGCTCGGTGGGCTCGGCGGCGGCGCCAAGAAGTCGGCCAAGCCCAAGGACAAGAAGCAGCAGTCCAAGCAGGCCAAGCAGGCCAAGCGCAAGAACCGAAAGAAGTAGGCCATGCCCGCCAAGCCAAGCGTCGAACTGCGCTGTCCGACCTGTGGGAAGATCTGCGCTGCGCCCAGCACCTCGGCAGCCGAGCTGGCCGAGGCGCTGCCCTATCGGCCCTTCTGCAGCCGTCGCTGCAAGCTGGCCGATCTGGGCCGCTGGCTCGACGAGGACTATCGAATCTCGCGGCCGCTGGGCCCGGACGACCACGAATGATTCGAGCGCGGATTTTTCCAGCCTCGCGTGGATGCCTCCACGCGATCAGCTCGTAGTAAGTCCCACATCTCGATCAGTTGATCCACTGGCCAAGATCAGTGTCGATCGGGCCACCACGACTTGATACCCTTTTCGGGGGATCGTGGATGGTAGCCCAGCAGACCAAATTAGCGCCCGCTGATTCGTCCGAGTCCGAGGACCGACTCGACCGCGACACGATCGTCGCGCACCGATATCGCATCGTTCGTTTCGCAGGCAGCCGCGGGTTCGGCCAGGTCTATCAAGCCGAAGACGGCGCGACCGATGCCCGCGTCAGCCTGATGCGACTCGATCGCGAATTCAGCCGCCCCGAGGTTCGCGATCGCTTCTTCGCGACTCGTGGCAGCGCCCAGATCGAGCACCGCGGCGCCGTCGACCTGACCGACTACGGCGAGGACCTCGACGGCCGACTCTTCTTGGTCATGCCCTGGCTCGAGCAAGCCGACGCGCTCGACGAGCTGCTCGAGCGGACCGGTCGCTTGCCTTGGGCCCGCGCGCGCGCCTTGATCGAGCAGATCGCCGAGGCCATCGCCGCCGCCCACTCGCGCGGGATCCTGCACGGCGGACTCGAGCCCTCCCGAGTGCTGCTCGATCAACAAGGCAACCCGCACGTGCTCGACTTCGGCCTCGCGCCCGCGCTCGAGTCGGCGGCGGTCACCAACGCGAACAAGCCGACCCCGCAGATCACCGACTCGACCCTGCTCGCTGGCAAGCCGGCTTATATGGCGCCCGAGCTGGTGCTCGGCGACTCGCCGACCGAGCGGACCGACATCTACGCGCTCGGGCTGATCTTCTGGGAGCTGATCGCCGGCAAGCCGCCCTTCACGGGTGGCCCGGTCGACACGCTGCATAGCCAGCTCCACGATCCGCTGCCCGAGTTGGTTCGCGCCGAGGCGCCGCCCGAGGTCGAGGCGCTGCTGCACTTGGCGCTCGCCAAGGATCCGGGTGAGCGCTTCGCCAGCGTCACCGAGCTGCTCGAGACCTTGCGCGCGCTGCCGACCCCGGCCGCGCCCGAAGTCTTGCCGCCGACCAAGACCGTGCCGCTGCCGACCGGCACGCCGAGCGCGAGCAAGCCCGCCCTCGCTAAGTCCAAGCCAAGCGTCGCGCCGCCGCCCCCCTCCCGCATCAGCGCGGCGCAGCCCGCTGTCGCGGGCGTGATCGTGGCGAGCGCGAGCCCGGCGATGGTCCCCGAGCACGCGCCGCTCGAAGACCAGCTCCACGCGATCGCCCGCGAGCCTTCGTCGCCACGCGAGCTCGCGCCCGAGCCGAGCGGCAAGCGTCGCTTCGGTCTGCTCGAGCGAGCGATCGTCGGCTTCTTGCTCTTCGACCTCGCGCTCTTCGGCGCGTGGAAGCTGATCGGCGGCGGCAAGGATCAGCCCGAGCCCGAAGCCATCGCCACGCAGACCCAACCCGACGCGGCCCTGCCCGAGCACGAAGCGCCCGAGCCCAGCGTCGCCGAGCTCCCCAGCGCCGCGCCAATCGAGCCGATCCTCGGCACCACCGAGGACGAGCCCGCGCCCACGCCCGCGCTCGTCCCCGAAGTCGGCCTCGCCGACCTGCCCAAGCAGCTCGGCGACGCCGACTTTCGCAAGACCATGGTCGACGGCCGCGACCTCATCATCGCGCGCTGCCTCGACGACCAGCGCATGCGTCGGACCCTCAAGGTCTACCTCGACGTCGCGCCGAGCGGCCAAGTCGAGCACGCCAAGATCCTCGGCGCGCTGTCCGAGACCGCGCTCGGCAAGTGCGTCGCCCGACAGGCCCGGCGGATCGAGTTCCCGCCCTCGCGCGAGGGCGGCTCGCACGTCTACAGCCTCCGGCTGCGTTGAGCCGCGGTCACACTTCGAGGTCTCGACGGAGGCGAGCGTCCGCTGGCGAAAATGTCGTCGGGCCGCTGACCAAAACCTCGCGCGCTTCATCCGGGTGTCGCCAGAGACCCGAACCACCGGCTACGCTGGGGCCATGCGTCCCTTGCTGCTCTCCCTTGGCGTCCTCGCGCTGACCTTCGCTTGCACACCGAGCGACGACGGCGGTGACGCGGCGGGCACCGAGACCGCGACCGAGACCAGCGCGGGCGAGACCAGCAGCGACACGACCACGGACACGGGTAGCCAATGCATGCCACCCGGCGTGTTCGGCAACTGCATCGACGGCGGCGCCGCGGCTTGCCAGGCCGAGGGCTCGACGATCTGTCCGACCGACAACCTCGACAACCCGAGCCTCGGGGTCTGTGCCAAACGATGCGACGACGTCTGCGAGTGCTGGGCCGCGCCCGCGACCGGCAACGCGGCGGTCGAGTGCATCGCCTTGGTCGATGGCGACCCCAAGAAGACCTGCGTGCTCGACTGCTCGGGCGGCGAGACCTGCCCCGACGGGATGCAGTGCCTCGACACGCTCTCGATCTGCGTGTGGCCGACCAGCGGCTGATCCGGTCGATCCGGCCTCCGGCTCAGGCCCGGCTCGCCAGCGACTGGGCCACGAAGGCCTCGATCTGTCCGGCCGGCCGGGCCCCTTCGCTGCGGGCGAACTCGCGGCCGCGCTGGTAGAGGGCCATCGTCGGGATGCTCTGCACGCCCATCTGCGCGCCGACGCTGCGGAGTTTTTCGGTGTCGACCTTGGCGATCAAGAAGCGACCGCCGTTGCGCTTGGCGACCTTGTCGAGCTCCGGCGCGACCATCCGACAGGGCCCACACCAAGGCGCCCAGTAGTCGACCAAGACCGGCACCGCCGAGTCGCGGATCAACGCCTCGAACGCGCGCTCGTCGAGCACGTCGGCGGTGTGCTCGAGCGCGCCGGCCAACGACGCACCACACTGACCACACTTGCCGCCCGCCTCGCCGAGCTTGGCGAAGGGCAGACGATTGGTCTTGCCGCACTGCGAGCAGTGCACGCGCACGCCTTTGTCGTCGATCTGGTTGGCCGCCATCGCCCCGACAAGCTGGGTCGCGGTGGCTGATAGTCAATCCCTCGCGTCCGCGCGTCGAAGCGCCGTACGAGACCGATCGCCACGCGCCCACGCAGGTCGCTGTGAGCGGCGCTGCGCGCTGTCCGTCGACGCACGCCCAGCCCGACTCGAACTCGACCAGACGGCGGCGGCGAGCCGGTGTAGGGTTGGCCCCGAGGCACTCGCGTGGAGTCGACCAACCAAGAATTGGATCCCAACGCAGGTCCGACCCGGCGGCTCAAGATCGCCGTGCTGTCGCAGAACCCGGACCTCTACTCGACCCAGCGCATGGTCGCGGCGATCCGCGATCGCGGCCACGATGCCGAGCTGGTCGACTACTCGCGCTGCTACATGAAGATCGCGTCGCACCGACCGACGATCACGTACCAGGGCCGCAACCTCGACGACTTCGACGCCGTGGTCCCGCGGATCAGCGCCGCGCACTCGTTCTACGGCACCGCCGTGGTCCGGCAGTTCGAGATGCGCAACGTCTACTGCCTCAACGGTTCGCAGGGCATCGCCCGCGCCCGCGACAAGCTGCGCGCGCTGCAGATCTTGGCCAAGAAGGGCATCGGCCTCCCGGTCACCGGCTGCGCCCACCAGACCATGGACGTGCAAGGCCTGATCGACACGGTCGGCGGCGCGCCGCTGGTCATCAAGCTGCTCGAGGGCACGCAGGGCATCGGCGTGGTCCTGGCCGAGACTCACCAAGCCGCGACCTCGGTGATCGAGGCCTTCCGTGGGCTCGAGGCCAACATCTTGGTCCAAGAGTTCATCGCCGAGGCCCAGGGCACCGACATCCGTTGCTTCGTGATCGGCGAGCGAGTCGTGGCCGCGATGCTGCGCCGCGGCGCGCCGGGCGAGTTCCGGTCCAACCTCCATCGCGGCGGCTCGGCCGAGCGCGTCAAGCTGACCCCCGAAGAGCGGACCACCGCCGTGCGGGCCGCCAAGGCGATCGGCCTGCGGGTCGCGGGCGTCGACATCTTGCGTTCGAACCATGGCCCGCTGGTCATGGAGGTCAATTCTTCCCCCGGGCTCGAGGGCATCGAGCGGGCGACCAGCAAGGACGTCGCCGGCTCGATCGTCCGCTTCATCGAAAAAGACGTCGAAGAAGGCAAGCGGGCCAAGACCCTCGATCACTGACCGTGACCACGCTCCCGCCGATCCCCCCCGTCGTCCTGCCCACGCCGAGCGGACCGCCCAAGGTCGTATCGGCGCTCGACCTCGCCAGCTTGCCGATGGGCACGCTGCATCAGCTCCACCTGCAGATGTTCCGCGATCCCGCGGGCCAGCCCCTGCGCGTGCCGGTCTTGGTCGTGCGCGGGGCCGAGCCCGGGCCGGTGCTCGGCGTGCTCGCGGCCATCCACGGCAACGAGCTCAACGGGATCCCGACCGTCCACCGCTTCGTCCACGGCCTCGATCCGCGCCGCCTCCGGGGCACGGTCGTCGCGATCAGCGTGGTCAACATCCCCGGCTTCTTGCTGCGTCGACGCGGCTTCGCCGACGCCCGCGACCTCAACCGGCTCTTTCCGGGCAAGTCGGGCGGCACGGACTCGCAGCTGTGGGTCCACCGGCTGCGCGAGCTGGTCTTGCCCCACCTCGACTTCGTCGTCGATCTCCACACCGCGGGTCCCGGTCGGGCCAACCCGATCTACGCCCGCGTCGACCTCGGCGATCCGCTCGCGCTCGAGCTGGCGATCGCCGTCAAGCCCGACCTCGTGCTGCACAAGCCGGCCAACCCGGGCACGCTGCGGGGCTCGGCCGCCGAGCTGCAGCTGCCTTGCATCGCGCTCGAGGTCGGCAACCCGCAGGTCGTCCAGCCCGAGCTGGTCGAGCGCGCGACCAAGGGCCTGCGTCGGATCGCCCGCCACCTCGAGATGCTGCCGCGACCACTCGGCACCGGCGAGCCGCGCCCGCCCCTGTGCAGCGACTCGAGCTGGACCTACACCGACCACGGCGGCTTGCTCGAGGTCTTCCCGAACCTGCTCGATCGCGTCCGCGAGGGCCAGACGATCGGCCGAGTCATCAACCTGTTTGGCGAGGTCATCGGCGAGTACACGGCGCCGACCAAGGGCATCGTGATCGGCAAGACCATCGATCCGGTCGCGCCGATCGGGACGCGGATCGTCCACCTCGGCGCGCTGGCCAACTGGCCCGACTGAGCGCCGACACGTTCACGAGCACGCGCGAAGTTTCCCGAGTTCGCGGACGCGGGAAACTCCGGCCGCCGACGTGGATGAGAAGGGCATGAATCGAAGCACGACCCTTCTCGCCCTCGTCCTGGCTGGCTCGATCCGGTGCGGCGGCCCCTCGCCAGCGAGCGACGAGGCGGGCGAGAGCGACACCACCGACTCCACCAGCTCCACCGACTCCACGACCGGCACCGACTCCAGCGACTCCACGACCGGCGCCGAAGACACCTGTTTGGCCTTCTGCGAGCTGCAAGACCAGTGCGAGCCCGATCCCTTCTACTCCGTCGCGGACTGCCTGTCGGACTGTGCCCACGAGTTCGAGGCCGCGCCGGGAGCCGAGGGCTGCCCGGTCGCCCTGAGCGAGTTCTACACCTGCGTGGGCGGCCTGACCTGCGCCGAGTTCGAGCAGATCTTCGAAGTCGAGAACAACCCCTGCTACGACGAAGTGATCGCCTACGACGAGCTCTGCTCCGAGGTGGTCAGCTGCGACATCGCCGGGGGCGGCGACGAGCAAGGCAGCTCCTGCAGCTACCAGTACGACTGCTATGGCGGCGGCCTCCACGAGGTCGAGTGCGACGCCGAGAGCGGCTGCACCTGCCTGCTCGAGGGCGTCGAGGTCGGCAGCTGCGACCCGCTCTACCCCGCGCTCTGCGAGCCGCTCGACTTCTCCGATCCCAACGTCACCAACATGCAGATCCTCGACCGGATGCACGATTGCTGCGGATGGGTGCTCGATCGCTGAGCACCGCTCAGAGCCAGTCGCGGCGGCGAAAGAAGGTGATCAGCGTCGCGGCCACGCCGAGCATCACGACCAGGACCAAGGGGTAGCCCCACCAGTGATCGAGCTCGGGCATGTGCTGAAAATTCATCCCGTAGATCGACGCGATGAAGGTCAGCGGGATGAAGATGCTGGAGATCACCGTCAGCAGCTTCATCACCTCGTTCATCTTGTTGTTGGCGGTCGAGAGGTGCAGCTCCATCAGCGCGGTCGCGAAGTCGCGGTGGCGATCGATCATCTCGCGGACCTGCAAGGTGTGGTCGTAGACGTCGCGCAGCCAGACCCGCACACCCTCGGAGATCGGGGTCTGGTCGCTGTTGAGCAGGGTCGTCAGCAAGGCCTGGGTCTGCCGGACCGGGCGATCGAACTCGCGCAGCTCGCCGCGCAGCTCGTGGATCCGGTTGAGGTCGCGGCGGTCACCGCCGTCGGCGATGATCTCGTGCTCGAGCAGTTCGAATTGCTCGCCGAGGTGATCGGCGACCGGGAAGAAGGCGTCGACGATCGCGTCGAGCAGCGCGTAGGCGAGGTAGTCGGCGCCCATCACCCGGGCGTTGCCGAGCTTCTCGCGCAAGCGGTTGCGGAGCGGATCCCAGACGTCGCCGGGGTGCTCTTGCACGGTCAGCACCCAGTTGGACCCGACCAGCATGCTGACCTGCTCGTACTCGATGAACAGCTTGCACTCGCCGGGCTGGGCTTGCAGAGGTCGACAGAGCCGAACCATGCGCAAGATGATCAGGTGGTTGCGATCGTAGGCGTCGACCTTGGCCCGCTGTCCGACGTTGACGATGTCGGCCAAGGCGAGCGGATGCAGTTCGAACACCTCGGCCAAGCGTCGGAGCAGCTCGAGGTTGCTGAGCCCTTGCACGTCGATCCAGCGGAAGTTGCCCGAGCTCGGCGGCCCGAGCTCGACCAGGCTCGGCGACCACTCGCGGACCGAGTCGGGGCAGTATTCGAAGCAGTGAACATTGGTCGGTCCCGTGTCCTCTTCGGGCGGGACCAGCTCGCCCGGTCGCGCGCCGGCTTCGGGCCGTCGGCCCCAACGCGCGAGTTTGCGCCGCTCCTGGGTCTTGGTGAGATCGCCGAGGTGGGCGTAGCTGGCCGTCTGGCTCAGCCCGGCCACATGGCTCTGGGCCGCGCTCGGACTGGTCTCGGCCTGTTCTTTGCTCACCGCGACCAGGGTACACCCCAGGCGCACGATGATCGATCCGCCGGCCGGATGGCACTACGATCCCGCCATGCGCTTGCTCCCCTCGATCGCGCTCTGTCTCCTGCTCCTGCCCGCCTGCACCACCCCCCAGCCCGACGGGCCGGACGAGATCGTCGCCACGCCGGTCTCCGCCGACCAATTCGCCAACCAAGCGGCCGTGGCCTCGTGCGCCCAGCTCTTCGAGTGCGAGTGCGGTGACAACCCCGTCACTCCGCAGAGCGAGCCGCTCCCCTGGGCGAGCGAGGCCGACTGCGTCGCCGAGAAAGAGCCCGAGTTCCAAGCCACGCTCGACCAGGTGCTCGCGACGGGCGGCGCATTCTCGGACGAGTGCGGCGGGGAGTACATCGCCGCGATCCAGCGGACCGCCTGCAAGACCGCCTGGGACTACGTCCTCAGCGGCGAAGCCACCTACAACCCGGTGCTTTGCCCCTTGGCCGTCCACGAGCAAGCGATCGGAGCCGAGTGCGATCCCTGGGCGAGTACGCTGACCAACGACTGCGGCGAGGACAAGTACTGCGCCTACGAGACCAACACCTGTGTCGCGCGCGGCCCGATCCCGGTGGCCAAAGGCGGCAACTGCGACGGCGGCTACTACGACTTCCCCTGTGAAGAGGGCCTGGTCTGCGGCTACGACGGCAACGGCAACACGTGCCAGCCACCGGCCAAGGCCGGTGACCCCTGCCCCAACTACAGCTGCTTGGGCGCCGATCTGACCTGCGACTCCAACACCTTGATCTGCATCGCCAACGCGACCGAGGGCGAGTCGTGTGAGCAGCTCTCGTGCGCCGCCGGGCTCTACTGCGACGGCGGCATGGAGTTCATCTGCGTCGCGCAATACGAGGCCGGCCATGGCTGCGCCAACGACTCGGTCTGCGCCGAGGGTGGCCGCTGCATCGGCAACGTCTGCCAGCCGCCCGAGCCGCTCGCCTGCAACTCGCTGTAGCGACCCGCGACACCAACGAGCGAGAGCGCGGCTGCGAACCTTCGCAACCGCGCTCTCGCTTCGTCACCAAGGCGGGCTCAGCCGGCGAAGAGCGCCTCGTCGAGGCAGCTCGAGTCACTCATGCGGATCGACTTGCTGATCGCGGTGACGTGGGTCAGGAAGGTCGCGACGTAGTGGTCGAGGTTGAGCTGCTTGCCCTTGAGGAAGGCCGTCTCGCTGGTCGCCGCGGCCTTGCGCTTGGCCACGCGGGCCTGGTCGAGCGCCTCGAGCCCGAGCACCGTGTAGCCGAAGGCCTGCTGGAAGGGCACGGCATGGACCATCGCCTTGTCGATGTCCTGCTGGCCGAGTCCGGCGATGTGCATGGCCGCGGCCGCGACCGCGTCGATCGCCTTGCCGAGCTCGGCCGCTTGCGTCGTGAAGCCTTCGGTCTGCGCGGCCTCGAGCTCCTGCTTGGCCCCCTGCATCCACTCCATGAAGAGCCGGCCGCCCTCCATCCGCATCTTGCGGCCGAGCAGGTCGAGCGCCTGGATCCCGTTGGTGCCCTCGTAGATCGACTGGATCTTGGCGTCGCGGACCAGCTGCTCGACCGGGAACTCCTGGGTGAACCCGTAGCCGCCGTAGACCTGCACGGCCGAGACCGCGACGTCGAAGCCGAGGTCGGTGCACATCGACTTGACGATCGGCACCAGCAGGTCGGTCCGCCGCTGCATCCGCGCGCGGAGGTTCTCGTCGGGGTGGTTCTCGGACAGGTCGAACTCGAGCGCGAGTCGATAGGCCATCGCGCGCATGGTCTCGACCAAGACCTTTTGGTTCATCAGCATCCGGCGAACGTCGGGGTGCATGACGATCGGCACGCGCTTGGCGTTGGCGTCGCGCATGTGCTTGAGCGGGCTGCCCTGGACGCGCTCGTGCGCGTAGTGGCGGGCGTATTGGAACGCCGCCGAGGCGATCGCCAGGCCCTGGAGGCCGACGCCGAGCCGGGCCTCGTTCATCATGTCGAACATCATCTTGATGCCGTCGCGCTCGTCGCCGATCAGCCAGCCCTTGCAAGGGCTGCGCGTGCCGAGCCCGAGCACGCAGGTGGCCGAGCCGTTGATGCCCATCTTGTGCTCGAGCTTGAGCACGTGGGCGCCGTTGCGCTCGCCGAGCTCGAGCGTGTCGGGGTCGAACCAGAACTTCGGGACCAAGAAGAGGCTCAAGCCCTTGGTGCCCTCGGGCGAGCCCGGCGTCCGGGCGAGCACGAGGTGGCAGATGTTCTCGACCATGTTCGAGTCACCGCCGGTGATGAAGATCTTCTCGCCCTCGATCATGAACACGCCCCGCTCGTCGGTCGGCGTGGCCTTGGTCCGGTTGTCGCCGACCGAAGAGCCCGCGCCGGCCTCGGTCAGGCACATCGTCCCGCCCCACTGGCCGGCGAAGAGCTTGCCGGCGATCGCCGGAGCCCGGCCGACGCTGACGTACTTCTTGATCACCCGCGCGGCCGCGGCCGAGAGCCCGAAGTACATGACGAAGGCCACGCAGGCGCCCGAGAACACCTCGTTGAGCATCGCGCCCATGGTCGCCGGCAGGCCCGAGCCGCCGAGCTCCTCGTCGGCCCGCGGCGCGATCCAGCCGCCCTCGCGGAAGGTCTCCCACGCCTCTTTGTAGCCGTCGGGCGTGGTCACGTTGCCCTCGGCGTCGAGCCGGCAGCCTTGCTGATCACCGTTGCGGTTGATCGGCGCAAGCACCTCGCGCGCCAGCCGGTACGCCTCTTCGACCGTCGCCTCGTAGACGTCGCGGTCGAGCTCGGCGTAGCGCTCACACTGACCGAGCAGCTCGTGCGCGCGAAGCTGGTCGAAGAGGGTGAAGTTGACGTCTTCCGTGTCGAAGGTGAAGGCGGTGCTGCTCACGAGCCTTCTCTACTCCCCTGCCGCGGGCTTTACCAGAGGAGCCCGAATTCGGGCAGCTACGGCGTTAGAATAGTGAGCACGCTCAGCATGCGCGCGTTGCACATGACCCAGGCGCGCCGCCATCCTGGTTCGCTGCCGCGTCAGCGAGCTCGCCGCCGCAAACCCTTCGCGGCGCTCGAGCCTGACTCAGCCCGCGTCGCCGTACTCGTCGGCCTCGAACATCCGCAGCAGCTTGATGATGCCCATCAGCGGGTGCTGGACGTTGTCGCAGCGGATGTCGCTCTTGTAGACGGTCGTGCGAATGCCCCCGGCGATCAGCGTGGGATCCTCGACGTAATACATGTCGACGTCGTCGACGAACTGCAGCTGCATCATGCTGCGAAGCGCCCGGATCAGCGCGACCCGATACTTCTCCTTGCGGGCCTCGTCGCCGACGTCGCGGGCGAACTGCCACGCGTCGATCAGGCCCTCGATGTAGACGCCGGTCGACGACGCGTGCGGGACCCCATAGCCCTTGTCCGGCACGTAGAAGCGGCCCTTCTCGTCCGGGTAGTTGAGCTTGTCCGACGCATCCCACTGCTGGACCTCGACCAGCCAGTCGGCGATCGTGAAGCTGAACTGCAGCAGCTCGTCCTTGAACTCGGCCTCGTCGGAGCCGAGCGCGGTCCACAGCGTGTAGTTGGCCTGCAGGTGCCAAGGCACGAAGGCCGGGTTGCGGTTGTTCGGTTCGAGGTGCCACTTGGTATAGAAGGGCACCGAGATCTTGTACTTGCGCAGGATCTCGGGGTCCTGCTCCTTGGCGTAGATCGTCGCCCAAAAGAGCAGCGCCTCGCCCGGATAGAAGTTCCAGAATTCCTGGTCGCCGCCGGCATAGAAACTCGAGAACGAGCCGTCCTCGTGCCAGAGCTCGTCGACCATCGCCCGCAAGCCGGCGATCTGCGTCGCCCACTTGTCGTGCTTGGGGTGGGTGTACATGGCCATGCCGGCCAGCGCGACCGCACCGAGCTTGACCTTGGGCCCCTCGTTGATCCGCCCGAGCGCGCCATCTTGCGAGTAGAAGTGCGCGACGCCGTAGTCGATGTTCTGCTCGACCCGATCGAAGAGGGCCGCGTCGTTGCGATCCTGAGCCCAACGGATCATCGCGTTGGTCGCCATCCACTGGCGGATCATGTTGTTGCCCGAGTCCTCGCGCCCGGTGGCCGGATAGATCATGTAGGTCAGGCGACCGTCGGCGCGCAGGTTGTGGACCAGCCAGTCCTTCATGCCGGTCGCGAGCCGCTCGGTCGCGGCCTGATCGACCTCGCCGACATCGACCAGGCGGTTGCCGCGGAACAGCGCGACCGCCTCGATCGGTTGGCGATCGAGTCGGACCAGGACTTGGTCGGCCTCGAAGCTGTGGAACTCGTTGGTCGCGAACTCTTCCTCGCTCTGGTTCCAGCGCTTGCGGGTCGCCTCGAGCAGCTGCGCGTTGGCCTGGTTGCTGGCGATCTGCCAGGTCGGCGCCCACAGATCGAGGCGCTCGCCCTGACGGACTCGCAAGCCGCGGATGCCCTGATGGCGAGGCACCTTGTGCGCGGCCTCGTCGAGGATCTGCTGCCACTGCTTGGCCGGGTTCAGCGGCCGGTAGCTGTGGGTCAAGTCGATCTCGAGCCGCGTGACCTCGCTGGCCTTGTCGCCGAGTCGAGCGCGCCCGACCTTCAGCGCTTCGGTCAGCACGTCCCACATCGTCCCGGCCTCGGGCAGCTGCTCGGGGTGGACCCAAAGATGCTCGAGCCGCTTGCCGCCCGCTCGAAACGCGACGTAGACCGACTGCCCAGGCTCGCCGAGGCGCGCGGGCAAGCTCGCCCGATCGACCGCCTCGCCCGCCCAAGCCTTGCCGACCGCGCCCGCGAACGCGGCCATGTCCGGGTCGCCCAGCGGATGCTGGCTGACCGTGTCGGAGAGCGGCGCGACGTCGGCATCCTTCGCGTTCTGTCGGCTCTTCATCATGACCACGCCGATCAGCAGGATCGCGGCCGCGAAGAGCAGGTAGATCCACGACGAGTCGAGCAGACCCAGCGCCTTGCCGGGCTTGCCCGACGCCGGGCGCTGGTTCGCCGGGTCTGCGGGGGCTTTGCGCTCGGGCGTCTCGTCGTGCTCTCGTCCGGCCATTGGCGCGGATGGTACCATCGCTGCATGACTCTCTCGCATGCCCTCAGCCCGCTCCATCGGCTCGAGACCCTGCTGCTCGGCACCTTGCTCTTCGCGCCCGCTTGCTCCGACGACGGCACGACCCTCGACGAAGTCGGCGACACCAGCGATGGCACGACCAGCACGGGCGAGAGCACGAGCGAGGGCGAGAGCAGCACCGGGACGACCTCGACCAGCACCTCGACCGACTCGACCACCGATTCGACCACCGACTCGACCGACTCGACGACCGAGTCCACCACCGACTCGACCACCGATTCGACCACCGGCGAGCCCGACAACTCGACCTACTCGGCGGTCTCGTTCCCGGGTGGACTCGACCGGGTGATCATCACCCGCCTGAACCCCGACGAGCCCTCGTGCTCGCAGATGGTCTTGGTCAAGCCGGGCTTCGACATGTACACGGTCACGCTGCCCGCGATGTGGGGGATCGAGGAGGTCCGCTCCTGGGATCAGCTCGAGTGCGACCTCATGGTCACGCCCGACTCGCTCGGCAAGAACGGGACCGGCACGATCGAGTTCCTCGGCACCGACGCCTTCGACCTCTACCCCTGCGCGCTCTCGGTCGACACCGAGATCAACATGGACACCGACCCGCCCTCGAAGATGACTTGGTTCACCGACTTCGTGCTGGTCGATGGGGTCAACTGCGGCTGAGCTCGCAGTCCCAAGCGGCCCAGCCGTCCCCAGCGGCCCAAGACTAGAAAGTCAGCGTCCCGGTCGCGTCGAGGACCAAGAGCAAGAGGTAGCTGGCGAAGAGCCCGAGCAGGATCCCGCCCTCGACCCGGTTGATCCGGCCGCGATCGTCGAAGGCCGCCGCGAACACGAAGAGCAGCACGGTCAAGAAGCCCATCACCGCGCAGTCGCGGACCAGCAAGAGCCGGTCGATGGGGCCTGGCGCGATCAGGGCCGGCAAGGCCAGCACCGCGAGCAGGTTGAACACGTTCGAGCCGATCACGTTGCCGATCGCCATCGCGTGCTCGCCCTTGAGCGCCGCCGCGACCGACGAGGCCAGCTCCGGCAAGCTGGTCCCGATCGCGACGATCGTCAGGCCGATGATCAGCTCGGACACGCCCATCGCCGCCGCCACGGTCGAGGCGCCCCAGACCACC
>JAMHUH010000176.1:0-2902 GCA_035904925.1 Nannocystaceae bacterium
GAGCCCGAACTCGAGCCCGAGCGCGTGGATGTTGGGCGTGTAGAGCTCGCCCCACTCGAGCAAGCTGGGATCGACCTCGGCTTCGCCCTCGAGGTCCCCGAACACGCAGTCGAAGGTCTTGTTCTCCTTGACGACCAAGATCACGTGCTCGATCGGCGAGGTCTGTCCGGGTTGGCTGGGGATCGGGAAATTCGGCAGGTCGCAGGTGAAGGGGTAGACCGCGCCCGGCCGCTCGAAGTTGGCCTCGACCTCGCTGGTCGTGGTCGCGAGATCGATCGCGCCCAGATCGATGCTGCTCATCGTGCCGCCCATTCGCTGGGTGATCGACTGGCCCATGCTCGGGCCCATGAAGCTGCCCTTGCCCTCGCTGACCAGGAGTCGGCTCGCGTCGGGCGTCAGCGCGACGTCGGTCGGATACCAGCCGGTCGGGATCGAGCCGAGCACGTCGAGCGTGGCGCCCTCGAGCACGCTCACGGCGTTGTCGGTCCCGCGGGTGGCGTAGAGGCGATCGTCGAGGGGATCGTAGGAGAGCGCGTTGACGTTGCTGTCGTGGACGACCTCGCCCTGCTCGTCGAGCAGCTCGCCGACGAAGGTCGAGTCGACCACCGCGCGGGTCGAGGTGTCGATCGCCACGACCTCGTCGGTGCCGGCGATCGCCGCCCAGACCCGCGAACCATCGGGCGCGACCGCGAGCCCGGCCGAGCTGATCGGCACCTCGATGGTCGCGACGTTGGTCCCGGTCTGGAGATCGACGACCGCGACGCCGACGTCGTCGAGCGTGCTGACATAGAGCTCGTCGCGGGTCGGCACCCAGACCACGTCCCAGGCCCACATCGGGATCGCGATCCTCCGGACCTCGGTCATGGTCGCGGTCTCGAATTCGACCACCTCGCTGGCCTTGTTGGCGCCCGCGCCCGTGCCTCGCCACTGCCCGACCCAGAGCCTCGCGCCCTCGTCCGAGAGCGCGAGCCCGCTCGGGTAGTGATCGACCGCGACCTCGCCCGCGAGCGTCAGCATGCCGTCGATGTCGGCGTCGTAGTACTCGACCACGTCGGCGCCGCCGGCCGAGGCGTAGACCCGGCTGCCGTCGGGCGCGACCTCGAGCCCATAAAAGGCGTTGTTGCGATCGAGGTCCTGCACGATCGTGCCGAACTCGAGATCGACGACCAGAAGCTTGCGGACGTAGCGAGCCGCGCTCGAGACATAGGCGACGTCGGCGAGCGGGTGCACGGCGATGTCGGTCGGGAAGCCGGGCACGACCAGGTTGGCGCCAGCCGGGCTGATCTTGCGCCCGCCCGCGACCAGCAGCGTGCCGTCGTCGTTGAGGCCCATCCGCAGCAGCGCCTCGGGTGGCGGCTCGGCCACGCAGTCTTGCGCGTCGCCGGTCTCGCTGCCCGAGTCGCTGGTCGTGTCCGCGCTGGTCGTGCTGGTCGTCGTGCTCGTCGCCGTCGTCTCGCCGCTCTCGCCGACCTCGTCGTCGCCGACCGGATCGGCCTTGCAGGCGAGGCCGAGCGAGAGCGAGAGCATGGGGAGCAAACACGAGGTGCGACGCATGACCCGGCCACGCTACGCCTGCGCAGCGCGAAGCACCAACGTGATTCCAACTTGTTTCACGAGCGTCGCCGGGGCCAGACTTCGCGCGATGGAGCATGACGCCAGCAGCCAGGAGTACCTCGACCAGCGCGGGCTCGATCGTTCGGCCGGCGCCTTGCTGCTATGGGGGCTCGGGGTCGGCTACGTGATCTCGGGCGACTTCTTCGGCTGGAACTTCGGCCTCGCCGCGGGCGGCTTCGGCGGGATGCTGATCGCGGTCCTGCTCATGGCCACGCTCTATCTGACGATGATCTTCTCGATCGCCGAGATGGCCACGATGATGCCGGTCGCGGGCGGCCCCTATGCGTTCGCGCGCCGAGCGATGGGCCCCTGGGGCGGCTTCGTGACCGGCCTCGCGGTGACGATCGAGTACGTGCTCGCGCCGGCCGTGATCGCGACCGGGATCGGTGGCTACGTGGCCGGGATGTTCGCCGCGCCGCCCGATTGGGTCGCGACTTGGGTGCCCGTATTCGCCTACGCGCTCTTCGTGGCCATCAACCTGCTCGGCAGCCGCTTCTCGCTCGGGCTGCTCTTTGGGATCACCGTGATCTCGGTCGCGGTCTTGCTGATCTGGGCGATCGCAATGCTGCCCCATGTCGATCCCGCGCGCTGGCTCGACGTCGAGCCCGATCCCGGCGAGTCGCGCTGGCTGCCGCATGGGCCGACCGGCATCGTCGCCGCGCTGCCGGCCGCGGGCTGGTTCTATCTCGCGGTCGAGGGCGTGCCGCTCGCGGCCGAAGAAACCCGCGATCCTGCCCGGGCGCTGCCACGCGGAATGATCGCCGCGATGCTCTCGCTGCTCGGGCTCTCGGCGCTCACGCTCCTGATCGGCCCGGGCGTGGCTGGGACCGCGCTGCTGGCCGAAGCGGCCAATCCCCTGCCCGCCGCCGCCGAGGCGATCGCCGGGCGCGACTGGGTCTATTGGATGACGACCGTGATCGGGCTCGCCGGGCTGATCGCCAGCTTCTTCGCCATCATCTTCGCTTACTCGCGGCAGATCTTCGCGCTCTCGCGGGCTGGTTATTTTCCGCGTTGGCTGTCGAAGACCAACCGACACAAAGCCCCGCATTGGGCGATCGTCGTGCCTGCCCTGCTCGGCTATGGCTTGATTCAGGGGGTCGACGCGTTGAACACGAGCGCGGTCGCGACTGGCGACCTCTTGATGCAGATGGCGGTGTTCGCCGCGTTGATCTCCTACGCGATGATGATGATCAGCCACTTCGTGCTCCGCCGCCGCCACGCTTCGATCGCTCGGCCCTATCGCACGCCCGGCTATCCCTTCACGCCCGCGATCGCGTTGATCCTGATC
>JAMHUH010000177.1:0-10589 GCA_035904925.1 Nannocystaceae bacterium
GAGGGAGGTTGATCGGGGACGCGCACGCGGATCCCGGTCCCCTCCGCGCTCCATTCGAAGCGCTCGAGGCTGAGCCCGCGACAGGGGCCCGCGTCGCAGTAGCCCGTGCTGGGCACGAAGAGCGCACCATGGTTGCTGCAAAAGATCCGCTGGGCCAGCTCCGAGAAGAGCCGGCCTTCGCCCATGTCGAGATCCACGCTCCAATGCGGGCAGCGGTTGGCGTAGGCGTGCAGCGTGCCTTCGTAGCGGATCACGAAGCCCCCGAGTCGCTCACCCTCGCGCTCGAACGTGAACTTGCGGGTCTCGCCCTCGGCCAGCGCGTCGAGCTCGGGCACCAAGATCTCGGGCATCGCGAGCACGAGGATGGCAGATTTGTCCTGGTCGACACATCCATGTCGACCGCCTCGGCGATACGCGCGAGTGGCTCGGGGTCGACTGGCTTGCGTGGGTCGCCGCGCTCGGGTTACCAACACGAATGCCACCGACCCCCGCCGCGCTGACGCCGGTCCGCGAGCTGCGAGTCGGCGTGTTCGGTGCGGGCCAGCTCGGTCGCATGCTCGGGCTCGCGGCTCTGCGCATGGGCATCGAGGTCCGCTTCCTCGACACCCACGAGAGCGGCGCCACCCGAGGCGTGGGCGAGACCTTGATCGGCGACTGGCGCGATCCGGCGCTGCTGCGCCGCTTCATGACCGGGTGCAGCGCGTTGACGGTCGAGAACGAGTGGGCCCCGATCGAGATCGCGGCGCCGCTGGCCGAGCGCGAGTTCGGCCTGGCGATCCACCCCGGCCCGCAGGTGCTCGCCCGGATCGGCGACAAGCTGATCCAAAAGCAGCACGCCGAGCGCAACGGGATCCCGCTGGGTCCCTATCGAGGTTGCCGTGATCTCGCCGCGGCCGAGGAGGCGGCGGCCGAGTTCGGCTACCCCGTGCTGGTCAAGCGCCGTCGCGGTTCTTACGACGGCTACGGCAACGCGACCGCCCACGACGCGACCGAGCTGCGGGCCGCCTTGGAAGCGCTCGGCGATCACGACGGCGTGCTCGTCGAGGGCTTCGTGCGCTTCGCTCGCGAGCTCGCGGTCCTGGTCGCGCGCGGGCGCGAGGGCGATTCGGTCGTCTATCCGGTCGCGCACACCGAGCAACAGGGCCATCGTTGCGCCGCCGTCGAAGTGCCCGCGCGGATCGACGCCGACGCGAGCGCGCGGGCGCAGGCGCTCGGCTCGAAGGTCGCCGCCGCGTTCGAGATCGTCGGCGTGTGTGCGGTCGAGCTCTTCGAATTGCCCGGGGGCCAGCTGCTCTTCAACGAGCTGGCGCCGCGCCCCCACAACAGCGGCCACTTCACGATCGAGGCCTGCCGGACCTCGCAGTTCGAGAACCACCTGCGCGCGGTGTTGGGCTGGCCGCTCGGGGATCCGGGCCTGGTCGCGCCGGCGGCCGTGATGGTCAACCTGCTCGGCGAGCGCGAGGGCTCGGTCGACACCGCCGCGCTCGCGCGCGCGCTCGCGATCCCCGGCGTCGCGGTCCATCTCTACGGCAAGCGCGAGGTTCGGCCGCGGCGAAAGATGGGCCACGTGACCGCGATCGGCGATGATCTCGATCAGCTGCGAGGCGCGGCCGAGGCCGCTGCGGCGGCGATCCGCTTGTGAGGACGAGGATGACCAGCCAGAGCAATCCACAACGACGAGTCGGCGTGTGCATGGGCAGCGAGTCCGATCTGCCGGTCATGCGCGAGGCCGTCGAGGCGCTCCGCGAGCTCGGCGTGGCCAGCGAGGTCCGGGTGCTCTCGGCTCACCGCACGCCCGAGGCGATGTTCGAATATGCCAAGCGCGCGCGGGCGAGCGGCGTCGTCGCGATCATCGCGGGCGCGGGCGGTGCAGCGCACCTGCCTGGGATGATCGCCTCGTTGACGACCGTCCCGGTGATCGGCGTGCCGATCCCGAGCCGCCACCTCAACGGCCTCGACTCGCTGCTCTCGATCGTTCAGATGCCCGCCGCGGTCCCGGTCGCGACCATGGCGATCGGCGGGGGTCGCAACGCGGGCTTGTTCGTCGCGCGGATCTTGGCGCTCGAGGATCTCGAGCTGCGCGCGCGCCTCGACGCCAGCGTGGAGGAGACCCGCGAGCGGATCAGCGCCAGCGACGAGCGGGTCATGGCGGAGTTCGGCGGCGAGGAGTAGGACTCGATGGCGGGTCCTCGAGAGGATCCTTCGCGGTTGCTCGGGTTCTCGATGGACGGGCTTCACGGGGGGAAGAAGGGTCCCCCGCTCGGGCTCAAACACGTCGCCCTTCGAATCGCGGTTGCCCTCTCCCTGGTTGGAGATCTCTGGCGATCCAGGGGCTCGACTCGCCTCGGAGGGACCCTTCTTCCCCCCGCGCGCCTTCGAACTCGGTTGCTGGCTCCGTCCTGCACAGGGAGCGCGAGATCCTCGGAGTCTTCGATGCGATGCCTCGAGTTCGCGCGCAGCCGGATCCGAGATCTCACGCGGGATCGCGAGCGCCCGCGAAGGACTCAGGACTCGCTCTGCCGGCGTTGCAGCGCGCGCAGCTGCGCGGGCGACATGATGATCGCGAGCAGCTTCCCAACGTTCTGGTGACACTCGATCGGATGCCGCAGCGGACAGTCGGGGTGGACGACGTACTGATTGCGGCGTCCGTCTCGAAGTCGGGTCAAGGCGCCCGCTTCCTCGAGCTCACCGACGATCTTCTGGACCGCGCGCTCGGTGATGCCGACCCGCTCCGCGACGTCGCGCAGCCGGACCTCGGGCTCGAGCGCGATGCAGAGCAGCACGTGGGCGTGATTGCTGAGAAAGGTCCACGTGCTGCTGGTGGCCACGTTTGGCGACGCTAGCAGCTCGACGAAAAAGCTGCCACGCGCGTCCGGGGGCTACTGGCCCTGGCCGAGCGAGAAGCCCGGGCGGCCGTCGAAGGTATAGAGGTTCTCGGTCTTGATCGGCGGCAGGTCGAAGCCGACCAGCGCGTCGAGCAGGTCGATCAGCTCACGGGGCGCGAGCTCGCGGCTGCGCTCGGTCGGGCGGAAGCGACAGCGCCAATGATCCGAGCACCAGGTCTCGGGTCGCACGCCCGGCCAAACCGTGGTCCCACGGTTGCTGATCATCTCGAGCTCCAGGCCCGGCACCTTGGCGAGGTCGAGCTGCGCGGCGAGCTGCTCGGGCACGCGCCCGGCTTGGTCCCAGTCGAGGAAGACGTCGATGCCGACCAGCCGCTTGATCGGCTTGACCGGCGCGGGCGAGTGCTCGTGCGTGCGCGGGACCTTGACGACTCCGCCGCGCCGAGTGGTGAGCGTCTTGGGTTGCTCGCCGAGCCTGCTGATCACCGCGCGGGCGAACTCGCGGGTCCCGACCTGACGTTGACCCGCTTGGCTGGCGAAGATGTCGGCGGTCACGACCCCGTCTTCGAGCGTGCGCAGCCACGCTTCGGTGATCCGCGTGGCGACGTCGGCCTGGTCGAGGTGGTCGAGCATCATGACGGCGGCCAACAAGAGGCCCGAGGGGTTGGCGAGGTCGCGGCCGGCGATGTCGGGGGCCGAGCCATGGATGGCCTCGAACATGGCGAAGCGCTCGCCGAGGTTGGCCGACGCCGCGAGCCCGACCGAGCCGGCGAGCTCGGCGAGCACGTCCGAGACGATGTCACCATAGAGGTTGGGCAAGACCAACACGTCGTAGCGCTCGGGCCGAGTCGCCAGCCGAGCGGTGCCGATGTCGACGATCTCGTGCGAGATCTGCAGCTCGGGGTACTCGCTCGCGACCTGCTCGAACACCTGCCGGAACAAGCCATCGGTCAGCTTCATGATGTTGTCCTTGGTCAGGCAGGTCACCCGCTTGCGGCCGTGGGCGCGGGCGTACTCGAACGCGTAGCGGACGATTCGCTCGCAGCCGGGTCGGGTCATCAGCTTGAGGCACTGGTGAACCTCGGCGGTCTGGCGGTGCTCGATGCCGCCGTAGGTGTCCTCTTCGTTCTCGCGGACCACGACCACGTCGAGCGCGGGGAAGCGAGTCGGCACGAAGGGGTGGTAGGCGACGCAGGGGCGCAGGTTGGCGAAGAGCCCGAACTTCTTGCGCAAGGTGACGTTGACGCTCTTGTAGCCGCCGCCTTGGGGCGTGGTGATCGGGCCCTTGAGCAGCACCGCGGCCTCGCGCAAGGTCGCCCAGCCCGAGCTCGGGACCCCGTTGTCGGAGCCCGCCCGATAGGCTCGCTCCCCGAGGCAGATCGGCCGCAGATCGAGCCGTGCGCCCGCGGCCTCGAGCACCCGCAAGGTCGCGGCGACGATCTCGGGGCCGATCCCGTCACCCTCGGCGAGGGCGACGATCGGGGCGACAGGGAGGGTCGGGGCTGTGGCAGAGGTGGACGAGCTGTCGAAGGTCGGGGTGGAGCGAGGGCCGGGTTGGTCGAGCATGAGGATCTCTTTCCAGAGTTGCTACTCGTGAAATACGAAACACGAAATGTGTTTCGTATATTTACGGGCACGCGACCGCCCGTCAACCCCCGCGCTCGGGAAGCCTCCTCACACGTCGATCGAAGCTCGCGCGCAACCACGCGAGAAGGGCCCCGTGGGCCCCTCTGCTCGGTGATCGCCGCCGGCCGCCCGGCTCAGGTCTTGGTGGTTCGGTGCAGCAAGGTCTTGGTCCCTTCGGCGAAGTTGACCCGGATCTTGTTGTCCTCGACCGCACACACGACCCCAGCCCCGAACTTGGGGTGTTCGATCTGCTCGCCCTCGGCGTAGCTCGCACTGATCGCGTAGGGCCGCTTGGGCTTGTTCGGATCGAGGATCAGCCCCTTGTCACCGCCGCTGGCTCGGCTCGCGCGTGGAGCCGGCGTGGCCTTGGCTCCGGGCGGCCGCGCGACCACGGTCCGCACGGGCTTGAGGTTGGCAGCCGGCGCGTCGCCGGTCGGCTTGAAGCGGTGCTGCTTGCCGCACTGCTTGCACTCGACCTTGGTGATCTTCTCGCCAACCTTCGCGACGACGACATGCCAGACGTCGCCGCAGGTGTTGCACAGCGCCTCGACGTCTGCTCCGACTTGAAAGCCCCTCGTCCCCTTCGTCATTCGGCGGGGAGTGTAGTCGCTAATAGGCCAAGCCCGCGAACAGATCACGACCCATGACCGACTCGTAGCCGACCTCGTAGTCGTTCGCAGCGCGCGGCGGGCCGAGTGCACAGTGGGTCCCGCACCCGCAGGTGGGCAGCTCCAGTCCCGCGCTACGGACCAGCTGCTCGAGCCCGACGATCAGCGCAGCCGCGCGCCGCGGCTTGAGTCGGCGGATCTCGCTCAGCGCGAGCGGGACTGCGCCGAGCATCGCCATGGGATCGATCCCGAAGGCCTTGCCGAGCTCGAGCAGGCCCGTGGTCGAGAGCTCCTTTTGGGTGCGAACCAGCGCGGCGACCTGTTGCGGCTCGAGTTCACCGACCGCGAGCACGACCCGACGGATGTCGGCCGCCTCGACGTTGCGCAGCAGCGCCTCGAAGCCGACCTTGAGGCCGGGGCCCGCGTGATCGTGAACGCCAGGCAAGAGCGGACCGAGTCGCGCGATGACCGGGAGTCGGAGCGTCTCGAGGTGCTGGGCCTGGAGCAGCAGCGCCGCGGCCGAGTCGGCCTGCGGACCCAAGAGCGCGCGTTGAAGGATTGGTTTGTGGTGGGCCAGCTCGAGCTCGACCGACACGTCGCCGCCTTGCTCGTGGGCGTCCGCCAACGCACGCACGATCGGCTTGGGCAGGACCACGCGGGTTCGGACGATTACGCGCCGACCTCGCGAGGTCAGCCAGGCCAGCGCGGGTGGGATCACGTCGGCGTCGCGGCGGTCGCGAACGAGCAGGGTCACGACCGGAATCCGCTCTCCGCGTGACTCCCGCCCCGCGAGCAGCTCCGCGAGCTCGAACTCGGGCCGCTCGGAAAGCCCGCGCACGGCCAGATGCAGGCCCTTGCAGGACTTTTCGACGATCACGCTCCGCACGTCGCGGCGGGCTTCGGGCGTGATCTCGTGGGCTTCGGGGGAACTCATGACCAGTCCTGATTCAATGTATAGTACTGGCCTCCATCTCGCGCCAGACGGCTTCCAACACCTGATCTGAGCTGGATAAGCGGACACCGCGCGAACTGGAGGCCGCTACGGGGGCCAACCCCACCAATTCAACCTTGGCCCGCGAGTGTGATAGGAGACGCCCGAGCCAGGCCGTGAACGAAGGCAATCGAACCTCGGAAGAGGGACAACCGAATCAGCCGCCCACGGCTGCGAATCCCAGTCAGCCGCAAGCGGCCAGCGAAACGTCCGAGTCGACCCGTCCAGGCCGAGGCGTCGGCGCCAGGCGCATTCCCTTGCGTACGGCCGACATCGACGCCGACGCGCTCAAGGTCGTTCGCAAGCTGCTCGTGGCCAACCACGAGGCGTTCCTCGTCGGCGGCTGCGTCCGGGATCTCTACCTCAACCGCAAGCCCAAGGACTTCGACGTCGCGACCTCGGCCCGGCCCGAAGAGATCCGTCGAGTCTTTCGCAACAGCCGGATCATCGGCCGGCGCTTCAAGCTGGCCCACGTGTTCTTCGGCCCGAAGATCATCGAGACCAGCACCTTCCGCGCCAGCCCGCAGGTGAGCGAGAGCGAGACCGAGGGCGAGGAGGGCCGCGAGGACCTGCTGATCACCCACGACAACGAGTGGGGCTCGGTCGAAGAGGACGCGCGCCGGCGCGACTTCACCATCAACGGGCTCTTCTACGACATCGAGGCCCAGACCATCGTCGACTACGTCGACGGCGTCGTCGATCTCGACCGCGGGATCATCCGGACCATCGGCGATCCGCGGATCCGCTTCCGCGAAGATCCGGTTCGAATGATCCGGGCGATCAAGTTCGCCGCCCGGCTCGACTTCACGGTCGAGCAGGACTGCTGGGCCGCGCTGCTCGAGCACGCGCCCGACATCGCTCGCTGCTCGCGGGCGCGGCTGGTCGAAGAGCTCTACAAGGTGCTGCGCGGCGGCTCGTCGCGGCGGGCCTTCGAATTGATGCTCGAGTCCGGGGTCTTCCAGCACATCTGGCCGGCCTACGTGGCCCTCTACGACCAATATGGCGGCCTCCATCGGGCCCACCGCGACGATCCGCGCGACCTCCCCAGCGGGCTGTTTTGGCGCTACCTCGGGGCGCTCGACGACTACGTGATCGAGACCGGGCAGATCCCCAGCAACGGCGTGATCCAGACCGTGCTCTTCGCCGCGCTGCTCGACGCCGATCTGCGCGGGGGCGAGCGACCCGATCTCGAGGGCGCGATCGATGACTTGATGACCCCGCCTTGCGCCTCGATCGGCGTGGCTCGGCGCGACCGCGAGCTGGCCCGACAGATCTTCATGGCCCACCGCCGGATGATCGCCCCGCTCAAGCGCGGCCGCGGTCGAATCTCGTTGGTCCATCGCCAGTACTTCCTCGACGCGCTGCTCTTCTTGGCCTTCTCGGTCGAGGCGCGCGATGGCGACGGCGGGGCGCTCGAGCACTGGCAAGAGCTCGCCCGCATGCAGCAGCGCGCGCCGGAGTCGGGCGACAAGCCCTCGGGCGGCGGCGGCAGCAGCAGCGGCGCAGCCGGCGGTGGCGAGGGTCAGGGTCGCAAGCGCAGCGGCAAGCGTCGGCGCAAGCGGAGCAAGACCCGTGGCGCTCGACCCGAGTCGTCCGAGAGTCGCGCGCCCGCCAGCGGCGAGTGAACCAGCGATGGCGGGGCGTCAACGCAAGCGTTCGGCCGAGCGCGAGCGCGAGCTCGCGGATCTGCTGACCCGGGGCACGGCAGAGCACTACGTCGATCCGCTGCTCTACGACTCGGAGTACGCCGACCAAGCCGACGACGTCGACTGGTACACGGCGCTGGCCGACGAGCGCGTGCAGGGTGGGACGGTGCTCGAGCTCGGGGTCGGCAGCGGCCGGATCGCGATCCCGATCGCCCACGCCGGTCACCACGTGATCGGCGTCGATCGGATGCAGCCGATGCTCGATCACCTGCACGCCAAGCTGCGCGCGCTCGAGCGCGAGGGCGAGCAACCCAAGGGCGTGATCGAGACCAAGCTGGGCGAGATGACCGACATCCCGATGCCCGACGCCTCGGTCGAGCTGGTCATCGCGCCCTTCAACTGCTTGATGCACCTCTATACCTGGCAAGAGCTGCTCGCTTGCTTCCGCTCGGCCTTCCGCGTGCTGCGACCGGGCGGGACCTTCGCCTTCGACGTGCTCTTGCCCGACCTCGAGTGGCTGCTGCTCGACCCCGAGCAACGCCACGCCGTCACTCGCTTCACGCATCCGCGCACCGGCGCGCGGATGATCTACTCGACCAACCACACCTACGACCCGGACACCCAGGTCTGTCACATCCGGCTCTTCTACGACGAGGGCACCCGCTTGCGGGCCCGCGCCGAGCCGCAGCAGGTCGTCCACCTCGCGCACCGCCAGATCTTCCCCGAGGAGATTCGCGCGTTGCTGAGCTGGGCGGGGTTCGAGATCGAGAGCCAGACCGGCGACTTCCTCGACCTGAGCCTGAACCGCGACGTCGAGGTCCAGGTCGTGGTCGCCCGAAAGCCCTGAACGGGGCCGATTTCGGCGGCGCGCGTGGCGACGGGTCGTGCCTGCGCTAGGGTCTTGTGTGCCCTCGTACCGCTCGGTCCTCGGGTCTGCGTTCTTGCTCGCGCTGCTGGCCAGCGCCGACCCGGCGAGCGCCGACACGCTCGAGGTCGATCCCGACCTCGGCTACGTGCCGATCGAGGAGCTCTCGTACGAGACGATCATCCGACCGGGCAGCGGCTACGAGGCCGAGCTCGCGGTTCGAATCGCGTTCAACAACGCCAGCTCGAGCCCGCAAGACATGGTCGAGGCGATCGGGCTGCCGCAGGGCGCCGAGCTGACCGGCTTCGCGGTCGACTTCGACGGCACCTGGATCGAGGCCGACCCGAGCGCGATCGCGGAGCAACCCGGCCGCCGCGATCCGGGCAGCGTCTTCGTCCACATGCTCGAGCCCGAGAGCGCGGGCGATCTGCCTGGCGCCGAGCTGGTCGCGTTTGGCCTGCCCGCGCGATCGACCACGCAAGTCGAGCTGCGGATGCGCGTGTTCCCGACCTTGCGCGGCGATCGGTGGCAGCTCGAGCTCCCGCGTCGGCACCTGGGCAGCATGCCCAACCTGGTCGACCGCAGGCGCGTGCTGGTCCAGGGCTTGCCGCAAGGCGAGAGCTTCTGGGTCGACGAGACCAGCAACGACAACTCGCCCTACATGGTCACGCGGGCCGAAGACGCCGTGGTCGCGGCTTGGCCCGCGCACCTGCACGGCAGCGCGCAGCTCGACGGCAACCTCGAGGTCACGCGCAACGCCGACGGTGAAGGTGGCCGTGTTCGCATGGTCCTGCGGCTCGGTTCGAGCAAAGCGATCGCCCCCGACCACGTGCTCTTGCTCGTCGATCGCTCGCGCTCGGGCGCGAGCACGCTCCCGCGCGAGGCCGGCGACATGCTGGCCGCGCTGCTCGGCAACTTGCCCGAGCAGACGACCTACGACGCGATCGCCTTCGCCCGCGAGGCCGAGCCGCTGCTCGCCGCGGGCCAGTTCCCCAAGCGCAGCGAGGCCGAGCCGCTGACCGAGCTGCGCGCCCGACTCGGCAAGCTCAAGCCCAGCCAAGGCACCGACCTGCGCGCGGCGATGCAGCTCGCGGGCGCCCACCTGCGCGAGCGCGGGGCCAAGGCGCCGCTGATCGTGATCGCGACCGACGGCATGTTGCCGCGCAGCATCGGCGCCGACGTGATCGAGCAGGCGCTCCACGAAGAGCTCGATCGTTCGTCGGGTCGCTCGGGTGACAAGCCCAAGCGGCCCGAGCTCTTGTTCGTGGTCGATGATCCGCTGCTCAACCTGCGCGGGCTGCCGGCCGATCATCCGATCGCCGATCTCGCCGCGGGCCTCGGCGCCCGGATCAGCCTCGAGACGCTGGCCAACCTCGGGCCGGCCGACAGCGCCGAGCTCCTGGCCGCGCCGCGGGTGCTCGGCAACCTCGAGCTCGGCCTGCCCAAGGGCGTGGTCCTCGACGACGATCTGCCGGTCGGCTTGGTCGCGGGCGACTTCGTCGTCATCGAAGGCACCTGGTTCGGCAAGAAGCCGCCGAGCAAGATCACCGTCCGCGGTCGGCTCGGCACGAGCAAGGTCAGCGCGACGCTCAACGCGAGCAAGCGCGCCCCCTTGCCGACTGCATTCTCGACCGCGTGGCGCGAGGGCGATCGTTCGCAGGCGGCCCAAGAGGGCCTGAACCTGCCCGAGTGGTACACGATCGGCATGCGCCGGACGACCAGCTTGAACCTCGCGCAAGCGGGCCGAGTCGGCTGGCAGGCGACCGGCCAGCTCGACTCGAGCATCGTCCGACGCGAGCTGCGGATCCGCGTGCTGCCTCGCGCTCGGGCTTGCTACAACCAAGCGCTGACTCGCAACCAGGTGATGTCGGGCCGGGTCGAGTTCTCGATGGAGGTCGGCAAGGGCGAGGTCATGAGCGCGGGCCTGAGCAAGATCGAGCTCAGCGACTCCGACGCGGCCTTGGTCGAGTGCCTCGAGCAGGCCGCGTGGGCGCTCGACGTGCCGGCCGG
>JAMHUH010000178.1:0-9702 GCA_035904925.1 Nannocystaceae bacterium
GGCAGCGTCGACTCGCACTCGGTCAGCGGCCCGGTCAGCCCGCTCCAACCGGCGATCCCGTTGGGCAGCGGCGCAGGACCGGTGACGAGGATCGGCGAGAGCGCGAGATCGACGGGGTCGGCCTCGTAGAGGTTGCCGCCGATGTCGAGCACGTAGAGGCGCGCGACCAGGTCGTCGAAGAGCGGGCCGCCGAGGGCATGGATGCCGTAGGTCCCGGCGCTGCCCAGCAGCGTGCCGGTGCCGGTGTTGTAGTTGAAGTCGTAGACCTGGCCCGAGTCGATGGCGAGGCCCTGGCCGTCGGTGATGTTGCCCATCGCGTCGATGCCCGGGCCCATGTCGTCGATGTCCGCGACCGAGGCGTTCTGCAGATCGGTGATGACCTCGAAAGACAGGTCGCCGCCGAGGTAGTCGCCGGTGAAGCGGATCAGCCGATTGCCCGCGGCCGAAGACACGTTGACGCCGGTGTCCATCAGATAGACCAGGCCCTGGCAGTCGGTGTAGAGCGCCTCGATCAGCAGGTTGTCGGGGATCACACCCAGGTAGTTGGCGTCGACCGGTGAGCCGTCGGTCGGCGGAGCATGGATGTGGTGCAGCGCCGTCGAGGTGCTGTTGTTGTTGACCCGGGTGAGCAGCAGATCGATCTCGTCTTGTTCGTCGAGCAAGATCGTGATCCCGGTCTGGCCCTGGACCAGGGGCGGATCGGCGGTGATGGTGCTGAAGTCGAGGCCGACCACCGAGCCATCGCCGGGGTTGATCTCGATGTGGATCAGCTTGTCGTCGATCGAGTACCAGAGGTGGGCGCTGTTCCACAGCGGGTTCTGACTGCCGCCCGTGTCCGTGCCCGTGTCCGTGCCGCTGTCGGTGCCCGTGTCCGTGCCGCTGTCGGTGCTCGTGTCGGTGCTCGTGCTGGTGCTGGTCGAGTTGGTGTCGGTGCTCGTGCCCGTGTCGGTCTCGCTGCTCGTGCCGGTGTCCGTGCTCGAGCTGCTCGAGCCGCTCTCCGTATTCGTGCTGGTCTGCGTGTCCGTGCCAGTCCCGCCGGTGTCACCGACTTCGTCCTCGTTGGTCTTGCCGCCGTTCGAGCAGCCGACGAGCGCGAACGAGAAGGCGAGCACGCTCGCGCAGGCGAGCGGGCTCCGAGGATCGACGAGTGCGAAGCGAGTCATGGCGAAGCGAGAGTGTGGCGAGCGAACCCTGAGCGCAAGGTCACGGAGCGAGTGACTCGACCCACCAACCCGAGCACCCACGCGCGGGCTAGGGACTGCGTGTCCACGAATCCCGAACCGGCCCCGAGGCCCGAGCACACGCGATGATGATGTACGCGCTCGTGCTCCTGCTGGTCGCCCTGCCGCTGATCCTCGACGACTGACTGATCCTCGACTGAGCGATCACTCGAGCAGCGCGAGCAGCTCGGCGCGGGTGATCGCGTGGGCGCCCGAGGCGTCGCCGACCGCGGTCTGGGCCAGCTTCCGCTTGTGGTCTTGCAGGGCCAAGATCCGATCCTCGACGGTCTCGCTGGCGATCAGGCGATGCACGATCACCGGCTTGTCCTGGCCGATCCGGTGGGCTCGGTCGGCCGCCTGATCTTCGACCGCCGGGTTCCACCACGGGTCGAGCAAGAACACGTTGTCGGCCGCGGTCAGGTTGAGGCCGGTGCCGCCGGCCTTGAGCGAGAGCAGCATGACCGGCGGACCATTGGCATCTTGGAAGCCATCGACGACGGCTTGGCGATCGCGGGTGGTGCCGTCGAGCCGGTTGAAGCGGATGTCGCGGGCGCGCAGGACCGGCTCGACCAGATCGAGCAGGCTGGTCCACTGCGAGAACACCAGCGCCTTGTGGCCCTCTTCGAGCACCTCTTCGAGGGTCTCGATCAGCAGCTCGATCTTCGCGCTCGGCTTGTCGGGCTCGCCGGCTTGCGCCGCGCGACCGCGGCCACCCGGAAGCAAGGCGGTATGACAAGCGGCCTGGCGCAGGCGGAGCAAGGCCTCGAGCACCTGCATCACGTCGACGCCGCCCGCGAGCTTCTCGACCACCTGCTCTTGCGTGGCCGCTCGCACGGCGTCGTAGATGCGCCGCTCCTCGGGCCGCAGCTCGCAGCGCAGGACCACGTCGGTCCGTGGCGGCAGCTCCTTGGCGACGTCGCGCTTGAGTCGACGCAGCACGAAGGGCCGGATCCGCCGACGAAGGCGCAGGGCCGCCTGCTCGTCACCCAGCGAGATCGCCCGCACGTAGCGATCGCTGAACTCGCTGCGCCCACCGAGCAAGCCGGGCTGCAAGAAGTGGAACTGACTCCAGAGGTCTTCGAGGTGGTTCTCGACCGGCGTGCCGGTCAAGGCCAGCTTGCAGCGCGCGCGCATCCGATAGGCCGCGCGCGCGACCTTGCTGGTCGGGTTCTTGATCGCCTGGGCCTCGTCGAGCACGACCGCGTCCCAGTTGCGCGCGGCGAGGCGATCGATGTCGAGCCGCAAGATCGCGTAGGTCGTGAGGATCACGTCGGCGTCCTCGTCGAAGGTCCGCGAGGGCCCGTGGAAGACGCTCGACTTGAGCCCCGGTCGGAATTTTTCGATCTCGGCCCGCCAGTTGTGCAGCACCGAGGTCGGCGACACGACCAGGCTCTGGCGCCGGCCGCCGAGCGGATCGTCGCCGGTCCGCAGCACGCAGAGCGCTTGCAGGGTCTTGCCCAAGCCCATGTCGTCGGCCAGCAGCGCGCCGAGCTCGGCGTCGCGCAAGAAGGCCAGCCAGTCGACGCCGCGGCGCTGGTAGTCGCGCAGCTCGGCGTCGAGGTCGCTCGGCAGCTCGGCGCTCGGGAC
Organism: Nannocystaceae bacterium; assembly: GCA_035904925.1. Classification (GTDB taxonomy): domain Bacteria; phylum Myxococcota_A; class Polyangia; order Nannocystales; family Nannocystaceae; genus Plesiocystis. The sequence goes on from JAMHUH010000178.1 coordinate 2,808, forward strand.
ATGTTCGAACTCGCCGACCAGGGCCTTGAGCCGGCCGAACTCGGGCGGTGGCGCCTCGTCGAGCGCGGCGGCCAGCTCGGCGAGATCGAACACGCTCGCGCGCGCGGCCGCGGGATCTTTCTGGGCTGCGAGCGCCTCGCGGGCGGCGAGCAGATCGGCGACCAGGTGGCCGTGCTGGGCCATGAACTCGGCCGGGATCCGACCGAAGCCGCCGCCGAGCAGAGGCGCGAACTCTTCGCCCGACTGCCAGGCCCGCACGACCGCCGTGATGTCGGCCCGGCGAAAGCGACGGCGTCGCTTGCCGCCGCGATCGAGCGGGTGGGTGTCGCCGTCGAGCGAGCCGAACTCGTCTTGTTGATCGAACCAGGCCGGGTCGAAGTCCTCGTCCTCGGGCGTGAAGAGCAGGTCGAAGCGGCCGCCCTCGCCGACGCGCAGGTGCGGGGTCAGGGCGCCGGCGGCGAAGAATTCCTGGTGGGCCTCGCCGTCGAGTTCGAAGTCTTTTTGGTCGGCGTCGAGCGCCGCGGCCAGCTCGATCGCCTCGCTCGCGCCGAGGTTCTTGCGCTGGCCCGGCTCGAGTTCGAAGCGGTCGCGCAGACGCTGGCGCAGCAATTTTTCCAGCCGTGGGTCGCGGATCGGCAAGTCGGCCAGCTCGGCCTCGCCCTTGCGCTTGGGCGGCTCGAGCAGAGTCAGGCGATCGCCGTCGACCCGAGCGATCGGTGGGTCGCCATAGACGATCGTCGGCAGCACTTGCAGAACATCGCCCTCGCGCAGCGTGGTCAGCTGGACGCGCGGCCGCATCATCTTGCCGCCGGGCAAGTTGGGCGTGTCGATCGAGACCGGCAGCCGCTTGCGAACCTCGGGCAGGATCTGTCCGACCAGCACGCCGACGTCGCGCGGCTCGAACACATGGCCCTTGCGCAGGGTCTCGAACAGCTTGTCGGGCAGCCGGTGGTGGCCGACCGCGTGCAGCACTCGCGCCCGCCGAAACGCCCCGTTCTCGTAGAGCTCGGTGATCTCCGGGTCCTGCTCGATCCGGGCGACGAAGCGACCCTCGCGGGTCTCGCTGATCCGTAGCCGCATCCCGCACGAGACCTCGCCGAGCTCGACCTCGCGGCCGTCGAGCTGCACGTCGACGACCTTGCCGAGGTACTCGAGCACCGTCGCCATCGCGCGCTCGGGGATCAACACCTTGGTCGCGGGGCCGAAGCGCTGTTCGAATTCGCGGTCGGCGTTGTCGATCGTGAACACCGGGATCGCGGGGTCGCGGCCCATCTTGCGCTCGATCTTGGCGATCGGTCCGGGCAAGAGCTGCTCGCCGGCTTCGCTGACCAGGACCCGGCGCAGCTTGATCGGACCCTTGCGCGAGTTGAGCCGATAGCCGACGTGCGCGAGCTTGCTGGCGGCCTTGCGCGAGAAAGGATCTTCGCCGCGCTCGAGCGCTTGCTTGAGGAAGATCGCGACCGCGGCGACGTGCTCGCAAGCGTCGGTCCGCGCGTCGCAGTCACAGTCCCAGTCGCTCGCCGCGGGCTCGATCGTCACCGTCTGTGCGGGCAAGCCCGCACGCGTCTCGACCCGGAAGTCGAGCTCCTCGCCACGCTTGCGCAGCGGATGCACCTTGCCCTCGCGGACGGCCTGAACGGCGCGCGTCCATTGGACTGGCTTGCAGCCCTCGCGGACGGCCTCGAGCAACGCCTCCACTGGCGCCGGAAATAGTCTGGGCGGACGCCAAGAGCAACAGCGCGGCTTACGCTGTCCCCTGTTCGGGGGCGCGCCCGCGTGTCAGAGTCGCGCGCCCATGCACTCGAGCCACGCTCCCGAGATCATCGTCGTCGGCTGCGGTGTGGTCGGCCTGAGCTGCGCCGCGTTGCTCGCCGAAGCCGGCAAGCGCGTGGAGATCTGGACCGCAGCGCTGCCCGAGCACACGACCTCGCACGTGGCCGCGGCGTTCTGGCACCCCTACAAGATCACGCCGATCGAGCGCGCGAGCGAGTGGGCCGCCGCCAGCTACCGACGCTTCGTCGAGCTCGCCGCCGACCCGCAGACGGGGGTCCAGCTCCACACCGGCATCGAGCTGTTCCCGAGCGTCATCCCCGATCCGCCCTGGGCGGCGGCGGTCGACGGCTTTCGCCACGCCCGCCCCGACGAGCTCCGACTCGGCCGCGCGCACGGGATCGTGTTCGAGGCGCCCGTGATCGAGATGCCGGTCTACCTTCCCTGGCTGCTCGCGCGGGTGCGTGCGCGCGGGGTGAAGATCGTCGAGCGTCGGCTCGACACCCTCGACGCGGCGATCGAGCGGGCGCCCTTGGTCGTCAACACGACCGGGCTCGGCGCCCGCGAGCTGGTCGACGACGACGAGGTCTACGCGGTCCGCGGTCAGATCGTCGTCTGCGAACAGATCGGGCTCGATCGGGTCTGGCTCGACGAGCACGACCCCGCGGGAACCACCTACATCATCCCGCGCGCCCACGACATCGTGCTCGGCGGGGTCGCGGACGAGCACGACGAGCGACTCGGCGAAGACCTCGATCAGAGCGAGGCGATCGTCCGACGCTGCGTCGCGATCGAGCCCGCGCTCGCCCACGCCAAGCGGCTCGGCGTGCGGGTCGGGCTTCGACCCTGCCGCCCGAGCGTTCGGCTCGAGCTCCAGCAGCTCGCCGATGGCGGCAAGATCATCCACGACTATGGCCACGGCGGAGCCGGGGTCACCGTGTCGTGGGGCTGCGCCGACGAAGTGCTGGCGCTGGCCGACTGAGCCCGAAGCGAGCCCGCGAGATCAGGGCGCCGCAACGGCAGGCGTGCGGATCCAGATCTTGCCCTGGCTGAACGCGTAGGTGATCTCGAGCTGCTTCATCGCGGCGACGTTGATGTAGCCGCCGAGCTCGAACCCGATCAAGCCGTTCGAGTCGCGGACGCCGTCGATGCCGAAGTCGCCGGGCTTGTCGAGGAAGACCAGGCCACCGATGCCCTCGAGCTTGTTGGCCCCGAACGCGACTTGGTCGAGGAAGACCATCTTGCGCCCGGTCTCCGGGTCCTCGGGGTTCTCGATGTCGCGCGGGAGGTGGTCGCTCTTGAGGTAGGCCTTGGCCGTGGTCGCGATGCTGCTCGGGTGAAGGCCGCCGACCCAGGCCCAGAACTGGAAGTCCGAGCCGTCGAGGGCGATCTTGGTGACCGGCACGTGGATGTACCACTGGTCGAGCATCAAGAGCGGCAGCTCGGCCGCGCCGGCCGGCGCCGCGCTCGGGGCCGCCTTGGTCAAGGTCAGCTTGTTGCCCGGGAAGTCCGCGACGACGCTGCCGATCCGATGCAAGACTTGGTGGCCGAGGATCACCGCCGGGATCTCGCCCATGCCGGTCTCGTAGAACGAGAGGTCCTGGACGATCGCCGGGATGTTCTTGATCTTGAGCCCCTGGAAGTCGACCTCGGGCACGAGCACGACGTCGACCGGCTCGTCGCCGAGTCCGAAGACCTTGATCTTGCCCAGCGAGACCAGCTTGAGCTGCTCGACCGCCTCGAGGCTGACCCGCGACTCGATCTGGACCTCGGACAAGCCGACCCGAGCCGGCTCGCCGCCGACCAGCGCGAAGGCGTGCTTGACCCCGTTGTAGTCGATCCCGAAGTCGTTGACGGTCGCGCTCTCGCCCTCGATCTCGATCAGCGACTTGCCCTGGAAGAGCTTGAGGAAGTCGGAGTAGGCCCGGATGACCTCGAGGACGGCCAGCGTCGCTTCGTCGTCACCGGCGGCGCCGAGGAAGACGTCGTCCGCGACCGCGATGCCTTTGTCGACCTCGAGCGTGGTGTAGTAGCCCCACAGCTGCGAGCGACGGGTCTGGATCTGCACGGGCGCCTTGCAGACCTTCTCGGTCGGGTGGCACCAGCCGCCCGCTTCGACGCAGTCTTGCAGCGACTCGCAGGCCTTGCTGGCGAAGCCGTCACCCTCGGCCGCGATCGCGGGCTCGAGCACCTTCAGCGCCTCGTCGTAGAGGCTCATCGCCCGGAGGTTGCGCGAGAGATCGATCGCGGCGCCGAAGTTCTTGGGGTCGAGCTCGAGCGCCTTGCGGAACGCCTCGGTCGAAGACTCGAACTCGCCCGCTCGCCACTCGGCCGCGCCGAGCGCCACGTAGGCGTCGGGGTTGCTCGGGTCGTCGGCCAGGGCCTCTTCGGCGCGCTTGCGGGCCGACACGTAGCGACCGTTGCCGAGGTCGGTGTTGGCCAGCTCGATCAAGCCTTGGACCTTGGCCTTCTCGGCCGCGGTCTCTTTCTCTTTTTCGATGTCCTCCTTGGACTTGCCTCGGGGCGTCGCCGTCCCGCCTGTCTTGCCGGCGCAGCCGGAGAGCGCCAGAACCAGGCCGAGCGCGAGGGGACCAAAGGCAGATCGAAGGCTGAGCGTTCGCACGGTGCCGGGGAGAATACCCGAACTCATCGGGGCGGCAAAGCGCGAGAAATCCCGCAAAACGCTCGAATTCCCCTGAATTTTGGCTGTCAGGGATCCGCGGCTCCGCGGTTGTCATCACTCGGGCGCTCGCTCGGGTGCTCGGCCGACTCCGCGGCCTTCGCCTCGCGACCCGATCGCGCGCGTGCGAGCAGCAGCAAGCCCGGCAGCGCCATCACGATCGAACCCGCGACCTGCAGCACGTACATGAGCGCCGCGAAGCTCGAAGCCGCGCCCGTCTGATCGGGCCGCGTCAACATCCCGAGCGCGACCGCCATGCCGAATTGAAAGCTGCCGGCCTGAGCTGGCCCGCCGGGCAGCTGGATCCCGAGCCCGACGATCGAGACGATCGCCGCCGCCTCAGCCGGCCCGAGCTCGAGCCCGCACGCGCGCAAGACCAGCCAGAGCTGCCCGACCGTCGTCGACCAATAGGCCAGCGACGAGAGCACGAAGGGCAGCCCACGCCGCCAGTCGAAGAGCAGCGCGATCGTGCCGGCGATCCGCAGCGCGGCCGCGGCCGCCCGTCGACCCAGCTTGCCGGGCAGCACCCAGACGACCGAGCGCTCGATCAGATCGGGTCGCGCTGCGGCGCCGATCAGGACCAGCAAGCCGACCAAGAAGGTCAGCGCCATCAAGCGACCGAAGCCGCGCACATAGGCGATCGACTCGCCGCCATCGCCGAGCACCTCGGCGAAGGCCAGCCCGAAGAAGAGCATGCCGACGACCATCAGGCCGTCCACCACCCGCTCGACCGCGATCGCCGAGACCGACTCGGCCAGCCCGATCCCCGGCTCGCCCGAGCGCGTCAGCAGCAAGGGCCGCGACAGCTCGCCGAGCCGAAAGGGCAGCAGCATCACGATCGGGAAGCTGACCCAACCGCTGCCTTGCAGCACCCGCGGATCGAGCCGGCGCTTCGGGTCGCCGCTGACCTCGGCGACCCTCGGGTCGAGCACGAAGCGCAGCCGCATCGCCCGGATCCAGACATAAGGGATCTGGACCAGGCAGGCCGCGATCAGCAGCTCGGGGTGGGGCAAGACCAGCACGTCCGGCCACAGGTCGATGCTGCCCCACTCCGCGACCAGCACCAGCAGCAACGCCGCCATGACCAGCGACGCGACCAAGCTGCCGATCCGCCGGAGCGAGCGGGCCTGCGCCGGGACTTGCTCGGCCATGTCAGCCGAGCCCCAGGCACGCGCGCAACCACTTGGCGATCACCGCCAGCTCCTCCGGGCAGACCTCGTGGCCCATCGGGTAGTCGTGCCACTCGAGCGGCCGCGTCGGGTCGAGCGCCTTCATTTGATCGTGCGCCGCCTTGCCCAGGAACATCGGCACGACCGGGTCCTTGCTGCCGTGGCAGATCAGCATCGGCGTGTTCGCGTTGGCCGGGTCGCGCTCCGCCCCCAGAGTCTTGCCGCCGAGCACCGCATAGGCGCTCAGCACTGCGATCCCGGCCAGGGTCTCGCGCTCGCGCACGCCCACGTGCAGCGCCATCGCCCCGCCTTGCGAGAACCCGACCAGCACGATCTTGTGGGCTGGCGTCCCGCGCAGCTTCTCGCGCTCGATCAACGCCGAGATCTGCTCGGCCGAGCCTCGAATGTCACGCTCCGACTCGCGGACCCCCGAGAAGTCGAGCGCCAGGATGTCGTACCAAGCCCGCATCACGAACCCACCGTTGATCGTCACCGGCCGCGTCTGCGCGTGCGGGAGCACGAAGCGGACCGAGGGCAGCTTCAACATCGGCACGATCGGCGCGAAGTCGTGGCCATCGGCCCCGAGCCCATGCAGCCAGATCACCGACGCCGCCGCGCCCTCGCGGGGTGAGGGGCCGAATTCGAGACAGTCGAGCAGCGGTGCGGGCACGGCCAGAGGGTAGCAGGTGCTTGGCGGCCGCGAAGGGGTGTGGTATGAGCCGGCTACGCGTCCGTAGCTCAGTTGGATAGAGCATCAGGCTTCGAACCTGAGGGTCGCACGTTCGAGTCGTGCCGGGCGCATCCGTGGGGTGGTTGGGGTCGAGTTCGAGGGTCGTCGGGTCGAGCTCGATTGATGCGACCTCGACCTGCAATTGGTGGCATTCACGCGACCTAGCACGCATTGCACTGGATCGCGTTCGACTGATCTGCCGCCGCCTTCAGCCCGTGCAGCCGATCTCTTCGAGCACCGGATCGACCCCCTGGTGGAGCAGCTCGATCAAGCCCGGATCCATCAGCGGGTACTCGTCGGGGATCTCGAGCACGTGCACCGGCGTGTCGCCGAGCTCGTCGCGGAAGCCCTCGGTCACCCGGACCGCGTGCTCCGACTCCATCACGAAGATCAGCTCCGCCCAGGCGACGTCGGCCGCGCTGAGCTTGCGGCGGGCCTTGGGGCTGAGGCCGCGCGAGCGGACCTCGATGTCGCGCCGACCCGAGAAGATCCGCTCGGCGGTGGGGCTGCGCCACTGGTTGCGGCTGCAGATGAACAAGATCTTGG
>JAMHUH010000179.1:0-12598 GCA_035904925.1 Nannocystaceae bacterium
GTAGAGCTTGGCGTAGAGCCACTCGCTTCCGGGCGCGAAGCTGCGCTGCTCCGGCGGAGCTGGGCTCCGCCTCGCTCGCTCGGCTCGTGCTCGCTCGACTCGTGGTCGTTCGACTCGCGCTCGCTCGACCGGCTCGGCGCGGGTGAAGGTCACGACCAGCTCGTGAGCGTGGCGACCCTCGGGCCCCTGGACGAGCGTGCGCTCGGGTGTCGGCCACAGCTCGTGCACGATCACCGGGTTGCGCCGAGCGATGTGCCAGGCCGCGCTCTCGACCAGGCTCGGGTTGTCGAAGTCGAGCCAGAGCTCGTTGTCGAACTCGGACACCACGACATGACGCGGGAGGCCCAACGCGACCCGCAGCGCCTGCATGGCCGCTCGAATCGCGTCACGTTTGCCCGCGCCCTCGTCGGCGGCGAGCGCCGCTCGGAGCGGGTCGAGCTGCTCGGCGCGGATCAGCCAGCGCGCGCGCGCGAGGATCTGCTGGCCATGGCGCAGGCGCGGCAAGAAGGCGTGGTCGCGGACCTGCGCCGGCCATGCGAAGCCGAGCTCACCCGCGCCCTCTTGGTCCTGCAGCGCGCACAAGAACCGATACAGGGTCAGACGCGCGATGCGATGGTTGTGGGCGTTCGTCATCCGCGGGATCACGCGTCGATCGAGTCGACGCGAGCGCAGCACGACCTGCTCGTCGCGGACCGAGACCAGCAGATCGTCGACGCCGATCTGGTCGGCCCGGTCGGCCCCCGAGACGCCGAGGAACGCGATCTCGTGCTTGCGCAGGTTGGGCCGGCACGCGATGTTGCCGATCCGGCCTTGGTCGAGGTGCACGACCTCGGCCAAGATCGCGTCGGGTCGAAGCGCAGCCTCGGCGGCGAGGTGCTCCTCGACCGCCTCGCGCAGCTCGGTCGAGGCGTGACAATGCCGGCCGAGCAAGCGGGCGCCGGAAGGTCCGAGGGCCGCCGCGATCCAGACCTCGTTCTGGCTCTGGCTCTGGCTCTGGTTCTGGCTCTGGCTGGGGGCGACTCGGGCGATCACGGCCAGGGCCTCGGGGACGATCGCGCTGCGCTTGGGCGTCATCGCCTCGATCTCGGCCTCGCTCAGCGCGATCTCGGCCTCGCCAGCGGCGAGCGCCCGGCCCAGGCGATGGACGAGGAATTGCTCGGGCCGGCCGTGGATCCACTCGGGCTCGCGCTGCGAGCCAGGCAAGCGGACGCCGTCGAGCAAGGCCGGGGGGTCGGCGCTGGGCTCGAAGCCGACGCCGATGTCCTCGTCGAGCGCGTCGAGCAGCGGGACCTCGCGGTCTTCGTAGCGGGCTCGAAAGGCCCGCGCCCAGACCCGCACAGGATCGTGCTCGCTCCGGCCACGACGCAGCTGGGCGAGCAGCTCGACCCCACGCGCGAGCTGCTTGGTGAGCTTGGGCGCGAGGCCAGCTCGAACCATGGGCACGAGCAGCTGGACCTGAAAGATTCGCTTGGGATCGGGCTGGGTCGCGAGCGGCAAAGCGGCCAGCCCGGCGCTGAGATCACGATAGCGATCCAGGCTCGCGCCCAGGCCCGCCACGTCGAGCGCGGCCAATTCATGACTCGCCCGCGCGAGCTCGGTGGTGACCCGCGCCGCGAGCCCACCCGCGCGCCAGGGCCCGAGCGCGACCAATTGGTCGAGGATCGCCGCCAGCGGCTCGCTGCCCGTGACCGGCGGCTCGAGCTCGCTGACCAAGAGGTGAATGTCGATCAATTGATCGATGAATTCCGCGGCCTCGTTTCGACCGATCTCGCCGTCGCTCGCAACCAGGGCGTCGACCAATTGTTCGATTCGGGCGCCCGCGCGGGCGCGCTCGAGCGTGGCCACGATCGCGTCGGACAGGGTCACGCTGGCCAATTCGTAGGTGCGCTCGCCCTCGACCATGCGGATCTCGACATAGCGGATTCGGTCGCCCTGCCGGGCCGCGCTGGAATTGGGCCGGTAGATCAGGCGATTGCGAATCTCGCGATCCTGCCCGAGCTCGGCGCATAGACCGGTGAGATAATGATTGTCGAGCTGGGTGTGGCGCTGGTAGGCCGCGCGGGGGGCCAATTCGAAGGATGTCGGACCGCCGACCGGGCCGACCGGGCCAATGGCCACGCCCGAGAAGAGCCCAAAGGGGGTCGCGCGGGTGGCCATGCGGCTCAGGTAGCGCAGCAAGGCCCGCGTGCTCGCCCGCCCCGCCGGGCTCTCGGGCTCGCGCCGCCACTGCGGCAAGCTGGCCGCCAACGAGGGCGAGGCGATGGCGATGGCCTCGTGGACCTCGGGCCGCTCGAGCGCGGCGAGCAGCCAGGCACGCCCGCCGCTCGGATCGCGGCCGAGCTCGAACATCGCGTCGATCGGCAGCAGCGGCGTCCGCAGCACGAAGCGCGAGCCGGCGACGAGGCGGGCCCCGGCGCGGCTCATCGCGGCGCCCCGCTCCAGCCCGAGAGCAGCAAGTAGCGATCCCAATCGGGCGCTCGCGTCGAGCTCGCGGCCAGCAAGGCCAGGCCGACGCCGCTGGCACCCTCGAGCAAGCCGAGATCCCCGTACGCCTGATCAGTCGAGAGCTGCGCGAGCGCGTGCTCGTACCAAGTCCGCGCGAGCGCAGCGAGGCTCGCGTCGCCGCTCGCGTGGGCGAGGCGCTGGAGCATCGAGCCGAGCCCGCACGCGCCATGGCACAGACCGAGGTCCTCGACCCCGGCTGCCTCGGCCGAGCGTGATCCAGCCCGCCGCGCCAAGTCGAGCGCCTCGTGCTCGAGCGCGAGGTCGCCGAGCGCCCGGGCAGCCGCGAACAAGCTGCTCGCCGCGCCCAGATCGCCATAGCACCACGCGACTCGACAGGCGCGTGAGGGCTCGTTCGGCGCGACTCGGCCCGGGTAGCTGCATCGACCTTGGCCGTCCTCGATCGTCAGCGCTCGAACACCCCGGACCGCGTCGGCCAGGAGGCGGCGCGCTCGGGCGTCGGGGAAGTCGAGCTCGACCACCCGCGCCAGCCAAGCGATGACGCCGAGGACACCGTGGGCCATGCCGAGATCGACGTGGCCGGGCGGCAATTCTCGCCAGCCCTCCGTCCTCGTCCACTTCGACGAGTTGGCCCAGACGATCCCATTCGAACAGGGCTGCGCTGCGCAATCGAGGATCGTCAGGATCAACGCGATGCAGGCCAACGCGGCCGGCTCGGGCGCTCGCTCGAGCGCGTAGACGCCAACACCGATCAAACCATTGAGCAGATCGATCCGCAGGCGCGGGCCCAAGTCGGCCGCGTGCAGCCGCTCGAGATGAACCAGCGCGAGCTCATCGACTTCGTCGATCCCCGCGAGCGCCTCGTCTGCATCGCCGACGAGATTTCGAACATGGGTGAGGGCCCAGACCGCGCCAAAGAGCCCATCTTGCAGACAGGGATCCAGCTCCGTCTCGGCCAGGTGCGCGAGCAAGGATTCAGTCCAGCGCTCGGCTTCGCCGCTCCGGCGAGCGAGGTCGCAGCGCTCGAGCTCGGTGAGAAAGAGCGCCGCCCCGACGCCGCCGTCGATCCAAGCGTCGCGCGGGTCTCGAGCCGCGAGCGCTTCGGCGATGCTGCCGACGACCGCACGCGCGCGTGCAGTCATCGGCAGGTCGAGGACCGGCGCCCAAGCGTGAATCGAGGGTTGCTTCGCGTTCATGGGCGCCAGTCCGAGCCGGTCGAAGCGCCTACCAGCAGCTGTCGCTGTTGCCGCAGCACTGCATGAGGATCGTCCAGAGCTGGCCGCCGCCGGCTTGCGTGGCGGTCTCGTTCTGGCCGAGCTTGCGCACGGTCTGCTTGGCGATGGTGAGCTTGGCCGACTTGTCTTGGGATGTGCTGTTCTTCTTCATGATGCTTTCCTTCTCGGTCTCGCACTTCGCGACGATTCGCGGCTGCGATCCCTCGACCTCGCCATTGCCATCCACGCTGGTTCTGGCCCTCAGCATCGGTCGAACTCCGTGGACATCGCATGAGCTGGCTCATGACTTGTGCCGGCCGAGCAGCCGACTATCGTGGGCCTCGTGCTGCACCTCGCCTCCACGACCGCCCCGCAGTGGAGCGAGTCGATGCTCGCCACGTCCGCCACGATCGACGAGCTGCTGCTCGACCACGCCCACTGCGAGAAGAAGGCCGCCTCGACCGCGCTGAGCCTGATCTTTCGCTATCCCGAGCGCGCGGCCTTGATCACGCCGCTGTCCGAGCTCGCCCGCGAGGAGCTCAGTCACTTCGAGCAGGTCGTCGCGCTGCTGCGTGCGCGCGGCCGCGAGTTCGAACGCCTCGCGCCCAGCCCCTACGCCGCCAAGCTGATGCAGGGCGTGCGAACCCATGAGCCCGCGCGCCTGCTCGACACCTTGCTCTGCTGTGCGCTGATCGAGGCCCGCAGCTGCGAGCGCATGCAGCTGCTCGCGCGCGCCTTCGAGGCGCGAGTCGAAGCGCCCGGCATGCGCGAGCTCTTCGAACTCTACGAGGGCCTGCTCGCCAGCGAGGCTCGCCACTTCGCGACCTACGTCGAGCTCGCGCGCCAGTGCAGCCTCGTCGGCGAGGCCGAGCTGGGCAAGCGCTTGGCCGAGCTGGCCGAGCACGAGGCCGAGGTCATCCGTGCCGCGACCGGGACCACGCGGATGCACGACTGATCGCGGCCGAGCTCACCAGCGGACGTCGAGGACCGAGCTCATCGGGCTGAGGTTGGCGAGCCCGAGCTGGACCGGCATGTGGAAGTAATTGAACATGCCCTCGAACACGCCGACGGCCATGGTCTCGGTCAGCACGAGCGGGTAGCCCTCGAAGACGAAGCGAAAGTTGCGTTCGAACAGGTACTCGGCCCGCACGCTGCCGACGGTGTTGAAGAGCATCCAGTTCTCGGCGGCTTGGCGGACGACGGCGCCGAGGTGCCTGCCGACCAACATCTGCCCGACGGGGGTGCCCGCGAGGCTCGGGTAGAAGGTCCGGCCGATCTCGCGCAGACCCTCGCCGATCTGGCTCCCGCACAGCTCGCCCGCGACGACCACCACCACGCGAAAGTAGTCGTGCCAGGGCACGTCGTCGTAGGGGTTGTCGACGCGGAGCGTGACCCCGGCGCGCGCGAGCACTTCGTCGACGCTCAGCCGAGCCGCGACCTGCTTGCAGGGGATCTCGATGAAGATGCGCTTGTTGGTCGCCGATCGGGGCACCGCGGCCATGATCGCGTCAGCGTCGACGTCGAGCTGGCTGCGCGGAGGCGAGAACGCGAACTCGACCACGGGCCATTGTCCCATTTTGGGCTCGTGCCGACAATGTCGAAGCTCGATCCTCGTGGGGTCAGCAGGGCGGAGCGCTCGTCAGCGACCGCGCTGCTCGACGCTCGTGGACCCGCGCGCGCTCGGACGCAGCAAGGTCGCGACCGCGACCGCGAGGCTGCGCTGGGCCTGGTCCTGACCCGACTGGAACTCCCACTTACCGGCGATCCGGCCAGGCTGCGGCGCGTGCAAAAAGAGCGTCGCGCGGGTCGCTTCGGGCCCGACGAAGGCGACCTGCACACCCGTGCCCTCGGCGTTGGGCCAGGCCCCGTCGACCCGCCAATTGCCCGCGAGCGTGCCGCAGCGAAGCAGCCGCTCGAGCCCCGCGTGGACGATCGCCGGCACGGCGTCCTCGCCGATCAGCGCGCGCCGTCGGGCGAAGCGCTGCGCGTCGGGCCGGTGCCGAACCTCGCCTCCGAGCGCCCGCGCGAGCCGATCGAACACGCCCGCGACCAGCTCGATGACCGCGTCGACGTCGACCTCGCGCCAGCTCTCGACCCGAACCACGAAGTCGCGGTGCTCACCGTCGCCGCCGCGTTGGCCCGCGAAGGTGGTGTCGGCCGGCAAGAAGCGCAGCTGCGCGCGACCGCCCGATTCGAACGCCCAGACCTGCGTGGCCCAGCGCTCGTGCTCGTCGTCGTCGGCCGCGTGCAAGTGCCAACCCGCGAAGCGCTCGCCGACCAGCCCGACCAACGCGGCGTCGAGCTGATGCACGAAGGTCCGCTGGCGAGGATCGAGGCGGCGCAGCTTCTCGCGCGAGACCGGCAGGAATTGTTCGGTCCCGCGGCGGCGCGCGTAGAGCTCGACGAAGCCGTCACAGCGGCGCTCGAACGCACACGCGCCGCACGAGTCGAGCTTGAGCTTGTCGCTGCGCTTGTCCTCGTACTTGTCCCAGGCGACGACCGAGAGCTTGCCCGGGCCGTTGACCGAGACCGTGTAGGTCTTGGCCCCGCCGTGATGAATTCGGTGGGCCCACTCGGGCAGCTGGCAGTAAGGCAGGTTGCCGACGTTGAGATCGAAGTTCGGCGCGACCCGATCGAGGTCCTCGAACATCTGCCGCATGATCGCGCCGAGCGAGGGGTAGTCGGGCAGCATCGCGTCGAGCTCGTCGTCGTCGCGGGTCCCGGCGTCGCGCGGGCGGACCATGTCGAGGTGGACCTGCGAGATCGGATACTTGGTCACGAACTCGGGCAGCTTGGCGAGCGAGCGGTAGTTCTGCTCGACCACGCACATGTTGCAGGTGATGGTCTGGCCGAGCGCGGCGAGGGCCTCGATGCCGGTCACGATCCGGGCGAAGGCGCCGGGCTTCTTGGTCGTGAGGTCGTGGGTCTCGCGGTCCCAACCTTGAATGCTGATCCGCCAGGTGAAGCGGTCGTGGCCGAGCGCCATGACCCGATCGATGAAGTCGCGCTTGTCGAGCCGCGCGCCGTTGGTGAAGATCTCGATCGTCTCGAACCCGAGCGCGAGCGCGTGGCTCAAGATCGGGAAGAAGGTCGCGTGGATGGTCGGCTCGCCGCCGAGGATCGTGACCTTGGTGATGCCGCGCGCGGCGGCCTCGTCGAAGCGCTGCTTCAGCTCGTCGAGCGGCGTCGGCGTGGCCATCCGCAGCTCGGTCATCTGCCCGCTCACACAGAACACGCAGCGGTTGTTGCAGACGTGGCTGAGCTGGATCTCGAAGCGCTCTTTCGGTTCCATGCTCTCGCGGCGACCAGGTTAGCACCGGCGGCCCGCGCCGGGGAAATCGTGTCTGCCCATGGCGCGAAGGTCGTGCCTGCGCAGGGGTGGGCTCGGCGAGGTAAGTTCGAGGCGTGCCCGAGTCCGAGCGACGCCGGTGGGCTCTCGAGGGCCCGCTCGAATTCGAATCGTCGGCGATGATCCGCGATCAGGGCAGCAACCCGACCCAGCGTCAGCTCGGCGAGGGCGAGCTGGCGCAGGCGGTCTGGACCCCGGAAGGCCCGGCCTCGCTGCACCTGCGGATCCGCCGGGGCGAGGTCGAGGCGCAGGCGTGGGGCGATGGCCGCGAGTGGTTGCTCGCCGCGGTCCCGGCCTACGTCGGGCTCGACGATCGACCCCCGCAATTGGGCGGCGCGCTGGCCCACTTCGAAGCTCGTCACCCCGGGCTTCGCTGCACTCGCGCGCTCAACTTGTTCGACGTGATCGTCAACCATGTGATCCGCCAGCGGGTTGCTTGGCGCGACGCGGTCGCGACCCAACTTGCGATCACGCGCGCACACGCCTTGCCAGCTCCGGGCCCGCTCGCGCTCGTGCTCCCGCTCGCGCCCGCGCAGTGGCAGACGCTGGGCGCGGCCGATCTCGCCGCCTTCGGGCTCGAGCGCAAGCGGGCCAGCACGCTGTTGGGCGTGGCCGCGCGGGCCGAGCGGATCGTCGGCTGGGCTGCGCTCGGCAACCAAGAATTCGGCCGTCGCCTCGAGCTGCTGCCGGGGATCGGGCCTTGGACGCGCGCCTCGGTCCAGGCGGTCGGGCTAGCTGATCCCGACGCGGTGCCGGTCGGCGACTACGAGCTGCCCTCGATGGTCTCGCACGCGCTCGCGGGCGAGCCCCGGGCCGACGACGCGCGGATGTTGGAGCTGCTCGAGCCCTGGCGTGGGCATCGCTATCGGGTGATTCGACTCTTGCACGCGGCCGGGATGACTGCGCCGCGCTTCGGCCCGCGCAAGCGTGGGACCGAGCCGGGCAAGCGCGGGTTCTGATCGGGTTCAGCTCGGAGTCAGCGCGCGACCAAGCGGCCCGAGACCAGCGACTGCCGAACGAAGTCGACCACGCCGGCTTGGACCTCGCGCGGATCGGCCTCGCACGCCGCCGCGTGGCGCGAGACCAGCTCGGCCACGCTCGTGGGCTCGCGCAGATGATCGATGACCAGCGCAGCCGCGTCGCTCAGCGCCTCGCTGCCGCCTCGATTCGCGGGCAGGCGCAACGAGAGCCGGACCTCGCTGCCGTCGATCGCCTCTTCTTGCACGAGCCAGGCCTCGCTCGGGAGCCCGACCACGGTCGCGAGCAATCGCTCGGTCGCGAGCGAGGCGACCTCGATCGCGCGCAAGGTCTGGTCGATGCTGGCGTCGTCGATCGCCGCCAGCGAAGCTCGCTCGAGCGTGACCGAGAGACCCGGCGAAGCCCCGCCGCGACGCAGCACCGCCAGCGCCTGCTCGCTGCGTTCGATGCCCTGCGCGTGCAGGTGCGCGCGGTAACGCAGGACGGTCTGCGCATACTCGGGCCCGAGCGAGGGGTGGCTGTTGGCCGCATAGCCGATCGCCTGCAGCTCGGGCGAGTTGCCGGGGCTGACGAAGATCAACTGTTGAAGCTCGGCGTCGGCGTGCGCGGCTCGAACACGCCGCCACAGCGGCGCATCGGCCCGCCAGGGGCTGTCGAACAAGATCCGCGCTTGCCCGGTCGGCGCGAGCACGCCCGGCAGCTCGGCGATCAAGCGCATGGTCAGCTCGTCGCCCATCGCTCCGCCGTGCAAGTAGGTGGTGCTCGCGACCTCGGCCGGCTTGACCACGAAGGGCGGCTGCGCGACCACGAGATCGAAGCGACGCCCGCGGACCGGCGCCGTCAGATCGCCGGTGTGCAGCTCGAGCTCGAGCTGGTTGAGCGTCGCGTTGATGCGCGCCCACGCGGCCGCGCGCGGGTGGAGATCGACGCCGACGACCTCGCTCGCGCCCCGGGCTGCAGCCACCAACGCGAGCGAGCCCGCGCCGCTGCCCACGTCGAGCACACGTCCCGCCCCAGGTCCGATCGCTCCCGCCAGCAGCTGCGTGGTCGCGCCAGGCCCCATCACGGGGTCCTCGCCATGCATCTCGTCCGAGGCGATCCAGAGCCCGCAAAAGGGCACCAAGCGCAGGCCACCTCGAAAGCCGCCGCTCGCCTCTCGCAGCGCGCCCACGCGCTGCAAGCTAGAGCGCAACCCGGCGTCGAAGACCCGCGCGAGCGCTCCGTCGTCGACCACATCGCCATAGGCCCACAGCCGCGCGATCAGGGCCGCAGGTCGCGGGTCGCGACGCAGCCACCAATGGACCGCGGGCAGCCGGATCGCGTCGAGCATGCGCGGGGCGATCGCCTCGCACTCGCCCAGAAACGCGTCGGCGTAGCCCGCCTCGAGCAGGGCCACGCGCAGCTCGGCGAGCGGTCCATCGTGCAGGGCGGGCAAGGAGAGCGCGTCTGCCATCGGCCGAGCATAACCCGAGCCGCCGATCGCTCCGTCTCACTCCGGTCGCGCGCTCGGAAACTCGGTGAAGAAGCGGTTCATCGCCTCGCCCGCGCCGACCAAATAGATCGCGTCGCCATGCGAGATCTGGGTGTCTGCCCCGAGCTCGGCCATGACCCGACCCGCGCGACCGAGCGCGACGACGGTGCAGCCGCTGCGCTCGGGGATCTTCGCGGCCGCGAGGGTCTGGCTGACGAAGGGCTCGCCGCTGGCTTCGAATACGCGGATCCGCGGCTCGACGGCGATGAACTGCTCGCCGAAGAGCTTGTGGCCGAGCAGCTGCGCGGTGACCTGCGAGATCGACAGGGCAAAGTCGGCGCCGGCCCGATGGATCCGCGGCACGTTCTCGGCGCGATCGACCGCGGCGATGATCGGCAAGTTGGGCATCAGATCGCGGACCATGGTCGCGGCGAACAAGGTCGTGCTGTCGTCGCCGAACGCGAGGATCGCTGCACGGGCCCGCTTGAGCCCGACCTTCTCGAGCACGTTGGGCTCGAGCGCGTCGCCGCACAGGTCGAGGCGCGGATGCGGATCGCGGGCGACGACCTCGACCGTCTCGCCGACGCTCTCGAGCATCTCGACCAGCTTCTGGCCGAGCTCGCCGAAGCCGAGCACGAGCAGGGGACCGCCGCGATCGAGCGGGGTCGCGAGCTCGCCGAGCCGGGCGAGCGCGGCCTCGTTGCCGAGCGCGACGATGATCGCCCCGGGCTCGAGCTTGGTGTGCGGCTTGGGCTGGCCGAGGAACTCGCCCAGCGCCCACTGACCGACGATCGTCGCGCCGGTCCGCCGGCGCAGGCCGAGCTCGGCCAGCGACTTGCCGGCGATCGGCGAGCTCGCCGTCACCCGCAGCTCGGCCAGCTCGACCTCGCCATGGAGCAGCTGAATGCCGGACACGCGCGCGGCGATCCGATCGCTGGCCTTGGCGGCCAAGCCCGCGGCGAGCGAGTGGACCGGGCTATAGACCGCGTCGGCGCCGGCCAAGATGATCGGCCGGCGGTGGCGGGGGTTGTCGACCAGCGCGAAGATCTGGCCGGTGAAGCCCCGCTGGCGAGCGGCCGAGATCAGGCTGGCGTTGTCGTGGTCGGCCCCGTTGGCGATCAAGGCTCGGCAGCGCTCGACGCCGGCGAGATCGAACTGGCCCTCCTCGAGGTTGACGAACACCACGTTGTGCTCGTGGTCGCGCAGCCAGCGAGCGCGGCTCTCGTTCTCCTCGACGATCACCGCCGGGATCTTCTGCCGACCCATGTCGCGGACCAGCGAGGACACGGCCGGGCCCCAACGATAGATGAGCACGAACTGATCGAGCGCGGGCAGCTGCTGGGGCAGCCGGGCTTCGAAGCGGCTCTCGAACCAGGGGATCAGCACGACCGGGATGATCGCGATGCTGACGATCAGCCCGAAGAACTGGAGGCCGGTGACCATCAGCACCATCAAGGGATGGTTCCAGTGGTTGTCGCGCCCGTAGCCGGTCGTCGTCAGCGTCTCCGAGGCCCACTCGAAGGCCGACCAGAAGTCCCGCTCCTCGCCCTCGAGGTGGCGCATGCCCAGGCGGTAGAGCGTCGCCGCGAGCACCAGCGTCACGAGCAAGAGCCCGAGCAGCACCAACAGACGGCGGTAGGCGCGGAGCATCGGCGACTCGACGATTTCCCGCGCGCGCGAGTTTGTCCACCCGCAAGCGTCAAAGCGGCCTGAAAGCCCGGCCACCCGCGCTCGTTGGCCCGCCCATGCGCTCGCCGACTCGACTCTTCGCGCTGCCTCTCGCGCTCGGCTTGGCCTTCGCGCTCGTTCCCATGCGCGGCGAGGCCGAGTCGCCTTCGGGTGATCCCGACTCGCGTTCGGGCGATCCTGACTCGCGTTCGGGCGATCCCGAGTCGCCCTCGGGCGATCCCGATGCGGGCGAGGTGATCGAGATCGAGGTCGCGGCCAAGAAGGGCCGCGGCGAGTGGTTCCCCAAGCTCGACAACCCGCGCGTGCAGGCCTACTTCCGCAGCAGCAGCATGGTCGGCGACTCGCTCTTCGCCGGCGACCGGCCGCCTCGCTACCAGCCGCTGGTCCGGGCCGGGCTGGCGATCGCCGTGCGTGGAGCGAGCTCGGCCGCCGAGCGTCGACAGGCGCGCAGCTGGGCCCGCCGCATGATCAGCGAGCGGCTCTCGAGCCTCGAGGCTTGCTACGCCGACGCCCGCCAGCGCAACTGGATCGACGCCAGCCGGATCGACCTGCACATCACGCTCGATGATCAACAGCGCGGGGCGATCGCGATCGTCGGCGGTGAGCTCGGTGACCTGGCCGGCAACGAGTGTCTGAGCGGCGTGCTGGCCTTCGCCAAGCGCGGGGCCCCGAGCTTTGCCTCGACGATCGAGCTCGAGGTGCCCGTGTGGTTCTGGCTGCAGACCGAGCGGATTTGAGTTTTCGGGCTGGCTGGCTGATTTCGTGCAAGGCCGCGAGGCCGTGGCCGACAAGCCTGGGTGCATGACTGCGCCGCGATCCGTCGTTCCTGGTCGGCTCTGCTTCGTCACCGCCCGCGCCGTTTGTCGGATGTTCAGGTTCGTGCCCGTCGCCGAGGTCGTGCGGGTGTTCGAGTATCTGTTTGCGGTCGCGGCTGCGCGCTATCGGATGGACGTGCACGAGGTGCTCTGCATGTCGAATCACTTTCATGCGTTGATGACCGACGTCGACGGGGTGCTGCCCGAATTCATGGGGTATTTCGACTCCTTGCTGGCGCGATCGCTGAACGCGATGCGCGGGACCAGCGGGTCGGTGTTCGAGAAGAAGTACAGCCTCGTCGAGGTCACCGATGACGAGAAGGCGATCGAGCACGCGATGTATACGCTTGCGAATCCCTGCTCGGCGAACTTGGTGAAGAGGTCGAAGCAGTGGCCGGGGTTCTCGACCTTGCGGATGAAGTATGGGGATACGCGGGCGATCGAGCGGCCGAGGATCGGGCTGTGGAAGCGCGAGGCGCAGGTCGAGAATCGACGGAGGAAGAAGCGGCGCGATCCGAAGCGAGCGTGGCGGCGGGGGAAGCCGAGCGTGTTGCCGGAGGTGATCGAGTTCAAGCTCGTGCGGCCGCCGGTTTGTAGGAAGCTGAGCGATCGGGAATTG
>JAMHUH010000180.1:0-7599 GCA_035904925.1 Nannocystaceae bacterium
GGCGGCGGCACGATGGCCGGTGGCCCCGGCACGACCGGTTGGGACTTGGCTCGCGCCGCGCTCGCGGGCGACGTCGACTCGCTCTTCGACGTCGAGCTGGTCAACCTGCCCGGCCAGGTCGTCGAAGACGTGGTCCACCTCGGCCTCGCGGTCTTCGGCCACAACGCGCCCGCGCCCGGCGAGCAGAAGATCCTCGTCGACTACGGTCCTTGCATGAAGGACAACTTCGCGTGGGCCCTCGACCCGAACAATTCCGTTTGCACGTCGACGGGACAGATGTGCATGCAGGACGATGATTGCGCCAACGCGGATGAGCAGTGCATCGACGCAACTTGCCATGTCTCCTGCAACGTCGATCCATGGGGAGGCCCGCCGATCCACTGGGCCTTCAAAGACGGCACCCAGGATCCGCCCGGCTTCGACCGGCCGACCGACAGCCACATGCCGAAGTGCGACGGCAACAACCTGTTCTGCTCGGGCTCGGGCACCTACACCCACTTGGGCCTCCAGCTGATCAAGAACAACCAGGCTGCCTACCTGGCCGCCGCGCAGATGCCCAACGCCGAGTTCCCGGCCAACGGCATGACCCAGTTCATCAACATCCTGATCACCGACGGTCAGTACACCGGCTACTCGACCAACGCTCAGGTCCAGACCGAGCTCGAGCAGATGTACAACGCCGGGATCACGACCTACGTGATCGGCTTCGGCGACGGCGTCGACCTGCCCGCCGCGATCGCGCAGCTCAACCAGATGGCCGACTGGGGCTCGGGCGCGACGCTCGACTACTACGACGCCAACAACCAGGCCGCGCTCGAGATGGCGCTCGCCGACATCATCGCGTCGATCACCTTCGACCCCTGCTGTGCGTTCAACGACTGTTCGGAGAACCCCGAGCCGACCACGCTCGAGCCCGATCCGATCCCGATGACAGCACCACGACGGACACGACGACGACGGACGGCACGACGGACAGCACGACGACCGACAGCACGACGACGGATCCGACCACGGACACGACGACGACGGACGGCACCGACACCGCGTCCGACACGACCGACAGCACCAGCACGACGACCAGCACCGGCACCGACACCGGCGGCAACGACGAGATCGGCACCGACGGCACCGGCGACACCGGCGGCGTGGGCACCGACGACGGCTGCAACTGCTCGGTCCCGGACAGCGACGCCGACAAGACCCGCGGCCTCGCGGGTCTGCTCCTGCTCGGCCTCGCCGGGCTGGTCCGCCGCCGGCGCGACTGAAGCTCGTCACTCGACTCCGGTCGATGACGCGCAAAGGCAGGCTCCCTCGGGAGCCTGCCTTTTTCATTTGGTTCTGGTTGGAACTCAGGGGCTCAGCAAGCTGGCCCAGACCACGAACGCGGTGACCAGGGCGACCGCGAGCACGATCGTCAGCCGAGCGGCGGTCAGGCGTCGACGCTCGCGTCCGACCAGCTGCTCGGTCGCGCGATAGGCCTGGCTGAGCTCGCGGCTGAGGTCGGCGGGGCGCATGACCGGGACGTCGTCGCTCGAGGGCGAGCGTCGAGTTCGGCGGACGGGTCGACGGGTCTCTCGGACCACGTGGGTCCGCGTCGGGGTCGAGCTCGAGTCACCCGCTTGGCGCGCGCCGATCGATCCTGCGATCGCGAGCGGTCGATCGTCGTCGGGATCGATCGCGCCGACCTCGATCCGGAGCGTCGGCCGAAGCGAGCGTCGAAGCCCGGCGATCCGTCGGCGTAGCTCGTCGGCGCTCGGCCGGGCTTCGGGGCTGCGGTCGAGCATCGCGTCGAGCAGCTCGGCGAGGCTGGAGTCGACCGCCACGCGCTCGCGCCAGAGCAGGCGATGCTCCGGATCACGCAGCTCGAGCGGGGTCGCGCCGGTCAGCAGCACGACGGCGATCAGCCCGAGCCCCCAGACGTCGGTCGCGGGCGCGGCCCGACCGAAGAATTGTTCGGGCGCCATGCTGGCCATGCTTCGCGCGACCGACTGGACGCCCGAACCGGTCGCGGGGCTGATCTGGCGATCGGGCCCGATCGCGTTGAAGCCGATCACCAGCAGCTGCCCCTCGGCCTGCTCGACCACGCTGCTCGGCGAGATGCTGCCATGCACGATCGCCGGCGAGCGAGCGTGGAGGTACGCGAGCAGCTCGGCGAGCAGCTCGAGCCGAGCGAGCACGTCGCTGGCCTCGAAGGGACGCTCGCGCGCGAGCAGAGCCAGGGGCGTGGCGCTGACCTGCGCTTGAACCAACCAGAGCGATCCGCTCCGACCTTCGCGGTCGAGGAAGTGCTCGATCCAAGTCGGCAAGGCCGGATGTCGCAGCGCGGCGAGCCGCTCGGCCTCGCGTTCGAGCGCTGGCCCGGGATCGCCGGGTCCGCGCCGGAAAGGCAGCTCGCGCAGCCACACGCTCGCTTCGTCGGCGACCCGGGTCGCGCGGTAGGTCGTCCCGAGCGCGTCGATCTGCTCGATCGCGTCGATGCGATAGCGGCCAGCGAGCAGCGGCTCACCAGCACAGGAGGGACAGACGCCCAGGCCGTCACCGACCTCTTCTGCACACCCCGCGCAGATCATCGCAGCAAGACTCGAGCGCAACGAGGCGGCACAGTACCTGTTCGGCTCCCGATCGTGGTCGCAGGTTAGCACGCAGATCGCCTCGGCCAGCGGCTCCGATCTGCGCTTTCGCATGCTGGCGAGCGCGCAACCATGCGCGAGATCGGGCTCATCGGTGAGCTGCATCGACCAAGTCGCGGCGCGAGAGGGGCTCGCTCGCCGACTCGCGCAGCGTCGCTCGCCGCGATCACGAAGCTCGACTCGATGCCGATCGATGCGGATCGACGCGCGGCATGGCGGTCGCGACTCGGAGATCATCGGCACGCGAGAAAAAATCGCTGGCTCGATCGCGGATCGTCGGCCTATGCTTTGCGCGCCGTCATGATGATCTTGCTCGAGCGCTCCGACGACCGACACGTGCCGATGCACGAGCTCGTTCGATCGCGCCGCGCGAGCGACATGACGGGCATCGATACGGGCGCGCCCCAGGAGGAGGGATGCACGCCCGCCACGATGCCACGCACGGGTCTTCGACCCGCGCACCATCATCACGACCAAGCCATCGCTGGCTCGTTCGTGGCCCGTCCGAAGCGACGGGGATCAGGGTCGCTGCTCGAGTCATCGCGCTCGGGTCCGTGACGCCGGCACCGTCCGATCGCGGGTCGAAGGAGGACCGGCGATCGGGCGGCGCCGGCTGTTTTGACGTGCTGGGGCGCTGATCCGGGCAAGCCGAGCGCTCGCGAGGTGGACCTCATTGGGACGCGCGGACGCGAGCGCACGTGGTAGCTTCGCGAGCGATCACGCCGAGTTCGAGGCCGACGATGAGCGAGGACAACCCAGACGAGACGGAGCACGAGGGTGAGCCCGCGAAGGTGGCTGGGCAGGCCGCTTCGGGTCCAGCGTTGGGCCAGGTCGCCAAGCAAGCCAGCGCGACGCCAGCCAAGGCCGCGTCGGGCCTCGGCGCGGCCGCGGCCAGCAGCGGCGCAGCTGCAGTCGCCAGCGCGCTCGGCTCGGCCGGGCTCCCGCCCGAGGTCGCGAGCGCGGGCCTCGGGCTGGCCCAGCAGACCCTCGGCGAGGCGCTCGACGGGTTCGGGGCGGTCAAGGCCGGCCAGCAAGCGCTGGCCAAGGTCAACTACACCTTCACGCTCGGCGACGGCTCCGACACGCATTGGATGGTCCGGCGCATGCGCTTCGAAGAGGCGCTCTCCGAGCCCTACTGGATCAACCTCGAGCTGGTCAGCGAAGATCTCGGGGCCGACACCGAGGGCCTGCTCGGCGCCAACGTCGAGCTGACCTTCGATCGCCAAGGCGATCGCCAAGATCTCGTCCGCACGGTCTGCGGCATCGTTCACGTGGTCGAGTTCATCGGCGTCGTCGACGACCGCCTCCAGATCCGCGTCGAGGTCGTCCCGGCCCTGGACCTGCTCGCGCAGCGGGTCGACACGCGGCTCTGGCAGAACGCCAAGGTCCCCGACGTGGTCCGCGAGGTGCTCGAGACCGCGTTCGCCGACTATGAGCGCCAACTCGAGCTCGGCAACCTCCGCGCCAGCTACCCCGAGCGCGAGTACATCGTTCAGTATCACGAGAGCGATCTCGACTTCGTCCACCGCCTGCTCGAGGAAGAGGGCATCACCTACTGGTTCGACCACGAGCGGGGCGAGGGCAAGGAGCTGCTCGTGCTCGAGGACAGCGCCGACAACTACGTCGACCTCGCGACGATCGACGACGAGAGCGAGCTGCGGATCATCGTCGACCGGGCCGACAACGCCGAGGTCGAGAGCATCCAGGCGCTCGACTGGACCCGCGAGCTGACCCCGAGCGCGGTCCATCAGCGCGTGTTCGACTGGCTGAGCCCGCGCGAGCCGCTCGAGGCCAGCGCGCCGGCTCCGGGCCAGCGCGACACCGACGATCGCGGGCGCAAGCGCGAGATCTACCACCACGGTCGCTTCGTCGAGGCCGACCCGGGCCCGCGAACCATTCGCAAGCTCGAGCATCGCAAGCAGCGCGACAAGCTGGCCCGCGGGGTCGGCAACGTGACGGGCATGACCCCGGGTCGCAAATTCGCGCTCGTCGATCATCAGCGGCCCGACCTCGACCAGCAGTACCTGCTGCGCCAGGTCATCCACTTCGCCGATTGTCCCGAGGTCATGCAGGGCCAGCCCGCCGCGGACGGGGCCCGCTACCAAAACCACTTCGAATGTCAGGTGCTCGACGCCGCCAAGCCCTTCCGGCCGGCGCCGCGAACCCCGAAGCCCAAGATCTTCGGGCCGCAGACGGCGATCGTCACCGGGCCCGAGGGCGAAGAGATCCACACCGACGAGCACGGACGGATCAAGGTCCGCTTCGACTGGGATCGCGTCCACACCCTGACCGACGACACCTCGATGTGGATCCGCGTCGCGCACCACTGGGCCGGGCCCGGGTTCGGGACCTTCTTCTTGCCGCGGATCGGCATGGAGGTGGTCGTCGAGTTCCTCGAGGGCGACCCGGCCAAGCCCTTGGTCAGCGGCTGCGTCTACAACGGCGACAACCAGACCAGCGTGGCCGTGCCCGGCAGCAAGACCCGCAGCACGATCCGAACCAAGAGCTCGCCCGCCAGCGAGGGCTACAACGAGCTGCGCTTCGAAGACGCCGCCGGCAGCGAAGAGATCTTCGTCCACGCCCAAAAGGACTACAACGAGACCGTCGAGCACGATCACCGCACGACCGTGCACGGCAAGCAGAGCAACCACGTCGACGGCAGCCAGACCAACAGCGTCGGCGGCGATCAGTCCGAGTCGATCAGCCACGACGCGACCCTGACGATCGACGAGAACCGGACCGTGACCATCAAGGGCTCGCAGGCGGTGACGATCCTGGGCGAGCGAGCCAACGCTGGCATCAGCGGCAGCCGGCTGACGATCACCGGCGACTACGAGCTCGACGCCTCGAACACGATCGAGATCCAGGCGCCGACCCACATCAAGCTGGTCTGTGGCGGCTCGTCGATCACGCTCACGCCCAACAAGATCGAGATCCGCGCGGGCGGCAAGGCCTCGCTCGTGCTCGACGCCGACGCGCTGATGGAGTCGGCCCTGGCCAGCCAGGTCAAGCTCGACGCCGACGCTGCGACCACGGCCAGCACCGGGGCCAGCTTGACGCTCAACGATCAAGCCCTGCTCGCCGGCAAGGCGGGCGCGATCGTGGCCTTGAGCGGCGACGCCCTGATGGCTTCGTCGGCGTCCAGCCAAGTCCGGCTCGACGCCGCCGCCCAGGTCATCGGCAGCGCCAGCGCGAGCGTTCAGGGCCCGACCGCCACGCTGGCTGGCGAGGGCGGCACGGTCGAGGCCTCCCCGACCGGCGTGGCCGTGTCGGGGACCGAGATCGAGGTCGCCGCAACTGGGGTCACCGCGATCTCCGGAGCTACGGTAAAACTCAACTAGCCATGGCAGCCCGAGGAATCCTGTCCCGGATCACCGGCGAGACCAGCCGCGGCGCCGACGAGGTCGAGCTGCTGGTCGGCAACCTGCAAGCGCTGCTCAACACTCGCCTCGGCGACGCGGTCTCGGCCGAGGGCTTCGGCGTGGTCGACCTCGTCGACATCATCCACGACTTTCCGGCCGCCGCTCAGATCATGCAGCGCAGCATCCGGGCGACGATCGCCAAGTACGAGCCACGCCTGCGCAACGTGTCGGTGCGCTTGGTCGAGAGCGAAGACCCGCTGGTCCTGACCTTCGAGATCTCGGGCCGGCTCGGCGGCGACAAGCGACGCGGCGTCGTCCGCCTGCGCAGCGAGATGACCCATGGCGGTCGCGTGACGGTGGCCTGAGGGGCAGGGGCTCGCACGAGCGGTCTCGACCGCATTTCGCGGCTCGCGCACGGGCGGCCCTCCGCGTCCCACCAGGCGAGCTGTCCGGGGGTTCTGGGCGATCCCGAGGCCCGCGCTCGTCGGCTCGCGAGCGACGCTCGCTCGCAACTCGAGAGCAACTCGGTGGTTCGGATCGCGCCCGCGCTGCCAGCAAAACGAGTACCATCCTCGCCGCGGCACGATCTGCGGCCCGGACGGGCCACCAACCTCATTCGCCGCGAAACCGTCCACCACGAGATCATCGCGAAGGCCGACGAACGTGTTCGCCAAGTTCTACCAGAGCGAGCTGACCTACCTGCGCGAGATGGGCAAGGAGTTCGCGACGGCGCACCCCTCGAGCGCCGGCATGCTGTCCGAGCGCAGCGACGACCCCGACGTCGAGCGCCTGCTCGAGGGCTTCGCCTTCCTCAGCGCGCGGATCCGCGAGCGAGTCGACGACGCGGTGCCCGAGATCGTCCACGGGCTGGCCGAGCTGCTGCTCCCGCAGTACCTGCGACCGCTGCCGGCGATGTCGGTGATCGAATTCGATCCGCAGATGAAGGCCCTGCGCGGCGTCCGACAGATCCCGCGTGGTCGGCTGCTCGGCACCAACCCGGTCGAGGGCACCGCCTGCACCTTCCAGACCTGCTTCGACGTCGACCTGCTGCCGCTCGAGGTCGTCGACGTCGAGCATGACGAGAGCGTCGCCGCCCGCCCGGTGCTGCGGCTCAAGCTGCGCACGACCGAGGCCGGTCGACCGATCATCGCGCGCGACGAAGGCATCCGCATCTTCATCTCGGGCGAGGTCGCGTTGGCGGCCACGCTCCACCTGTGGATGCTCCGCCACTGCGCCGCGATCGAGGTCCGCAGCAGCGAAGAGCGCAACGCCCCGCGCGGCGAGCCGCTGCGGACCTTGCCGCGCGAGAGCATCGTCCCGGTCGGCTTGCGCGAGAGCGAAGCCGTGCTGCCTTGGCCCAAGTTCGCGCCGCCCGGCTCGCGCTTCATCCAAGAGTACTTCGCGCTGCCCAGCAAGTTCTTGTTCTTCGATCTGCGCGGGCTCGGGGGCATCGAGTTCACCGGCGACTCGATCGAGCTCTCGTTCGTGTTCGAGCGCCCACCCGACCTGCCCTCGCCGATCGCGAGCGGGACCTTCCGGCTTCACTGCACGCCGGTCGTCAACCTCGTCCCGGTCTCGGCCGATCCGGTCAAGCTCGACCCGCTGAT
>JAMHUH010000181.1:0-4883 GCA_035904925.1 Nannocystaceae bacterium
CTTGCGGACGGCCGGCTTGCCCTGCGCGAGCTTGATGCTGCTCGCGCGCGGCGAGGCGAGTGACGTGACGGCCGCGCTCGGCAGCGGCGCGGTCGACTGCCTGGTCATGCCCTTCGCCGGCGAAGATCTGCTCGACGCGGTCGCCAACGCGATCCATTGCACGAAGAGATGGCGCAGCCGGGTCTCGTCGCTGCGCCTGCGGGAGCTCGACGAGCCGGTTCCACCAGCAGCCCGCCCAATAGTCTCGATTCCCGATTTTTCCCGCTCCGTCGAAACCGACTCCGAGGTCGTCCAGGCCCGCCCACGCGAGGGCTCCGGCCCACGCATCGAGCTCATCGTCCGCCGGCTGACCGAATCCGGCCGACTGACCCCGCGCGAGAGCGAGGTGCTCTACTGGCTGCTGCACGGCCACCGCTACGACGACATCGCGTCGGTGCTCGGCGTGTCGCGACGAACGACCCAGTTCCACGCCGGCAACCTGCTGCGCAAGCTCGAGCTCGACTCGCGCTTCGACCTGACCCGACTGATCGCCGAGGAGCACTGACACTCGCGACCTGCACGATCAGACAGCTTCGTCATTGGACAGTTACCCCGCTCGAGTCGACCTGCCATGTTGGTCGCATGCCCGTACAGGTCAGTTATCCCGGCGTCTACGTACAAGAGATCCCGTCCGGATCGCGGACGATCACCGGCGTGTCCACATCGGTCGCGCTCTTCATCGGCATGGCCGAGCAAGGTCCGATGGGCGATCCGATGAGAACGCTCAGCTACGCCGACTTCGAGCGGAAGTATGGCTCCCGCAACGCGCTCGGCGAGCTCCACGATCAAGTCCGGCAGTTCTTCCTCAACGGCGGCTCCACGGCCTGGATCATCCGGGTCGCCCACGACGCCTTCGCGGCCAAGGTCCGACTGAAGAACGAGGACGGCAGCACCAATGTCCTCGACCTCGAGGCCCGCAGCAAGGGCGTGGTCGGCCACTCGATCCGCGCCCAGGTCGACTACGACACCGCCGAGCCCGAGAAGACCTTCAACCTGCGCGTCGAACAGACCGCGCTCGACGGCCAGGGCACGCTCGGCGTCGTCACCAGCGAGCTGTTCAAGAACCTCACGATGGATCCGAGCTCGGGTCGCTACGTCGTCGACGTGCTCGAGCAAGAGTCGCAGCTCGTGCGGGCCAGCGCCGTGGGCGTGGCCGGGGTCGCGGCCTACTCGCTGTGGGGCACCTGGGAGACCAGCTCGGGCTCGGCCGCGGCCCTCGACGCCACCATCACGGCGGCGACGGGCAGCTTTCAAGTCAGCGTCGACGGCAGCCCCTTCGTAACCGTCACGATCACCAGCGGCGTCGCCACCGTGATGGATGTGCAAGCAGCGTTCGACGCCGCCCTCGATCCGACGGGCAAGTCGGTCACCATCGACCAGCTCGTGCTCGAAACCGACGCCCGCTACCTGTGGCGGGTGACCTCGGACGCGACCGGTGGCTCGATCACCTTCGCCTCGGCCACGACCAACGACATCGCGGTCGCGATGCAGATGGGCACCGCCCGCGGTGGCATCGACGTCGGTGGCTGGGCCAAGGCGCGGCCGGCTCCCAACGGCATCTTCGGCCGGCTGCGGACCGACAACGCGACCGTCCTCGCAGGCGTCCTCAACGTCCCCGCCGATCTCGCGGGCTCGGCGATCACCAGCCTGACCATCACCGACACGCTCGGCAGCCCGGCGCTGCCGATGGCTCCCAACCTCCCGGCGGCCAACATCGCGTCGATCAAGGAGGTGCGGACCTTCTTGCTCGCGCTCGCCAGCCAGGTCAACGCGAGCACCCTTCCGTGGTCGGCCGCCGTCCACGGCTATCGCTTGGTCTTGCTGCCGACCTTTGGCGTCAACGCGTCGGACTCCAGCGCCTACGCGACCACCAGCGCCAGCCTCGGCGCCTACCTGTGGACCGCAGGCACGGGCAACACCCGCTGGTACGAGCTCGGCAGCTTCGGCACCGCCCGCGGCAGCTTCCAGAACGGCACCCAAGCTGGCAGCGACGGCTCGAGCCCCGACGCCGACATCGACTATCCCGCCGCCTACCTGGCCGCCTCGCGCGACATCGACCTGTTCAACATCCTCGTGCTCCCGCGCGACTTCACCAAGTCCGAGGGCGATCGGATCAGCTTGTGGGGCCCCGCGAGCGTGTTCGCCAAGCAAGAGCGGGCCATCCTGCTCGTCGATCCACCGCCGAGCTGGACCGACGCCGACGCCGTCAGCTCGGGCATCGCCGACCTGCGCGTCGGCGTGGTCACCGATCACGCCACGCTCAGTTGGCCGCGCATCCGCGTCGCCAAGCAGGGCACCCTCGCCACGATCGATCCCTCGGGCTCGCTCGCCGGCATCATGGCCCGCATCGACGCCGCGCGCGGCGTGTGGAAGGCCCCGGCCGGGCTCGAGGCCTCGCTGCTCGGCGTCCGCGGGATCGAGCACGGCATGAGCGACGCCGACAACGGCCTGCTCAACCCCTTGGCCGTCAACGCGATCCGCAGCTTCCCCAGCGGCATCGTCAGCTGGGGTGCGCGGACCATGGTCGGCTTCGACAACTCCGGCAACGACGACTACAAGTACCTGCCGGTTCGTCGCCTCGCGCTCTACATCGCCGAGAGCCTCTACCGCGGCTTGCAGTGGGCGGTGTTCGAGCCCAACGACGAGCCGCTCTGGCGCGAGGTTCGACAGAGCGCCGGCGCCTTCATGAACAACCTGTTCCGGCTCGGCGCCTTCGCGGGCGAGCGAGCGCGCGACGCCTACTTCGTGAAGGTCGACAGCGAGACCACCACCCAAAACGACATCAACCTCGGCATCGTCAACGTCGTGATCGGCTTCGCGCCGCTCAAGCCGGCCGAGTTCGTGGTGTTGACCATCCAGCAGCAGGCCGGCGAGGTCCAGGTCTGATCGGGCTCACGCCCACGAAAGGAGAGCTTCCATGCCCGCTCAACAATTCTCCGTCAACTCCGGTCGCATCGATCCCTACAAGAACTTCAAATTCCGCGTGAAGTTCGACGGCAACGTCGTCGCTGGCGTGTCCAAGGTCGGCGCGCTCAAGCGCTCGACCGAGGTCGTCAGCCACCGCGAAGGCAACGCCCTCAGCACCCCAAGCCTCTCGCCCGCCTCGTCGAAGTTCGAGGCGATCACGCTCGAGCGCGGGCTCAGCTTCGCGCCCGAATTCGAAGCCTGGGCCATGAAGGTCTACAGCCCCGATGGCGACAGCGCCGTCTCGCTCGCGAACTTCCGCCAGCGCTTGACCATCGAGATGCTCAACCTCCAAGGCACGGTCGTCCGCGCCTTCGCCATCCATCGCTGCTGGGTGTCCGAGTACACCGCGATGCCCGAGCTCGACGCCAACGGCAACGGCATCGCGTTCGAGACCATCGTCATCCAGAACGAGGGCTTCGAACGGATCGACGTCCCCGAGACCAAGGAGACCTGATCATGCTGCGAGTCGACCTCGACCCCGGACTCCCCGGCGGGCGCTTCGCCTGCCTGCGTGGCCTGAGCGGCCGCGACGAGCAGGTGCTCGCCGGCGCCGGTGTCGAGGCGCTCGCCGCCACCGAACTGCTCGACCGGCTCTTGCTCGCCCGACCCGGCACCAGCATCCAGCCTGGCGACGCGTGGCGACTCGCGGTCGGCGATCGCGACCGCCTGCTCGCCGCCCTCTACACCCGCCACTTCGGCGATCGCATCGAGAGCCAGGTCCATTGTCGGGCCTGCGGCGAAGGCATCGAGCTGAGCTTCTCGCTCGCGACCTTGCAAGCCAGCCTGCTCGGCCCGCGCGAGCCCTCCGAGCTCGCCGGCCCCGATCCCGAGGGCTACTTCGAACTCCCGGACGCGCCTCGCTTCCGGCTCCCGACCAGCGAAGACCAGCGCGCCTTGATTGGCCTCGAGCCCGAGCGCGCCCGCGTCGAGCTGCTCCAGCGCTGCCTCGCGACCGACGATCGGGCCAATCGCACGCTCGGCGATCTCGAGCCGGCCACGCTCGAGCGCATCGAGGCCGCGATGGCCAGCGTCAGCCCGATCCTCGACCTGCCGCTGAGGGTCGCCTGCCACGTCTGTGCCGCCGAGCAGCAGCTTCGCTTCGACATCCAGACCTACCTGCTGCGCGCGCTCGACCACGAGCGTCGCTACCTCGTCCGCGAGATCCACTACCTCGCCCGCGCCTACGGCTGGAGCCTCGCCGAGATCCTCGAGCTCGAGCGCGACGACCGACGTCGCTTCGTCGAGCTGGTCGCCGCCGAGCGCAGCACGAGCACCCGAAGGAGCCTGCCATGAGCGCCTACTTGCACCGCTTGCTCGCCCACGATCCCAGCCCCTCGCTCGCGCCCCAGGTTCGCAGCCGCTCCCCGATCGCCGCGATCGATCAACGCCTCGCCACCGACGAGTCGCTCGGCCACGGCCTCGGCGAGCTCGATCTCGGCGAGCCCACGCTCGACGAGCCCATGCTCGGCGAAGCGAGCGAGCCAACCCCCCGGCCGATCACTGTCCCTACCCCCAGGATGGACAGGGTGAGCGACGCGCCAGTGCTTCATCGCAAGAGCGCGAGCGCACCAACCACCGCGCCCTCGCCCATCGCGTCCTCGCCACTCGCTCCCGCTCCCATCACTCCCTCGATCCAGCCGCAGCCGATCGCCTCCGCGCGCTCACCCAAGCTCGACCCCGGCCCTCTCTTCGATCTCTCGCCCGAGCCACGCAGCTTCGACGAGTCGCGCCTGCCCGAGCTCGTCCAACCCACTACAGCACCGCTCGCTCGCCACGAGCCTCGGCCGCCGACCTCACGCGTCGCGCCCATCGAGCCCGAGCCGGCGTCTCGCATCGCGCCTCGCATCGAAGCACCCACGCCGACGATCCGAGTCGAC
>JAMHUH010000182.1:0-11934 GCA_035904925.1 Nannocystaceae bacterium
CCCCAACGTCGTGCAGATCTCCGAGATCGGCGAGTACCAGGAGCTCGCCTTCCGGGTCATGGAATTCATCGAGGGGGTGACGCTCAAGGCCTTCCTGGCCGAGTCTCCCCGCTCGCGCGCGCAGGTGCTGGCGACCTTCGCCGCGGCCGGTCGCGGGCTCGCGGCCGCCCACGCACAGGGCTTGATCCACCGCGACTTCAAGCCCGACAACGTCATGATTCGGCGCGATGGTCGGGTCGTCGTCATGGACTTCGGCCTCGCCCGCGGCGCCGACACCCACGACCACGACCCCTTCCCGCTCGAGCCTGGGCTCGAGCGCTCGAACGAGCTCAGCCAGCAGCTGACCCTCGCGGGCAGCCTGACCGGCACGCCCAGCTACACGGCGCCCGAGCAGTTCCTCGGGGCCGAGACCGACGCGCGGACCGACCAGTTCAGCTTCTGCGTCGCGCTCTGGGAGGCGCTCTACGGCGAGCGACCCTTTCAGGGCGACAATTTGGGCGCGCTGCTGCTCGCGGTCACCGAGGGCGAGCGGGTCGAGCCGAGCCAAGGCGACGTGCCGATGTGGTTGCGGCGCGTGCTCGAGCGCGGCCTGGCCCGCGACGCAGCGGCGCGCTGGCCCGGGATGCCGGACTTGCTCGCCGCGCTCGAGCGCGACCCGACCCGACGCCGACGAGGGATCGCGGCGGCGCTCGGCGTGGTCGCGCTGACGCTCGCGGGGGTCGTCGGCGTCCAGCTTCGCCAGACCCACCAGCGCGAGCAGGCGATCGCGACTTGCGAGCTCGAAGGCCAAGCGATCTCCGACGATTGGAACGAAGCGGTCGTCGCCCAGCTCGAGCAGACCTTTCTCGCGACCGAGGCCCGCTTTGCCGCGTCGACATGGTCCCATACGCGACCCTGGATGGACGCCTACGTGCAATCGTGGACCGAGCGGCGCACGCAGGCCTGCCTCGAAGCCCGGGTCGAGAAGACCCGCAGCGAGGCCTCGTTGGACGCATTGAACGAATGCCTCGATCAGCGCCGGGCGACATTCGTCGCTTTGCTCGGCGCCTGGACCGACCTGGATCGCAAATCGGTCGCGCAGGCGCCGGTGGCCGCGGCCGACCTTCCACCGATCTCGGGCTGCACGGAGCAATTGCGCGATCGCCAGCCACCCGAGGCGATTCACGAGCAGGTCGCCGCGCTCTACGTCGCGATCGAGCAGGCCCGCGCAATGAGCTTGATGGGCCAATACGAGCTCGGCCTCGCCCGCGCGACCGTGATCCTGACCCAAGCCGAGGCGCTCGAATGGCTGCCCTTGGTCGCCGAAGCCAAGCTTCTGGTCGCCCGCTTTCAACTGAAACGAGGCGATTTTGCCGATGCTCGGGCGAGCGCCGAATCGGCCTTCCTCGACGCGGTTCGCAGCGGTGACGATCGCGACATGCAAGCGGCATCGGCGAATTTGGCTTATCTCGTCGGCTATCGATTGCGCGACGCCGAGGCCGGTCAGTATTGGGCCCAGATCAGCATGCGATTGATCGAGCGGCTCGAGCTCTCGGGCACCCTGCACGAGGCCGGGGTATTCGAGAGCCTCGGCATGATCCACGCGGCGCGCAGCGAGTTCACGCTGGCGATCGAGAGCCATCGCGCGGCGTTGGCCATCCGTGAGGCCCTGCTCGGCCCCGATCACCCCGACGTCGCGACCTCGCACATCAACCTCGGGCGCGCGCTGGCCGGCAAAGGTGAGCACGTGAGCGCGCGCGAGCATTTTCAGCGCGCGCTGGTCATCAAGGAGGCCACGCTCGGAGCCGACCACCCCGACTTTGCGACCGCGACCAACAACATCGGCGTGTCGCTGATGGTCGAGGGTCAATACGCCGACTCGCTGGCCGCCTTCGAGCGAGCGTTGACGCTGCGCGAGGCCGCATTCGGCCCCGATCATCCTCAGGTCGCGCAGACGCTCGGCAACATCGGCTTCGTGGCCAACGCCCTGGGCCAGACCGCCGAAGCCGAGCAGGCGCTCGAGCGGGCGCTCGAGCTGATCGCGGCCGCCTACGGACCCGAGGATCTCGAGTCCATCGGCCCGCTCAACAACCTCGGCCTGGTGTTCGTCAGCGAGGGCGAAGACGATCGTGCGCTCGAGCAGTTTCGCAAGGCGCTGGCGATCAGCGATGCCCACGACGCAAGCGACTCGCCCGATGGCGCGGGCACGCTGCTCAACATCGCCGACGTCATGTTCGAGCGCAGCGCGTGGACCGATGCCGAGCAGGGCTACACCCGGGCGCTCGCGGCCTTGGCCAAGACGCCGGAGCATCCATGGATCGGCCTGGCCAAGAGCGGGCTCGGCCGGGTCGCGTTGGAGGCGGGCGATCGGGAGCGAGCCCGTACCCTGCTCGACGAGGCGCTCGAGATCGAGACCAACACGGACGCCGAGCCGATCGAGCTGGCCAAGACCCAGCTGGGCCGCGCCCGCCTCGCTTGGCTGCAAGGCGACACCGCCGGTGGCCGAGCGCTCGGCGAGGCCGCCCGCGAGCACGCGCGCGCGGCTGGAGCGGTCGGCAGGCGCTGGTTGGCGAAGATCGACGCCTGGCTCGCCGATCCGCGCTGAGCTCATTCGACCCGGATTCGGCCCCAACGCTCGAGCAGCTCGACCATCGCGAGGAAGTCCCGCGGGCCCATGCCCTCGGCCACGGCCTGATCGTAGAGCGTGCGGACGGTCTGCGCGGCGGGCAGCGGCATCCGGCGATCTTCGGCCTCGCGCAGGGCCAAGTGGAGATCCTTGTGCATCAAGTCGAGGCGAAAGTGGGGCTCGAAGTCGCGGGCTTGCAAGTAGGGCGTCTTGAACGAGCCGACGCCGGTTTTGCCGGCGCTGTTTTCGAAGATCTCGGCTAGCTTGGCGAGCGGGACATCGAGCGCGCGGCCGAGCGCGTAGCCCTCGAGCACGCCCTCGAGCACGATCGCCTGGGTCATGTTGAGGCAGTACTTGGCGGCCTGGCCCTGCCCTACCCGCTCGCCGACATGGACCACGTGGCGGCCCATCGCTTCGAACAAAGGCTGGACTCGCTCGACCCGCGAGCTGGGGCCGCCGACCATGAAGGTCAGTCGGGCATTCGCGGCGCCGAGCTTGCTGCCGGTGATCGGCGCGTCGAGGAATTCGACCCCGCGGGCCTGGCTGGCCGCGTCGAGTCGGTGGGTCAGCGCGAAGCTGGTCGTGCTGCAGTCGATCAACGAGCTGCCCGTGGGCAGCGAAGCGAGCACGCCCGTGGACCCGAGCACGACGGCCTCGACCGCCGCGTCGTCGGTCAGGCACACGATCGCCGCGTCGGCCCCTGTGGCCGCGTCGGCGGGCGATTCGGCCACGCGCAAGCCCGACGCTGCGAGCACCTCGGCCTTGCTGCGCGTGCGGTTCCAGCCCGCGAGCGTATGACCGGCGGCGAGCAGGCTCTGCGCCATGCCGGCGCCCATGGTTCCGAGTCCGAGAAAAGCGACGTGCATGGCTGTCTTCCTGTCCGTCTGAGTCGCCGTCTCAGTCCCCGTAGAGCGGGACCGGGACCAGGGTCGAGCCTTCGAGCCGGCCCTGGAGGCGCTCGAGCTCCTCGGCCTTCACCCCGTAGGTGCCGACCAAGACCATGTGACCGCGGAAGTTATGGCGGTCGTGGAAGTCGACCAGGGCATCGAGCGCGCTCGACAAGTCGTGGGCGCCGATCTTGTTGGGCGGGACGATCGCCAGGTAGACGACCATGTCCTCCGGCGCGACCTCGGTCAGCTTGGTGAAGATTCGGACCGAGTCGGCGACCAGGCCGGCGGGGCGGATCGAGTCGCGCTGGACCCGATAGACCGACTCGCTGGTGACGGCGTCGCTCATGTGGAACACGACCAATTGCCGGTAAGGGATGCCGGTGGTCTTGCTCTGCATCTTGCCGACGGCGACCGCCTTTTCGATCAGCCGACCGATCCGGACCGAGCCGACCGCGACCACGACGGTTCGGTCCTCGGTCTCGATCGCCGTCGCCTCGACCGTCTCGATCACGCGGCGGAAGTACTCGTGGGCGCCGCGCAACAAAGGCCGGTGGGTGTACATCAAGAGCACTCCGAACACGCCGATCATCACGAGCCCGACCAAGGTCCGCAGCTCGCCCATCTCACCGCTGTAGGTGCTGTACATGCTGAGCAGCGCGTAGCCGAGCACGACCAGGCCGGCGATCGCGGCGAAGGGCACCTTGGTCCCGAAGAGCGGGATGTTGAAGGGCGCCCGGTAAACCCGGCGATCGTCGGCTCGGAAGCGGCGCAGCAAGATGAACGCGATCACGCCCGAGAACATGACCAGCCCGAAGCTGACCCCGTACCAGCGCTCGAGCTTGGACAGGTTCCAGTCGCCCTCGATCGCGAGCAAGAACACCGCGATCAACATCATCCAGTGGATCCGCGAGAACGCGCCGCGCTCGTTGGGATCGAGGATGACGCGCGGGAGCAGGCTGTCGCGGGCCATGGTCATCCACAGGCCGCGGGCGCCGGCGAAGCCGGTGTTGCAGGCGCCGATCAGCATCAAGGCCGCGTTGGCGACGATGACCACCTTCCAGACCTCGGCCGCGCCCTCGCTGCCGAACACGCCCAGGAAGGCCTCGCGGCCGAGCACCGCGAGCAGGTAGTTGGAGCTGCCGGCGAGCTGGGTCGGGGTCAGGACCAAGAAGAGCAGCAGCGAGACCATCCCGCCGATCCCGAGCAGCAGCGAGAGCATCCAGCGGTAGATGCGGGCGACGTCGCGGCGCGGGTTGTCGAGCTCCTCGGGGATGTTCATCACCGACTCGACCCCCGAGGCGCCGAGGATCGACACGCCCGCGCCGGCGAGGATCAGCGGGGCGCCCAGGGTCAAGAAGCCCGGCAGCTCGCTCGGCATGCCTCCGTGGGCCGCGTGGCTGTCACCGTGCGAGGCCGAGGCTGCGGCCTCGAGCACGTCGATGGGCAGCTCGGCGCCGGTCATGAAGCGCGAGAAGTCGGCGCCATGGATCATCAGGTAGATCAAGCAGATCAAAATGGTCAGGCCCATCACGACCAGGTTGATCATGAAGATCGTCCGGCTGACCTTGACCGACTCGCGCAGGCCCTGGTTGTTGAGGATGAAGAGCATGATCAGCGGCGGCAGCATGACCACCGCGGACGTCGACATGACCGAGCTCAGCATCAGCCCGAGCAGACCGGTCACGACCACGGCCGAGACGATCACCCGCCACTGCTTGGGCATCACCCACACGCCGAAGCCGATCGAGGGGATCATCGAGAGGCCGATCGCCATCAGCGTCTGTGGGCCGTCGACCTCGGCGACCAGCGAGAACACGTACTGCGAGTAGGACAGCAAGCTGACGATCGCCGTGGCGACGTAGGAGAACGAGATCACGACGCCGACCAGGGCGGCGGCGAGGATCGCCAGCCGGCCGTAGTGGCCGAGCGCGTAGCGGGCCATCACGTAGGTCCCGCCGTTGCTCAAGGTCAGCAGCACCGCCTCGATGTAGAGCGGCGCGAGCAAGAAGAGCAGGACGTAGAGCCCGATCTGAAACAGCGGCGTGGCGTAGCCGACCCCCGCCGCGATCAGGGCGCCCGAACTGTAATAGGGCGAGGTCAGGGGGTCGGGTCCGACCAGAAACAGACCCTCGCGCCAGCTCAGCCGCTGCTCGTTTCCTCGATGTTCGGGCTCGCTCATGCTCGGCCTCCCGAATCGGAATTCACGGCCACGATGGACCGTGAAAGCGATTCGGGCGCCTTATGCCCCCATCGACAATTCCTCGCAAGCCATACCGGCGCGAGGCTGCTGCAGCGCGCAAACCACCGCCCCATCCAAACGAGCTAAGGTTGGCCGGCGCGCCAGAAGTCGCTGGATTGCTTGTGCAGCTGCGTGAAGCTCGAGTCGGGGATCACGTAGTACCAACGGTTGAAGCGCAGCGAGAGCGCCTCCGCGCGCGCCTTGCCGCGTGGCTCGCCGCCCTCGACCGGAGGCTCGGCTGCGCTGGTGTCGCGAGCCGGGTCGTAGCCGATGTCGACGAACATGAAGCGGTTGGCCTGCGCGCCCTCGCTGGTCTCACCCTCGGGCTTCTCCCCCACCCCACCCGCGGTCAGGTCGACGCCCGTCGCGTAGGTGACCTCGCCGAAGTAGAGCGAGTAGACCACGCCGTCGTTGCAAAAGAGCCGGACCTCGCCCTCGTTGCCGAAGAGCCGCTGCGGCTCGCCGCCGACGAAGAAGCCCTTGCTGAGCAGATCGATGGCGGTCAGCTTCTCCGGCTGCGGGCGCACGCCGACGATCTGCAGGCGGTCGGCCGCGCTGATGATCTGCTTGACCTTGGTCGGGTTGAGCTCCTGGCCCTCCGGGGTCGGGAAGGCCTGCGGCAAGGGGACCTCGCCCGTGTAGGTCGCGGGATCGATCAGCTTGCCGTCGGGCCCGAACACCGGCGGCGCGGCCAGCATCCACTCGATGTTGGGCGCGCCCTGATCGGTGAAGTCGCCCAGGTCGCGCTTCTCGAAGTAGAGCGGGTTGTCGTCGACGACCGTGCTGGACTGCTCGTCGACCTTGTAGGAGTTGCTGACCAGCGCGACGATCGAGTCTTCGTCGAGCTTGAGCAGGTCCTTCTCGATCCAGTCGACGAAGCGGGTCGAGATCTTGGGATCGATCTGGCTGGCGTAGACCCGGTTCTCGCCCGGGTAGCGGACGAACTTGAAGCCCTGACGATCGGGGACGTCGTCGCCGATGATGATGTCGACGAGCACGGTGCCCGAGCCGTCCTTGATCGTGACCCGCTGGCCCCTGCCCTGCTCGGCCCCGCTCGCGTCCTCGGGGTCGAGCACGCCGAACTTGGCGTGCTCCTTGGCGTCGTCGGAGCGGACCATGTCCTTCTTGGCGCCCAAGAAGGACGCCGCGGCCCGGCCCATCTGCTCGGTCCCGTCGGCCGGGTAGTTGTTGTGGCTGGGGATCACCCACAGGCCGTGGTCGAGCTTGACCGAGAAGTCGGTCGGCCGCGCCGCGTCCTTGTCGTAGCCCTTGACCTCGAGGAAGGCCGCGGCGTTGGGATCTTCGAAGCCGGGGAAGAGCGCCTCGCCGGTGTCCTCGAAGGTCGGCGGCGGGATCTCGACCGGTCGCATCGCCACCGCCCCGCCCACCGCGAGGGCGGCGAGCACCACCATGATCACGGTTCCTCGCGTCATTACGACTGACTCCTTCGTTTGCGGCTCTCGGGGATGGTCGCGCTCTCGCGCCGACGCTTGCGATAGAAGATCAGCAGGCCGAGCAAGATCGCCGGGATCGGCGGCAGCAGGATCGCCGAGACTCGGATCCGATCGCGGACCTCGTCGATCGCCCGAGCGTGGTCGGCCCGGATCTTGTCGACCGCTTGGGCCTTCTCGCGCTCGATCTGCTCGGTCTGGGTCTGCAGCCGCCGGTTCTCGGCCTCTTCGGCCGAGCGGATCATGATCTGCTGGGTGGTCTTGTCGAGGTCGGTCTTGGCCTTGATCGCCGCGACCGCCTCGTTGAGGGCCTTCTGCGCGGCCTCGAGCTGCTGCTTGGCCGCGTCGTTGGCCGCCTTGATCCGCGCCTGGCGATCGAGGTTGGCCGACTCGGTCATCGCGTCGACCTTGCTCAGCCGGCGGAACTCGGGCTGGCGCTTGCGCAGCTCGATGAAGCGCTCGTCGCCGAGCAGCTCGTCGAGCGCGTTGAGCAAGAAGGTGACGTTGTCGAAGCGCAGGTCGATCAGACCGTCGCCGTCGAGATCGCCGCCGCGCTCGTGGAAGCTGAAGAAGGTGTCGGCGAACATGTCGAGGTCGGCCAGGACGATCGCGTTGATGTCCTTTTGCCCGCCCGAGCTGCCGCCGCTAGTGATCCGGGCGCCGAGCACCACGTTTTGCAGGCCCTTGTCGGCGGCCAGCGTGGTCGGGTCGCTGGGCACGCCCCTGAACTGGATCCCGAACAAGAAGTTGCTGTCGTCGGTCATGGTCGGGAACGAGTCCCAACCGCCGCGGCTGCCGGTGACCAAGAGCGGCGCGAAGTTGGTGGTGCCGCCCTCGGCCGGGCGAAGGTCGCCGCCGAAGAGCACGACGATCTGCGCGAGGCCCTCGACGATCTGGCCCTTGCCCGCGAAGGGATCCCAGTTGCTGCGCTGACCGACCACGACCACGCTGCGCGGCGCGTCGGCCAGCTGGGCCTCGGGGTTGTCGAGGTCGAAGGCGATGTTCTGGTCCTGCCAGTCGACGCCGATCGCCCGCAGCAGCCCGCGGAAGTCGCCCTTGGGCTCCCCGCCGCCTGCGGCCATCATGCCTTGCTGCTGCGGAGGCGGCAGCATCGGCTGGCTGGGCGCGAGCTTGAGGTTGAAGAAGGGCATCGGGTCGGCGAGCAGCAGCGCCGGACGACCCGCGAGCAGGTAGGCCAAGATCACGTCGAGGCTGGCCTGGGTCTGGCTCGAGAGCTGCGGGACCAGCAGCACGTCGACCTCGGGCGGGATCGCGGTGTCGGGCGGCAGCGTCCGGACCTCGTACTGCTTCTCGAGCTCCTTGATGATCTGCCAGGCCGGGATCCGCCGCCGCGCCTGGAGATCGAAGTCGCCCATCAGCTTGGTGTCGTCGCGCATGATGCCGACGACCTTCTTCTTCTCTTCGCTGACGACCTGGAGCGCGCGGGCCAGCTCGTACTCGACCGAGAGGCCGCGATCGAAGAAGGGCACGACCTCTTCGCGCGGGCCGCTGGTGAACGCGACGCCCATGAACACGACCATGGTGTCGACCTTGCCAGCGTCGGCGTTGACCAAGGGCCGCGGCGTGATCCCGAACTTCTCGATCGCCTCTTCGGCCTCGGGCGAGAACGCCTCGGGCTCGTAGATGCGGACCGTCAGACCGGGGCCACCGCTGGCCTCCATCTCGCGCAGGATGTTGAGCAGGCGCGCGCGCAAGGCCACGTAGGGGCGCGGCACGTCCTTGGACACGTAGGCGGTCACGACCACCGGGTGGGCCTCGTCGACGCCCGCGATCAGCTCGCGGGTGCTCGGCGTGATCTGACTGAGCCCCTCGGCGGTCAGGTCGGCGCGCACGTTCGAGCGCTGGGCCATGTAGGTGAACGAAGCCGCCAGCGCGAGCAAGGCGAACAGACGAATGAGACGATGGACTCGAGGTGCCATCACCAGTGCCTCCGGCCGATCAAGAAGGTGCACAGATAAAGGACCACCGTGGTGATCCCGAGGAAGTAGACGACGTCGCCCAAGCGGACCACGCCCTCGCCGAAGCCGTAGAAGTGCTGGTCGACGCTGAGCAGGCCGAAGGCGGCGATGAAGCCTGGCCAGGCGCCGCTGAGCCACAGGCCGAGCCCGAGCAGCGCGCCGCCGAAGGCGACGACGCCCGCGAACTTGCCCGAGCCCGTGACGCTGACCCACATCAGCGCGGCCGCGGCCCCGAACACCCCGCAGCCGACGATCCCGTTGGCCCAGGGAGCGGTGCCGCTGAACACCAGCGCCGCGCAGCCGAGCGCGGCCAGGATGAACGCGACCGTCGCGTTGCTGCTGAACATCGAGCCGAGCAGGCCGATCGCCACGAAGGCCGCGCCGACCAGCCAGTAGCCGAGGTAGGTCGCGACCATCAAGCCGGCGTCGGGGTTGCCCAACCACCAGAGCAGGACGACGTTGGCGAGCGAGAAAGCGAGGCCGACGGTGTAGACCCCGAGCGCGCCGAGGAACTTGCCGAGCACGACCTCGAGGTCGCGCACGGGCATGGTCAGCAGCAGCTCGTCGGTGCCGACCCGGCGCTCTTCGGCCCACAGGTTCATGGTCACCGCGGGCACGAACAACATCAGGATCAGCGGCATGACCTTGTTGAGCAGCGCGAGGTCGGCCAGGTTGCGGGCGAAGAAACCCTCCTGCAAGAACGCGCCGGCGGCCGTGGCCGCGATGAACAAGGTCAGGAACACGTAGCCGGCCGGGTTGGCCAAGTAGCTGGCCAGCTCGCGCCGAGCCAGCGCATAGACGACTTTCCAGTCGATACCCATGTCAGTTCTTCTCCTTCGCTCGGGGCGCGCCGCCGCCTGCCAGCGAGTAAAAGCGCTCGTCGAGGGTCGCGTCGGCCTTGAGCTCGTCGACGCTGCCATCGAACACCAGCCGGCCCTCGTGGATCATCAGGACCCGATCGGCGACCGCCTCGACCTCTTGCAGGATGTGGGTCGAGAGCAGGATCGTCTTGGTCTTGCCGAGCTCGCGGATCAGCGAGCGGACCTCGCGGATTTGCAGGGGATCGAGGCCCGAGGTCGGCTCGTCGAGGATCAGCACCTCGGGATCGCCGAGCAGCGCCTGGGCCATCCCGACCCGCTGGCGAAAGCCCTTCGAGAGCTTGCCGATCGGCTTGTCGAGCACCTCTTGGATCGCGCATTGATCGACGACCCGGGTGATCGCGCCGCCGAGATCGCCGAGCTTGCGAATCGCGCCAAAGTGCGCCAGCAGCTCGCGCGGGGTCATGTCGAGGTAGAGCGGGCCGTTCTCGGGCAGATAGCCGAGCTTGCGCGAGAGCTCGATCCGCGAGTCGGTCAGCGTCGGGCTCTTGCCGAGCAGCTCGACCTTGCCGCTGGTCGGCGCGAGGTAGCCGGTCAGCATCTTCATGGTCGTCGACTTGCCGGCGCCGTTGGGGCCCAAGAAGGCCGTCACGGTGCCCTTGCGGACCGAAAAGGACAGGTCGTGGACAGCGACGAAGTCGCCGTAGACCTTGGAGACCTTCTCGGCGCGAATCGTCACGGGGGCGGGGCTCGGGTTGCTCGAACTCATGCGCGTGGTCGTTTCGGGCGATTCGGGCGCCGGCAATCGGCCCCGCCGGCTTTTATTCCAATCCAGGCGATCGTTACAAGGGCGCGCTTCGGCGCCGCGTCCGACCGTGTGGTCTCGCATCGTTGGCGAACTCGCCAAGAACTCGCCGGAGTCGCGCCCACGTGCTTAGACTCCGCCCGTGCTGCGTCTTCGCTGGCTCTCGCCCACCTTGCTGAACTCGCCTCGCGGGCGAGGTCTCGCCCTCGTCTCCCTGCTCGCGCTCACGGGTGCCAACGCCCCCGCATGCGGTGGAAGTCAGGCCCAGGCGCCCGCCGAAGCCGAGCCGGCGACCAAGGCCACTGAACAGACCCCCAGCGACGTGGTCGAGCCCGAGCCCGTCGCCGAGGTCGCGGAGCCCCCTGCCCCGGTCGATCCTTGGGGACCGATCAGCGCGGACCAAGAGAAGATCCTCTGGGCCGGCGACGAAGAGACCCGCATCACCACGCCCGAGCACTACGTCAAGACCAACGAGCGGCGCCACGACGTGTGGTTCCCCTACATCGCCGACAAGCGGGGCATCTACGTCGGCGTCGCGGCCGACCAGAACTACACGCTGATGGCCGTGGCCAAGGCCGAGTTCGCGTTCCTCGTCGACCTCGACTGGCGCGTGACCGAGCTGCACCGCGCCTACGAGATCCTGATCGAAGCGTCCGAGGATCCGGCGACCCTGCACAACCGCTTCTTGGCCAAGAACGAGGAGGAGTCGGTCAAGCTGATCGAGGACGGCATGGCCGATCTCGATCCCGACATTCGCCGCCAGGCGATCATCTCGTGGCGAGCCGCCCGCGAGACCGTCTACCTCCACCTCCAGAACGTCATCGCCCGCGATCAAGACGGCGTGGCGACCAGCTGGCTGTCGAACCCCGACCTCTACGCGCACGTCCGCAAGCTCTACCTCAACGATCGCATCCGCATGCTGGTCGGCGATCTGACCGGGCCCAAGACCTTGCAGACGGTCGCCA
Organism: Nannocystaceae bacterium; assembly: GCA_035904925.1. Taxonomy (GTDB): domain Bacteria; phylum Myxococcota_A; class Polyangia; order Nannocystales; family Nannocystaceae; genus Plesiocystis. The sequence goes on from JAMHUH010000182.1 coordinate 11,753, forward strand.
GCGCGGCCAAGGGCCTCGGCCTCCCGATTCAGGTGCTCTATTTGAGCAACGCCGAGGAGTACTACGATTACACCGCGCAGTATCGCAGCAACATCGGCGCGTTCGAGATCGCCGACGACAGCGTGATCCTGCGGACCATCTACAACAAGAAGTGGGTCCACGCCGACGCGCTGTGGAATTAC
>JAMHUH010000183.1:0-2032 GCA_035904925.1 Nannocystaceae bacterium
CCGCTACTGGTTCAACGCCGAAGGCCTGGTCGAGCGCGCCGAAGATCCGCTCGGCCACAGCGCCAAGGTCGTGCTCGACGAGTGGACCAACGAGCTGGCCGAGATCGACGAGCTCGGCCGAACCATCCGCCGCGCCTACGACGAGCGCAGCAACCTGGTCGAGCAAGTCTGGCCCGACGGCACCACCGCTCGCTTCGCCCACGACGATCACGATCAGCTGGTTCGCGCGATCGATCAGAACGGCGGCTGGTGGCAGTGGCGACGCGACGAGCGAGGCTGCCTGCTCGGTCGGATCGGCCCCGACGGCGCCCGGCTTCGACTCGTCTGGCTCGGCGCGCAGGTCGAAGTCATCGTCGATGGTCGCGGCAGCGTCACCCGGCTCGAGTACGACGCCCTCGGCAACCTCGCCCGCATCAACCTGCCCGACGGCGGCGCGCCAGCCTGGGCCTACGATCGCGCCGGTCGCTGGATCACCAGCCAGAGCCCGACCGGTGCGATCGCCAAGGTCCGCCGCGACCTCGCCGGCCAAGTCGTCGAGGTCCTCGAACCCGACGGCCTCCATCGTCGCATCGCGCTCGACGGCGAAGGCCGGCCCCTGCGGATCGAGGACCAACATCGCGTCGTCGAGCTCGGCTACGTCGGCATGGGTCGGCTCGCCCTGCGCCGCGAAGCCGACGTCGAGACCCGCTACCACTACGACACCGAGCAGCAGCTCGTCGGCCTGACCAACGCGCTCGGGGCTCGCTACAGCTTCGAACGCGACCTGCGAGGCGACGTCATCGCCGAGACCGGCTGGGCCGGCGATCGCCGCGAGCTCGAGCGCGACCCTGCCGGCCAGATCGCCAAGCTCACCCGCCCCAGTGGTTCGAGCGCGACCTACAAGTGGAACCGCACCGGCAAGCTCGAGCAGGTCACCTACGACGACGGCACCACCGAGCGCTACGCCTATCGAGCCGACGGCCTGCTCACGCACGCCCGCAACGACACCTCCACGATCAAGCTCGAGCGCGATCCGATCGGCCGAGTGATCCGCGAGTGGCAAGACGAGCATTGGATCGAGTCGACCTGGGATCGCGGCGGCGAGCGAGTCCGCCTCCGCTCCAGCTTCGGCACCCAACTCGAGATCGAGCGCGACGCCATGGGCCGCTGGTCCAGCCTCGGTCTCGGCGACCAAGCCGGCTCGCGCTGGCGCGCCCAAACCAAACGCGACCTGCTCGGCGCCGAGATCGATCGAGCCCTGCCCGGAGGCGTCCGCGATCGTTGGAGCCGCGACCCGATCGGCCGCCCCCGCCAACACCAAGTCTGGGACGGCCACGCCGTCGTCCGCGACCTTCGCTACACCTGGAACGTCGACGCCCGCCTCGACCGCCTCCTCGACGCCCTCGCCGGCCAGACCACCGACTACGAACACGACCCCCTCGGCCGCCTCGCCTGGGCCAAGCGGGGCGACAGCGCCGAGCTGCGCCTGCCCGACGCGATCGGCAACCTCTATCGCTCCGGCGAACGGATCGATCGCCACTACGGCGCCGACGGCCGGCTCCTGCTCGCCGAAGAGCCCGAGGGGACGGTGCGCTACGAGTACGACGCCGACGGCCAGCGCGTGCGCATGATCGAGGCCGACGGCCGCGTCTGGAAGTACCGCTGGAACCGCGCCGGCCGAATGATCAGCGTCGAGCGGCCGGACGGAAAGCTCGTCGAATATGGCTACGACGCCCTGGGCCGGCGCGTCTGGAAGCGCTTTCAGGACGTCACCACCCGCTGGGTCTGGGACGGCGACACCATCTTTCACGAGTGGGTCGAGGCCGAGGAGATCGAGACCGAGCAGGTCGCCGTCTTCGGCCAAGAGCCCCTCGTTGCCGGGATCCGGCCCGTCAAACAAGCCCGCGGCCCGCCGCTGCAGGACCTGCTCGGCGAGGACGAATCCACCGGATACGTCGAACCCGCCTTCGTCGCCCGCAAAGGGCCCGAGGCGGCGCTCCGCGAGGCGCCTGCGGGGCTGATCACCTGGGTCAGCGACCCCGAGACCCTCGCC
>JAMHUH010000184.1:0-1511 GCA_035904925.1 Nannocystaceae bacterium
CAACCGTACTTGACCAAACTAGTCAGGCATGGTTGACTAAATCTCCGCCATGCTTCGCCCACTCGACTCCGACCTTTGGTGCCTCGACTCCGACCTCCGGCTCGCACCAGGCTTCCATCTACCGATCCGCACGACCGTGGTTCGGCTCGCCAGCGGCGGCCTCTGGCTCCACTCGCCCATCGCCATCGACGATCCCACGGCAGCGGCGCTCGCCGAGCTCGGTCCGGTCGAGCACATCGTCGCACCCAGCTTGCTCCACCATCTCTTCGCGGCTGCAGCCCGCGAGCGCTGGCCCGCGGCCACGCTCCACGCCCCGGCCAGCCTCGTGAGCAAGCAGCCGAAGCTCGCCATCGATCGCCCGCTGGCCGAGGACTCGCGCTGGCCCGAGCTCGCGATCGTCCAGATTGCCGGTGCGCCCTCGATCGACGAGCACATCTTCGTCCACCGCCCGAGCGGCACGCTGATCGTCACCGACCTGCTCTTCAACGTGCACGAGGTCGCGGGCGTGATGAGCCCGCTGATCTTGCGAATGGTCGGAGCTTGGCGAAAGCTCGCGCAGAGCCGAGTCTGGCGCAGCGCGGTCAAAGATCGAGGCGCCGCCAAGGCCAGCGTCGAGCGGCTGCGCACGCTCGACTTCGGTCGCCTCGTGCCAGCCCACGGCGAGGTCGTCGAGGGCTCCGACACGCACGAACGAGTCCGCGCGGCGCTGCATTGGATGCTGGCGTGATCACGCAATCGCGATCGTGCAAATCGCCAGGCTTCTCGCTACCGTCCACGCGTGCGTCGACTCGCGATCTCCCTCCTCCTCCTTGCCGCCGCGGGCGGTGGTTGCAAGCGCTCGAGCTCCGAGACGGCGCCACCCGATCCACCCGACGCAGGTGGCCCGAACGCCGGCGAGAGCGAGAGCGAGAGCGAGACCGCAGCCGCGCGCAAGCCCGAAGGCTGCGCCGACGCCCAAGACTGCCTCGGCCAGGGCACGCTGGGCTTCCTCGCGGGTGACACGAGCGCGCTCGCCATGCTCGACTACGCCTGCGCCGAGGGCTTGCCCGATGGTTGCCAGAACCTGTCCACGGCGCTGCGCAGCGGCCTGGTCCCCGAGGATCCCGCGGCCGCTCATGTCGCGGCCGCGCGCGGCTGCGAGCTGGGCAACCTGCCCAGTTGCGTCGACCTCGGCAGCGACGAAGCCATGGGCCTCGGCGGCGCGACCCAGGACTTCGAGGCCGCCCACGATCACTTTCGAGTCGCCTGCGAGGGCGGTGAGCCGAAGGGCTGTCGCTACCTCGGGGTGCTCGAGCACGAGGGCAGCCTCGGCAGCCCCGACGAGGCCGCGGCGTTCGGCTGGTTCGACAAGGCCTGCGCTCAGGGGGATAGCGAGTCCTGCTACAACGCCGGCGTGCTGGTCGCGACCGGAGCGCTCGGCGAGGCCGACCTCCCGGCGGCCTCGCAGTTCATGACTCGCGGCTGCGAGCTGGGCGACCCCGAGGCTTGCTCGGCGCGCGAGCAGATCGACG
>JAMHUH010000185.1:0-6329 GCA_035904925.1 Nannocystaceae bacterium
CGGTGGAATGTCGGGGGCGAAGAGCGATCGCAAGTCGCGAGTCTCGCCCCGAAAATTCTCGACCACGTAGGCGGCGTGGAGCTGCTCGAAGAGCTGCTGGGATCGGGCCGCGCGGCGCTCCGCCAGCGCTCGCACGCGAGCGTCGAGCGGCGCGAGCGTGGCCTCGAGCGCCGCGAGCTCGACCTGCTGCTCGGCTTCGAATTGCCGTCGATACGCTCCCTCGGCCCGGCTCTGGCGATCGAGCGGCTCCGAGTCGGCGCCGCTCGATCGCGCGGCGTGGCGAAGCGCTCGACGCTCGCGCTGGCTCGCGCGCAGCTGGGCACGCGCGTCGCGATGCCGAGCGATCGCGAGCTCCCGCGCGGCCCGAGCTTCGCCCGCGTGTTCCAAGGCGGCGCGATGCTCGAGCTCGATCGCGGCCAGCTCGGCTTGGCCACTCGGCCAGAACTCGTCGAGCGAAGCGATCTCGAACAAGGGCGGCACGAAGCCCTCGACCACCCAGCGGCCGCCCAACATGCCCGAGAAGCCGCTCAAATAGCCGATCTGGCCGTCGTCACGCGCGACCACCAACACCCCGAACATCTTGCCGCCGCCGGGCTCGTCGAGCTCCGCGACGCCGCAGCGATGGATCTGCGCCCGCAACAGGGCCGCGGCTCGGCGCGCGAGCTCGTGTGGGGGCGCCGAGCGAAAGGGGCTCTGCAGGCGAGCGGGCAGCGACTCGGGTCGCGGCTGGGGATCGAAGACGATCACGCGGGCCGCACTCTACACAACGACGCCGCCCCTCGACGCGGATACAATCCGCCGCGCATGGCCAAGCCTCGCGCCACCACTTCGCGGCCGCGCGCAGTCAAGCCGGTCGCCGCTCCGGTCGCCACGCCTCCGACCCCGCGCGAGGCGATCGACCAGCTCGACGAGCTCGAGCTCGACCTGCTGATGGTGCTAGCGCTCGCTATCGAGCCGCTCGATCCGAGCGCGTGGGGCCGCCTCGCACGCGAGTACGGCCTCGGTCCCGAGCGACTCGGCGACGCGGCCATGCTGGCGCTGGGTCAGCGACAGATCCTCGCGGGCCTCGTCACGCGCCAGCAGAGCTACAACCGGATCGGCTTCACGCTCACAGGCGCGATCGCGATGCAGGTGCTCGACCTCGTCCACGCGCGCGGTCGACTGGTCCGCTTCAGCAAGCCTGATCCGCTCGCGTCCGCCCACCTCCAGCGGCAGATCGAGCGCCGCAGCCCGATCGCCCAGCTACGCATCGCCGTGGTCCTCGGCGACACCCAAGCGGCCTTGTTCGCCGCGGCCCGAGCCTACCTGCGCGATCGCAACGAGCTCGGCCGCTGGGTGTTCGACGCGATCGGTCCCGACCCACGACCCGAATGGATCGCCAGCCTGCCCCCTGACGAGGTCCAGCCGGCCTACCTGAGCGCGGTGGTTCGGCTCGAGAGCGCCAAGCTGCGCCGGGTCGCCGACGCGGTGATCGATCACGCGCTCGCGCACCCGGACAAGCCGCTGCGCTTGGCCACCGCGCGCTTGCTGGTCTTGCGCGGCGAAGCCGAGCGCGCGCGTGCGATCGACAAGCTGCCCAAGTGGGGCGCCGAGGGCATCGAGCTGCTGGCCGCGTTCTGGTCGGGCGACTTCGCGGGCGCGCTCGAGATCGGCGAAAATGCCTACGCTGGCCGCAAGCAGCGAGCGCTGCCCGACCTCGAGGGCGCCTGTCACCTGCTCGCGGCCATCGTTGCCAGCGCGACCCGACCCGAGTGCATCGAGCTGGTCGGCCAGCAGCTTGACGGGATCGGCAAGCAACAGATCGTCGAGCTCGACGTCATGGAGCCCGTCTACGACGCGCTCCGCGGCGGCGACCCGATCACCCACGCGCTCGCGTCCGAGTCGAGGGCTCAGGGCGACTGGCGGCGCGGCTTCTTGTTCTTGCTTCACGATGTCTGGCTGCGGCCGCAGGCGCGGGGCGACAAAGACGAGTCCGACGAAGCGACAGAGGCCGCGGCGACCCTCGCCAGCGTCTGGTTGGAGCGCGCGGAGGCAGGCGGCTACCTCGCGATCGCCCGCGAGCTCGCGGGCATGATCGCCGCGCTCGCGGGCAAGCCCACGCCCGGGCGACTCGCCAGCGCCTTCAAGCCACCGGCGGCCTGGGAGGCTGCGCTCGTCAGCCTCGAGGCCGCGCTCGGACCCGAGGTCGAAGCGGCCCCGTCGACACGCGAGCTGATCTGGGCGGTCGAGCTCGTCGGCAACACCCTCGCAATCGAATCGCGCATTCGTGCGAGCGCTCGGTCCAAGAAGGGCCAGGTGATCAGCCTGACCCGGCTGCTCGGCGGCCAGGTCGATGATCTGCTGACCGACGCCGATCGGCGCGTGCTCGCCTGCGCGACCACCAACACCACCCGCTACACCTACGGCTACGGTACGACCACGCTGAGCCCCGCTGCCGCGCTGGCGCTGGTCGGGCATCCCCGAGTCACGCGGGCCGAGGGCAGCCCCTGCACGATCGAGCGCGGGCGCGCGACGATTCGAACCAGGGCCGAGGCCGGCAAGACCCGGGTCGAGCTCGTGCCCAAAGAGCTCCGCAGCCGCGCGCTCGTGTTCGAGTCGCCCGCCTTCGATCGCATCGTCGTGTTCGAGCGCAGCCGCGAGCTCGAGCAGCTGGCCGAGATCCTCACGCGCGGCGAGGGCCTCGCGATCCCCGAAGCCGGTCGCGAGCGGCTCGCTCGCGCGCTCGCTCGCTTGTCGACGCGCGCGGCCGTCGAGCTCGAGGGTGACTTGCAGGTCGCGACCCAGGACCACGTCGCCGATCCCCGCTTGGTCTTTCAGCTCGGTTGGACCGGCGCCCAGTTGGTCGTGCGTGCTCGCGTGGCCCCGCTCGGCATGACGGGCCCGACGCTCCACCCGGGCGCCGGCGCGAGCGTGCTGATCGCGGACCTTCGCTCGAGCCAGGGCGTGGGCCTCGCTCGCTGCACCCGAGACCTCGCCGAAGAGCAGCGCCGCTGCGCCGAGGTGCTCGACGCCTGCCCGACCCTCAACGGCTTCGCCGACGGCGACCTGCAATGGAAGGTGCCGAGCTTGCACGACGCGCTCGAGGTCCTGCTCGAGCTCGACGCGCTCGGCGAGCAAGTCGTCCTGGCTTGGCACGCCGGCCAGAAGCTCGGGCTGCCCCAGCGGGTCGGCATCGAAGCGCTGCGCATGAAGGTCGGCGCGCGCAAGAACTGGTTCGACGTCGAGGTCACGCTCGGCGTCGACGAGCACAGCGTGCTGCACTTTCGCGAGCTGCTGCGCATGCGCGAAGGCCCGCGCTTCGTCGCGCTCCCGCGCGGCCGCTTCTTGGCCTTGTCCGAGCAATTGCGTCGCCACCTCGATCGGCTCGAGAGCCTCGGCAGCGAGCAAGGCGAGGGCCTGCGCGCGACCCCGGCGGTGCTGCCGATGCTCGAGGAGCTCGCCGCCCAGACGGTCGATCCGAGCTTCGACGCGGACACGCTGGCCCGGCTCGAGCAGCTGCGCGAGATCGCGAGCTTCGTGCCGAGGATGCCTCGCGGCTTCGCCACGACCTTGCGCGACTACCAGCGCGAGGGCTTCACCTGGATGGCTCGGCTCGCCGAGGCTGGGCTCGGCGCGTGCCTGGCCGACGACATGGGCCTGGGCAAGACCGTGCAGGCGCTCGCGCTGCTGGCCCATCGCGCGCGCAAGGGCCCGGCGCTGGTCGTGTGCCCGACCTCGGTCGTGATCAACTGGATCAACGAGGCCAGCCGCTTCGCGCCCAGCCTGCGCTTCGTCGAGCTCGGCAGCGCGGACGATCGCGCGGCGCTGATCGAGTCGGCCGGTCCACGCAGCGTCATCGTGGCCAGCTACGCCTTGCTCGCGCTCGAGGTCGAGCGGCTCGCCAAGGTCGGGTTCGCCTCGGTCGTGTTCGACGAGGCCCACGCGCTGAAGAACTCGACCACCCAGCGAGCCCAGGCCGCCCGCCAGATCAACGCCGAGTTTCGGCTCGCGCTGACCGGCACCCCGATCGAGAACCACCTCGGCGAGCTGTGGAGCCTCTTCGCCGCGATCTTGCCCGGCATGCTCGGCAGCGAGGCCGCGTTCCAAAAGCGCTTCGTCGGGCCCCGCGAAGATCGCGAGCGCAGCGCTCGGCTGCGCGCGCTCTTGCGGCCCTTCGTGCTGCGTCGGCTCAAGTCGCAGGTGCTCGACGAGCTGCCGCCGCGAACCGAGATCACCTTGCGGGTCGAGCCCTACCCCGAGCAGCTGGCCTTTTACGAGGCGATGCGGCGCGGCGCGATCGAGCGCAGCGCCAAGCTGAAGCCCAAGCAGGCCCGCTTTCAGCTCTTGGCCGAGATCACCCGCCTGCGCCAGGCCGCCATCGATCCCCGCTTGATCGAGCCCGAGAGCGCGCCGCCGGGCGCCAAGCTCGATGTGTTGATGGCCCGGCTGATCGAGCTGCGCGAAGAGGGCCATCGCGCGCTGGTGTTCACGCAATTCCTCGGCAGCCTCGCGGCCGTGCGCGAGCGCCTGATCGCCGAGGGCATCGAGCACTTCGAAATCGAGGGCTCGACCCCAGCCAGCGAGCGCGCCCGCCGGATCGACGCCTTCCAAGCTGGCGAGGCCGACGTGTTCTTGCTCAGCCTCCGCGCCGGTGGCACGGGCGTCAACCTGACCGGCGCCGACTATGTCTTCCACCTCGATCCTTGGTGGAACCCCGCCGTCGAAGATCAAGCCAGCGATCGAGCGCATCGAATCGGCCAGCTGCGACCCGTGACCATCTATCGGCTGGTCACCGAAGGCACGATCGAAGAGAAGATCCTCGCCCTGCACGGGACCAAGCGCCAGCTCGCCGACGACCTGCTCGCCGGGCTCGAGCGCAGCGACACCCTCGACCTCGATCAGCTCCGCGCGCTGCTCGACGACTGACGCGCTGGATCGGGGCTCCCGTCGCTTGGCGTTGCGCCGGCTCGGCCCCTGCTCCTACCATCGAGCCATGGCTCGCTCGTTCGTGGTCCCGACGTTCGCCTGCGTGCTCGTGCTCGGCTGCGCCGACTCGGGCGATCCGCTCGCCGATGCGGCCGACGAGGTCGGCAGCGAGAGCGACTCGAGCTCCGACGACGCGAGCAGCGACGACTCGTCCGGCGAATCGAGCGACTCGGGCGACGAGACCGGCGTCGCCGACTGCACGGCGATCGGCCCTTGGAACTCGGGCTACGCGATCCCCAAGCAGGCGCAGGCGCCCGGCGATCCCGAGGCGGGTCGCATCGCGCTCTTCAGCGAGGACTACGTCGCCTGTGGAATTCCCTGGGAGCTCTTCGGCCTGGCCAAGAACGCGATGGGCAGCATGGGCGAGGGCGAGCAGCTGGCCTGGCGCGAGGGCAAGAACGCCCAAGTCCCCTACAGCTGGACCGTCAGCGCCGCGCCCGACGGCAGCGAGTTCGTCAGCCCCAATTGTTTGCAGTGCCACGGCGGCGAGTTCAACGGCGAGCTGATCATCGGCCTGGGCCGCCACGACATCGACATGACCACCGACATGGGCACGCTGCTCTCGGTCGTCCCGACCCTGCCGGCGCTGACCGACGCGGCCGCGCTGATGAACAAGTTCGTCGATCGCTACGCTGCGATCGGCCCCTGGTCGACCATGCGCACGGTCGGGACCAACTCCGCGATCATGTACGCGGTCGCGCTGGTCAACCATCGCAACCCCTACACGCTCGAATGGCTCGACGAGCCGACCCAGCCCTTGCCCGAAGGCATCGTCATCGCCGCCGACGCCCCGCCCTGGTGGCGGGTCGGCAAGAAGGCCGCCCAGTTCGCCAACGGCATGTCGCGGGGCGACCACCGCGGCACGATGATCCTGGCCTCGTCGCTCTGCACCGACTCGGCGGCCGAGGCCGCGTCGATCATGGGCTACTTCGCGGACATCAACGCCTACCTCGCGACGCTCGAGCCGCCCACCTATCCCTTCCCGATCGACGAGGTCCTGGCCGAACAGGGCGCCGCGATCTTCGAATGTGAATGCAGCGGCTGCCACGGCACCTACGACGCCGATCCAGCCAACGAGACCTACCCGAGCCTGCTCCTGCCGCTCGCCGTGATCGGCACCGACGCCGTGATGGCGGGCTACGCCGCCGGGCAATTCAACTACCTCGAGACCTGGTTCAACGAGTCCTACTACGGGACCGTGACCACGGTCGCGACCGAAGATCCCTTCGTCGGTTACGTCGCGCCGCCACTCGACGGCATCTGGGCGACCGCGCCCTACTTTCACAACGGCTCGGTCCCGAGCATCGAGCTCGTGCTCGACAGCAGCAAGCGGCCGACCTACTGGGCGCGGACCGACTACGACA
>JAMHUH010000186.1:0-14190 GCA_035904925.1 Nannocystaceae bacterium
GATCACGGGCGCCAGCCGAGGCTTGGGCCGGGCGATCGCCGAGCAGGCCGCGGCCGCGGGGGCGATCGTGGTCGCGGCCGCGCGGGGCCAGGCCGATCTCGATCGTCTGGTCGCGGACATCGTCGCGGCGGGCGGGCGCGCGAGCGCCTGCCCGACCGACGTCTCGTCGCTCGAGCAGATGCAGGCGCTGCGCGACCACGCCTTGCGCGAGCACGGTCGGCTCGACGCGTGGGTCAACGACGCGGGCACGGCCGGCAGCTTCGGGCCGGTCGCCGAGGTCCCGCCCGAGCAGTTCCTGCGCGTGCTCGACACCAACATCCGCGGCGTCTACTTCGGCTCGCTGCTGGCGATCCGCAAGTTTCGTGAACAAGGCAGCGGCACGCTCATCAACATCCTCGGGCGCGGCGACAAGAGCCCGGTCCCGATGCAGTGCGCCTATGGGTCGAGCAAGACCTGGATCCGCAGCTTCACGCTGGCGCTCGCCCGCGAGCAAGCCGATCAGCCGGGCATCGCCGTCCATGCGCTCAACCCCGGCATGGTCGCGACCGCGATGCTCGATCACGTCGACGTGATCGCGGGTCACGAGTCGGGGCTCTCGGTCTACCCGACGATCGTCGGCATGTGGGCGCGACCACCCGAAGTCCCGGCCCGCAGCGTGATCGCGCTGCTCGAGCGGGGCGCCGCGGGCAAGCGTCGGGTCGAGGTCCAGCTGATGGGCATGGTCTGGGCGATGCTGCGGGCGCTCCGCTACGCGCTGCGCCGGCTCTTGGGTCGGGTCGAGCCGCCGAAGATCGAGCTGCGCACGCTGCCAGCTTGGCGCGAGCCTGATAGCATCGACGCATGAGCGTTGCCCTGCTCCCGCTCGATGCGGTCGAGTACGCGGTCGTCAGCCTCGAGACCACGGGGTTGATGGCTGGCAGCGATCGCGTGGTCGAGCTCGCGCTCGCCAGCGTCGTGCCGGGCCAGGCGCCGCGGCTCGACTTCACCAGCGTGATCGATCCTGGCCGCCCGCTCGGCGGTCGCTCGGTCCACGGGCTCGAGCCCACGGACCTCGTCGGCGCGCCGAGCTTCGCCGCGCTCGCGGCCGCGCTCGCGCCCCTCTTGATCGGCAAGGTCGTGGTCGCCCACAACGCCCAGCACGCGCTGCGCTTCTTCCACGACGAGCTGGCCCGGCTCGGCCTGCGCCGCGAGCTGCCCCATCTGTGCACGATGTACCTGCGCTGCATGTTGGGCGGCGAGCGGCTCGGCTTGGCCGACGCCTGTCACGTCGAGCGGATCGCGACCTCGAGCGAGCGCGGCGCGACCGGCCAGGCGATCGCCAGCGCGCAGCTCCTGACCCGTTACCTCGATCGGATCCGCAAGACTCGGCTGGCCAGCAGCTTCGCCGAGCTCGTCCAGGGTCACGACTACGTGTTCTGTCGGACCATCCAAAACTCGCCGATCCACTCGGGCGAGCTGGCCGAGCTCGAGCCCCAGGCGCTGCCGCGGCCGCGCACGCGCGTGTCGGTCGGGCTCGCGGGCGTGGGTCGCTACCAAGACGCCGTGCTCGCGGCGCTCGCCGACTTCGCGATCAGCGAGGCCGAGCTGGCGAGTCTGAGCCGGCTTCGGGCCGAGCTCGAGCTGCCCGATGATCTGGTTCGGGCCGTGCACGCGCGCGTGTTCGGCTTGATGATCGAGCTGGTCGCCGACGACGATCAGCTCGACGAGGGCGAACGCGGTCAGCTCGCGCAGATCCACGCCGGCCTGCGCCAGCTCGGCTGGGCACCTGGCGAGTGAGCTCAGGGCGAGACGAAGCCGACGCCGAAGCCGATGGTCTGCTTGGACCCGGCCGGGAATTGCCACTGCTTGATCCGCCGGACCGCGCAGGTGATCAGCTTGGGCGCACCGATCTCGTCGACGTCGACCTCGACCCAGTCGACGCTGCCCTTGCGGCGCAGCACGACCGAGAACACCACGCTGCCGGAGCTGCCCGGGTATTGATCGGCGACGTTGGCCCAGCAGGCCTGCAGCTCGGGCAAGTTGGCCTCGATCACGGCCTGGCGCTCGGCCGCGCTGGCCTGGGGCGACGCATGAGCGCAGCCGAGCGAGCCGAGCAAGCCCAGCGGCGCGAGCCAGCGTCGCATCTCAGCCCTCGTCCGGCTCGTCGACCTCGTCGAAGCCCTCGAGCCCGAGCACGTCGTTCATGTCGTAGTAGCCGGGCGGCTGACTGGCGACCCACCTCGCGGCTCGCAGCGCACCGCGAGCGAAGATCCCCCGATCGCGGGCACGGTGGATCAGCTCGATGCGCTCGCCGTCGCCGCAGAACATCACGGTGTGCTCGCCGACCGAGTCGCCGCCGCGCATGCCGTAGACGCCGATCTCGAGCGGACCGCGGGCGCGGTTGAGCGAGGCGCGATCGGTGACGACGGCCTCGGAGAAGCGCCGCTTGGTCGCGTCGGCGATCGCCGCCCCGAGCCGCAGCGCCGTGCCCGAGGGCGAGTCGCGCTTGAGCCGGTGGTGGATCTCGACGATCTCGGTGTCCCAGTCGTTGCCCAGCGCCCGCGCAGCCATGGCCGCGAGCCGCTGCAACAAGGTCACGCCGACCGAGAAGTTGGCCGCGTGGACGATCGGGATCTGCTCGGCCGCTTCGAAGAGCAGGTTCTCGGTCTCCTCGCTCAGCCCGGTCGTGCCGATCACCAGCGGGACGCCGTGCTCGAGGCACTGGCGCAGGTTGTTGTCGGTCGCGCTGGCGAGCGAGAAGTCGACGACGACGTTGCCGCGGCGGGGCTTGAGCTCGTCGGTGACCAGCACGCCGATCTCCGGCCGACCGATCAGCCGGCCGGCGTCTTGGCCGATGCCGGGCCCACCGGAACGATCGACGCAAGCGCCGAGGGTCAGGTCGTCGGAGTCCATCACCTCGTGGATGAGCGTGGTGCCCATGCGTCCACGGGCACCGACGACGATGATCGAAATCATGCGCTGGTTCATCTCGGCCTCTCCGCCACGGCTGGCGGACTCGGACTCTCCGCCACGGGTGGCGGACTCGGGTTCGTCGGTATCGATGGTCACTTGGGCTCCAGTCAGGCGGTGGGGAGAAGGCCGAGCTCGCCCAGCGCGGCGCGCAGTTGGGCGAAGAGCTCGGTCTCGGGCGAGAGCGGACACAAAGGCGAGCGCGCCTCGAGCCCGCAAAAGCCGAGCAAGTGCATCGCGGCCTTGGCCGGGATCGGGTTGGGCTCGGCGAAGAGCAGGCGCGAGAGCGGGAGCTGACGGAAGTTGAGCGCCTGGGCGCGGGCGAGGTCGCCAGCCACGAAGGCGTCCCACATGTCCCGGACCAGCCGCGGCGCCGGGTTGGACACGACCGAGATCACGCCGTCGCCTCCGATCGCCCACAGCGGCAGCATGGTGAAGTCGTCGCCCGAGAGCAGGCAGAACTCGGGCCCGCACAGCTCGCGGATCTGCGCGGCGCGGTGCATGTCGGCGGTCGCTTCCTTGATGCCGACGATGTTGGGGTGCTTGGCCAGGCGCGCGACGGTCGAGGCCTGGAGGTCGCAGACCGTCCGACTCGGCACGTTGTAGAGCACGATCGGCAGCGCGACCGCGTCGGCGATGCTCTCGAAGTGGCGGACCAGCCCCGCCTGCGGCGGCTTGTTGTAGTAGGGCACGACCTGCAAGGTCCCGGCGACGCCGAGCTCCTTGCACGCGCGGGCGAGATCGATCGCCTCGTGGGTCGAGTTCGAACCAGCGCCGGCGAGCACCGGGACCCGACCATCGACCTGACGAACGACCGCCTCGACGACCTGGACATGCTCGGCGTGCGAGAGCGTGGTCGACTCGCCCGTGGTCCCGCAGGGGACCAGCCCGTGGACACCGCCCGCGAGCTGGGCCTCGACGATCTTGGCCAGCGCAGCCTCGTCGACGCGGCCATCGGCCGCCATCGGGGTGATCAAGGCCGTGTAGACGCCTTGGAACAACTTGCTCGCGCCGCGCGTGGTCTCGGCCATCGGGAAGCGACGTTAACCGGTTTTCGTCTCGGTCTCCAGACCAGCGCCACAAACCAGCTCGGCAAAAACTCGACCCGAAGACTCACCAGACCAGCGGCTCGGCGACGGCGAGGAAGCGGAGCGCACCGCTGCGCTCGTGCGCGATCAGGGCGAGTGCCGCAGACGCGGGGCCCAGCGGCGCGGGGATCCGCTCGCTGCCGCGTGGCGCTCGACAGATCCGCGAGCTGAAGCGCAAGGCCGAGCCGTCGCGCAAGCGAGCGATCGCGAGGACCAGCTCGAGCTTCGCTTCGAAGTCGGGGTGCGGCCAGGGGAAGCGCTCGGGCACCGACCAGCGCAGCTCGAGCTCGCCGCCGAAGCCCGAGCCAGGTTCGAAGCGAAGCTGAACCTCGGCGCCGGGGTGGAGGTGCAGGCGCTCGCGCAGGGCCAGCGCCATGCCGTTGTAGGGGTCGTCGGCCAGGACCTCGTCGAGCGTGGTCCGGGCGCGACCGGGGTGTCCCTGGGCCAGATAGAGCTGCGCGAGCGTCGGGCTGGCCAGGGCGTCGCTCATCGCCCTGGCGCTCCGATGGCTCGCACGTGCAAGCGCAGCTGGTCGAGCTCGGCGAGCTCTTCGAAGAGCTCGTAGGCGCAAGCGACGTCGTCGGCGATCGCGAATTCGAGGTCGTCGACGCGGGCGAATTTTTGCTCGTCGCGCAGCCGCTTCACGAACGCGACCTCGACCTCGCGGCCGTAGAGCTGATCGTCGAGCTCGACGTCGAGCGCGTGGACCTCGAGCCCGGTCGTGGTCGCCTCGCCGTCGGCGAAGGTCGGGTTGGTCCCGATGTTGGCGACCGCCGGCCAGACCTCGACCTCGTCGTGACCCTCGCTGTCGAGCAGGGTCAAGAAGCAGGCATAGACGCCGCCGCCGGGCCGCATGTTGCGGCTGGCCACGTTCGCGGTCGGGAAGCCGAGCTGCCGACCTCGACCCGCGCCGTGTTGGACCACGCCCTCGACCGCGAAGTAGCGGCCGAGCAGATCGGTCGCGCGCTCGACCTGGCCTTTGCCGACCAGCTCGCGGATCGCCGTCGAGCCGAGCTTCTCGCCGCCCGACTGAACCTCGTCGACGACCGTGAGCGGGATGTCGGCGGGCGCGAGCAGCTGCTCGAGCACCTTCGGACCGCCCGCTCGACCCGCGCCGAAGTGAAAGTCGTAGCCGACGATCACCTGGGCCGGCGCGAGCCCGTGGATCAAGAAGCGCTCGACGAAGGTCGCCGGATCGAGCAGCGCGACCGAGGCGTCGAAGCGCAGCACGACCAGGAGGTCGACGCCGAGGTCGCGACAGACTCGCTCGCGCTGGCTCGGGCTCTGCAAGCGAGGCGAGGCCCGCTCGGGCGCGAGCACGTCGGCCGGTCGCGGTTCGAAGGTCACGACCGCGACGCGCTGGGCGAGTCCGCGTGCGCGCTCGACCAGGGCTTGGTGGCCAAGATGCATCCCGTCGAAGGCACCGAGCACGGCGGCCGTACCAGGTGGCAGCGGGTCGGGACGATCGGGACCCGTGGAGGTGGAGTAGTCGAGCACGCGCATGGGCGCGGCGGGACGCTACCAGACAAGCCCGGCGACTTCACGCCTTGCGCCCAGCGGGAGCCCTGTGTGGTCTGGCGGGCTTCAGCTCGTCCGGCTCGGCCGCTCGGGGTCGAGCCGGTCGAGCTCACCCAGCCGGGTTTCGAAGAGTCGCGCGAGCTTGTCCATCACGAAGCGGACCCGCGGGATCGTTCGGGCGTCGCGGTGCGCGACCAGCCACGAGTCGTAGGCCAGGTCCGGCAGCGGCTCGCTCAAGCGGACCAAGCCCTCGCGGGCCTCGAGCAGGGTCGGCAACAAGCCCAGCCCGACGCCCGCGATCACGGCGTCGAGGTGGAGCAGCGAGGAGCTGCACTGAAGCTCGGGCGGGCGGCTGCGTCGGGCGGCCAGCCACTTCACGCTCGCGAGGTGGGCGTGGCCCTCGGAGTAGCCGACCCAGCGGCACGCTTCGTAGCGATCCTCGCCGAGCGCCTGCGGGTTGGCCTCGATGTAGCGGCGCGCGCCATAGACCGCGTACATGTTGCTGCCGAGCTTCTTGGCGTAGAGGTTGCCCGACTCGGGCCTGCGCGCGCGCAGGGCCAGGTCGGCGTCGCCACGATCGAGGTTGACCATGGCCAGGTCGGCATCGATCACGAGCTGGAGATCCGGCGCGCCCTCGAGCAAGTCGGCGACATGATCGGCGAGGAAGCGCCCGACCATGAAGCCGCAGGCGATCCGCACGGTGCCGGCCAAGTCGGGCGAGTGGGCCCGCGCGACCCGACCGACCTCGCCGGCAGCACGCGTCATCGCCTCGACGTGCGGGAGGATCGAGAGCGCCAGCGGGGTCGGCCGAATCCCGTCGGGGACCCGCTCGATCAACGCGCCGCCGAGCGCCTCTTCGAGCGCTCGGATCCGCCGACCCACGGTCGGCTGGCTGAGGTTCGCGACCCGGGCCGCCGCCGAGAGGCTGCCCTCGCCGATGACCGTGCCCAACAACTCGAGGTCGTCCCACTGCATGATCGCTGCTCGTCGAAATTCGTAGACCCCCCATGCAGCGCTCGGCAATGGCCAGCGACGGGGCTCGAGCGCACAGTCGCGCGGGGAGAACCACCATGTCCATGCTCGAAGCAAAAATTGTCGTCATCACCGGCGCGAGCCGAGGTCTGGGTCGCGCTGCGGCGCTGCGTTGCGCACGAGAGGGAGCCTTGGTCGCCGTCGGTTATGCCCGCGACGCGGCGGCGGCCCAGGAGGTCGTCGGATCGATCGAGTCGGCCGGCGGGCGAGCCTTCGCGGTCGCGGCCGACCTCGCCACGCTCGCGGGGGTCGAAGCTTTCTACGCCACGCTCGACCGCGAGCTGATCGCCCGAAGCGGGGCCAACCACTTCGACGTGCTGGTCAACAGCGCGGGCATCATCGTTCAAGGCACCGTCGAGACCACCAGCGAGGCCGACTTCGATCGCGTGTTCGCGCTCAACGTGAAGGGCTCGTTCTTCGTCAGCCAAAAGGCGATCCCGCGGCTCCGCGACGGCGGCCGAATCATCCTGCTCTCGACCGGCCTGACCCGCTTCACCGCGGCCGAGTACGCCGCCTACTCGGCCAGCAAGGGCGCGATCGATGTGCTCACCCACTGCCTGGCCAAGGAGCTCGGCCCGCGTGGCATCGCCGTCAACGCCTTGGCGCCCGGCGTGGTCGACACGGACATGAACGCCCAATGGCTGCGCGACAACCCCGAGAGTCAAAAACACGTGGCCGCGACGATCGCGATGCAGCGCGTGGCCGGGGCCGAGGACATCGGCGACGCGATCGCGATGCTCGCGGGCCGCGACGCTCGCTGGATCACCGGCCAGCGGATCGAGGCCTCGGGCGGGCAGAACCTCTGAGGATGGATCGGTGCGGGCTCCGCCCGCTTGGCGAGCGCGTGCGAGTCATGTAACGTCCATGTTACTCGATGACGCACGCGCTCGACGCCCTCGGCAGCCCGATCCGCCGCGAGATCCTTCGTGAGCTGCGCGCGAGCCCGCTCTCGGTCGGCGAGCTCGCGGCTCGCTTTCCGGTCAGTCGACCCGCGATCTCGCGCCACCTTCGGACGCTCGAGGAGGCCGGCTTGGTCGAGGCGCGAGCCGAGGGCGCGAGGAACCTCTACGCGGTCCGCATGCAGGGCCTCGTGCCGGTCCGCGAGTACCTCGACGAGTTCTGGGACGCCGCGCTCGCGCGGCTCGAGGCGCTGGCCAAGCGATGAAGGGATCATGACCGACCTCCTGCACAAGACCGTCGTTCTCGCCTGCCCGCCGGCCCGCGCGTTCATGCTCTTCACCGAGCAAATCAGCGAGTGGTGGCCGCCCGAGCGCCGTCACACCGGCGACCCGCACAGCCAGCTGCAGATGGTCGAGAGCGGTCGCTTCTGGGAGCGCTCGGCCGAGGGGCGCGAGGTCGAGCTCGGTCGCGTGCGGCTCTGGGATCCGCCCGAGCGTCTGGTCCTCGACTGGTATCCAGGCACCGACGCCGAGCACCCGACCGAGGTCGAGATCCACTTCGTCGCCGAGGGCGAGGCGACGCGCGTGACCGTGCTGCATCGACCCACGCCCGTCAGCGCGGCGCTCTGGTCGAGTCGAGCGCCTCGCTACGACGCCTCGTGGGCGCTGGTCCTCGCCGCGCTCGAACACGCGAGCGCGGGCTTGCCGTAGCAGTAACGAACATGTTACCAGTTCGGTGTGAAGACCTACCGCACCAGCATCTCGATTCACGCCGAGCCAGCCGCGATCTGGGCGATCCTCACCGACGCCGAGCGCTACCCCGAGTGGAACAACACGGTCGAGCGCGTCGAGGGTACGATCGCACCCGGCGAGCGCATCGAGGTCCACGCCAAGATCAGCCCCGGGCGAGCCTTCCCGGTCAAGGTCAGCACCTTCGAGCCGAGCGCCCGGATGGTCTGGAGCAGCGGCATGCCGCTCGGTCTGTTCAAGGGCGAGCGGACCTTCTCGCTCGAGCGCAAGGGCGAGCAGGTCGAGTTCACCATGCAAGAGGTGTTCAGCGGGCCCTTCTCGCCGATGATCGAGCGCTCGATCCCCGATCTCCAGCCGGCCTTCGACGAGTTCGCGGCCGACCTCAAGCGTCGCGCCGAGGCCTAGAGCACCGACGCGACGAGCCCCGACGGCGTCAGGGAGCCGTCTGAGTCAGCGGACCCAAGTAGTCGCGCTTGCCGATCGCGACGCCGTTGTGGCGGAGGATCGCGTAGGCCGTGGTCAGGTGGAAGAAGAAGTTCGGGACCGCGTGCTCGACGAAGTAGTCGGCGCCGGTCATCGTCCGGCCTTCCCAGCGCGGCTGGGTGATGGTGACCGTCGAGGCGGCTTCGAAGTCCTTGGCCGAGAAGCCCTCGAGGTAGCCGATGACCGATTGGACGCGCGTGCGCAGCTCGTCGAGGGTCTGCTCGGTGTCGGCGTGCACGGGCGCCTCTTTGCCCGTGAGTCGCGACGCGGCCAGCTTCGCCGTGTCACAGGCGACCTGGATCTGGCGGGCGAAGCCGAACTGATCCGGCGCGAGTCGGAACCCGAGGAAGAGGTTCGAGTCGAAGGATTTCGCCTTCGCATGCGCCCCGGCGGCTTCGAGCCAACGATCGGTCTGGCCGAGCTGCTTCTTCATTTGGCGAAAGGTCTGGTCGTACACGGCCGGACTGTAGCAGCCCGTGGCGCAACCCGGCGCGACACCTCGCTTGGTCTTCTCGACGAGGGCCAGGCTTCACTCGGGATCGCGCTTTCGCTGGACGAGCCGCGCTCGGCTGCGCTAGCCAAGCGCATGCCGCCCCGCGTGCTGACCCTGCCCGAGCTCAACCGAGCGACCCTCGCTCGCCAGCTCTTGCTCGAGCCCGCGGCGATCGGCGTGGTCGAGGCCATCGACCGACTCGCCGGCTTGCAGGCCCAGCAGGCCCGGCCGCCCTTCGTCGGGCTGTGGACGCGGCTGGTCGGGTTCGAGCGCGAGCAGCTGGCGAGGGCGCTCGAGGATCGCTCGGTGGTTCGGGCCACGGCGATGCGGGGGACCTTGCACATGCTCGGCGCCGAGCAATTCCAACGCCTGCGACCTGCGCTCCAGCCCGCGCTCGACAAGGGCGTCAAGATGATGCGCTCGCGCATCGCCGGCATCGATCTCGCGCTGGTGGTCGAGCAGGCCCGCGAACACTTCGCGCGTGGACCCGCGACCTTCGAAACGCTGCGCGATCACTTGCTCGCGCTGCATCCGGGCGCCGACGAGCGAGCGATCGCCTACGTCGTCCGCTGCACGCTGCCGCTCGTGCAGGTCCCGGTCGCCGACGCCTCGTGGTGCTTCCCGCCCGCGGCCGAGTTCGCCTTGGCCGATCGCTGGCTGGCGGGGCTCGAGGTCGCAAAAGCAGAGGCAGGCGAGGCCAGCGATCCCGCCGACACGCGAGCGCTCGTGCGGACCTACCTGGCCGCCTTCGGACCCGCGAGCGTCGCCGATGCCCAGGCCTGGTCGGGGCTCTCGAGCCTGAAGTCGACCTTCGCTGCGCTCGCGCCCGAGCTCGAGTCGTTTCGCGACGAGCGGGGCCGACAGCTCTTCGATCTCCCGGACGCGCCCCGACCGAGCGCCCAGACCCGCGCGCCGGTTCGGCTCCTGCCCGAGTTCGACAACCTCGTGCTCGCGCACGACGATCGTTCGCGAGTGATCGCCGACGAGCATCGCAAGCTCGTCGTCAGCAAGAATCTGTTGGTCGCCGCGACCTTCCTGGTCGATGGCGTGGTCGCGGGCACCTGGAAGGTCACTCGCGCCAAGCGGGTCGCGACCTCGACCTTCACGCCCTTCGCCGCGCTGACCAAGCGAGTCCGCGACGAGCTGAGCGGCGAGGCCAAGCGCCTGCTCGGATTCATCGAACCCGAGGCCGAGCCTGCGATCGCGTTCGCATAGCAGCCTGTGGTGCAACCCAGCGCGACACCTCGCTTGGTCTTTTCGACGAGGGCTTTGTCGCCTCAGCTTGCAGTACGCCAGGTACAGCTGCGCTTCGGCTTCGCGCCCTCGCCGAAAATCCCGGCGCGAGGAGCCGCGCTGGGTTGCACCACAGGCTGCTAGATTTCAATCGCCAACGTGCACACTTTGCCGACGCGCGCGCTTGAGTCGCGTCGCGCCGCGCCCTAGCATGGCCGGCATCGAGCAGGCGCTGCGCGAGTCCGTGGCGGCCTTCGATTGTTCATACTCTCCGTCGTATTCGACGGATCCCGTCGCATTCGACGGGCGAAAGGTAGTCGCGCGATGACCATCAACATGCAGGGTGCCTGGACCATCACCGTCATTGGCAAGAACGCCACTTTCCCCCAGCGATTCCGAATCGATGGCGCGACGACGGGCAACGGTGCCCATGCCGGCGACGTCGGAACCAGCGCCTTCGTCAACGGCCCGGCGTGGGGCCTGAGCGTCGAATGTGCGCCAGCCGGCCCAACCTCGTGGACGGGCTCGACGCTGCACATGAGCGACTTCCGAACCGAGAGCGACGGGACCTTTCGCTTCAAGCTGAGCAGCAACGACGTCGGCACCGACACCGACTTCGACGACCTCGTGCTCGAGTGTTCGATGGTGCTCTCGGAGACCGAGCACGTCATCTACGGCAAGGTCCAGACCTACGATCCGCCCTGCCTGTTCAACCCTTGCTACCCGCGCAGCTTCTGGGTGGTCGAGACCCAACGCCAGCTCGATCAGCTGCTCCAGAACGCCGCTGCGGCGCGCGTGCTCGAGCGGCTCTACGGTGAGAAGATCCATCGCACGCTGCGTCGGCAGGCCGGCGCCGAGTCGTTCAAGCCCTTGATGATCCCGACCGGCGAGGCCGAGCCGCCTGCGCTGGTCGTGCGCGGCGGCGCCACGACCAAGCCGGGGGTCGTCGAGAAGACGCCGACCAAGCTGCTCGACACCAAGCTGATCGCCAACCGTCCGCAGATCGCGACCCGGCTCCCGCAGCCCTTCCGGCCTGCCCAGCCCACGGCTCGTCCGCAGCTGGTCGAGGAGGCCGGCTTGGTCCGACCCAGCGACGTCGTGCTCGACCCCAAGGATCTGCTCGCGCTCGCCCGCTTGCGCGACCGCCTGAAGCTGTTCTGCAAGGGCAACCCGCTGCCGCAGACGCTGCTGCGCGTGCTCGAGTACGACCGGACCCACGCCGAGAAGCTCGGCGGCCCCTACTCGGGTGAAGGCCCGCGCCAGGTGCTCGGCGTGACCGCGACCGACGACTGGGGTTGCTACGTGTTTCGCTTCTCGCGGAGCTTGGCCGACATCGCGGCGGAGCAGGCCGACGTCGGCAGCAACGAGGATCCGGCGGTCGCCCTGCGCCCCGACCTGATCGTCCAGGTGCTCGAGGATCTGCCCGAGGGCGTCGTCTACGAGTCGCCGGCCTACTTCGACGTCGCCAACGTGCGGCGGATCGACCTGTGCTTCGACAAGGACCTGTGGGCCCACCCGAGCACCGCATGTCAGGGCGGCCGGGCGATCCAGGCGCTCGGCGACATCTTGTTGCCCGATCCCAACTCGACCTTGCACCCCGACGGCACGGTCTCGAACAGCGGCAGCTCGGGCCCCGCGGTCCAGCACGCGGCCTGGCGCGGGGTCATCCACCTCTACGCCTGCTTCCTCGACACCACGCCCAAGGTCCGCTGGTACACGATCCGCTATCGGCGAGCGGGCGAGTCGACCTGGGGCTGGGTCACGCAGCCCTACTCGCACCTCCAACAGGCCACCGACGGCAGCTGGGCCTCGGCCTTGGTCGGCCCGCGCCCCGGCGTCGCGCTGCACGTCGACGGCGACGCCCAGCCGGCCGTCGAGACCCCGGCCTTCCTCAACATCGAAGAGGACACCAGCTGGCTGGCCTCGCATCGCAACCGCAAGGCCTACTTGAGCACCGGGCTCTACCAGTCCAGCGCGGGCGCGGTCGAGTTCCGCCTCGAAGGCTGGGACGCGAGCGGCAAGCTGGTCGCGGGCTCGAGCGACACGGTCACGCTCTACCTCGACAATCACGCGGTCACGGGCGCGATCGCTTCGGTCACCTACGCGAACCAGCCCTTCAACACCTGCGCGCTGCTCGAGATCGCCAGCGCCGCCGCGCCGCTCGACATCAAGCTGCGCGTCGACGAGCCCGAGGGCTTCTTGAGCAACTGGAGCTTGGCCGTCTATCGGGGCTCGAACACCAACGTGCCGGTCACCCAGGCGGGCAGCGCCGGAGCGGGCGGCGGAGCGATCGGTGGGGCCTACGAAAACGTCGCGCCCTTCCGCTTCGTCGGCACCGCCCCGATCGCCGACGCGCTCGGCTACGTACAGTACGCCGTGGTCCCGGCGTCGGGCGGCTGGCTGCCGGCGGGGCGCAACTTCTGTGCCTTCTCCTTCGAGCTGCGCGCGCTCGATCGCACGACCGACGGCCGCAGCACGCCCGGCACCGTCACGCTCTGGCGCGAGCTCGTCGGGATCAGCACGACGACCTGAGCGCTTCGTGAAGCGAGCGAGCGCTTCGTCTTCGGCTGCTCGCCCGAAGACGAAGCGCTCGTTCTTCGTGGCGCAGGCCAGGCCAGGCTCGGATCAACCCCGCAGCGAGAAGCGCTCGACGCTCGTGCCGAGCCGGCGGACGAACTCGCCCGCGAGGGTGGTGAGCGAGCCGTCGAGGCGGCCGATGACCGGGAGCGCGCGGCCTTGCTCCCAGTCGGGGCATTGGGCCAGGTAGGCGTCGAGCAAGCGGTTGTTGGCTTGGCGGGCGAGCCAGTCGGGCCGGATTGGTTCGGGGATGGTCGGCAGCTCGGCGACGCGGCGAGCGTGATCGAATTTTGGGCCGCTCAGGCGCTCGATCGCTTGGGCGAGCAGGTGGCGTTCGATCGGGCGGAGCTCGGGGTCGCCGTCGAGGCGCAGGTTGGGGACGGCGCGGGCGAGCAGGACGACGGAGCGTGGGTAGCCGATCCCGACCATGTAGTCGTGGACGCCGGGTCGCATGCTTCGACACGCGAGCAGCTGCCCGCCAAGGCAGAGCGCGACGCTCGGGTGGCGGCGGGCGCTGGGCGAGACGAAGCCGTACTCGAAGATCGCGAGGCGATAGCGTCGGCCTTGGAACTCGCCGTCGATCCGTTGATGACAGCACATCGCCAGCGCGCGGCCGTCGGAGGCGACGACGCGACCGACGTGGGCGTCGCGGACGAAGCCGGAGAAGCGTTCGAAGTCGAGCTCGGGATCGACGTTGGGCTTGAGCCGCAAGAGCGAGGTTCGCAGGCGCCAGAGCGCCCGAAGCTCGGCGTGGCCGAGCGTCCCGGGAGCGTCGTGGTGGACGAGCACGGCCGGATGCTAGGCGCGAAGCTGGGATTGGAAGCGGAGCGGCCCTGGCGCATCGAAGAGGGGACTCACTGATCTCGAGATCGCAATCGGCTCACGACGAGTCCTGAACGGTGAGAAGCCAGACCCGAGATTGGGTCCAGGGTGCGCGCGGCTCGACCTCGAACATCGACAGCTCGACCTGCCTTCGGTACTGAGCGTGCCGAGGATTACGAGGAATGCAGTCGAACGACATCCGCCGAATCGCGATCGCCTGCGTCCTGCTCTCGCTCGGCTGCCGGCCGCTCGCCACGGGCGAGGACGAGCTCGGGGACACGGCGGGCGCGAACGACACGAGCGAGGGTTCGAGCGGCGAGTCGAGCACGACCGCTTCGATCACGAG
>JAMHUH010000187.1:0-7509 GCA_035904925.1 Nannocystaceae bacterium
CAAGCGCAGCGCCTTGCCTTGCTCGCCCTTGCCGATCTTGCTGCTGCGGTAATGCTCGCGCACCCGGGCCAAGGCCTCGCGCTCGCTCGGCCGCTCGGCTTCGTCGACGCGCGCGACCAACAAGCCTGGCACGCGATCGAGCGTGGGCGGCCGCTCGAGCGCGTCGCGAAAGCGATGCACCGGCGTGTGGGCCAGCAGCCAGTCGTGCGCGACGCCGCCGAATTCGCCGAGCCCGAAG
Source organism: Nannocystaceae bacterium (assembly GCA_035904925.1). GTDB lineage: Bacteria > Myxococcota_A > Polyangia > Nannocystales > Nannocystaceae > Plesiocystis. The sequence continues at coordinate 239 of JAMHUH010000187.1, forward strand.
AGCGCCCGGATCGGCGTGTTCGAGTCGCCCAACGCCATGTCGCCCAGCTCGCACAAGGCCGCGCGCGTGCACTCGTCCTGCTTGTCGTACTGGCCCGAGAAGTAGCGCAGGTTCAGCTCGAGCACGACCTCGACCCGGCCCTCGGGATCGAGGCGATCGAGCTCGGTGATCAAGTGCAGCGCGTCGATCGGCAGCAAGCCGTCGAGCGCGATCTGATGAAACGAAGCCGCGCTGGTCGGCGCGAGCTCGCGGCGAAGATGATCGACGACCCGCTGGTCCTGCCAGTCGCGGCGCAGCGGCGCGAGCACGTCGCCGGCCAGGACCGAGTCGCCGATCAACAAGATCGGCCGGCCCGGATCGTCGACCGCAGCCTGCAAGCTCGCGCGCAAGCGGGTTCGGGTGAGCGGCTCGTCGCCGGGGTTGGCCAGCCGCGGCTCGATCGCCGCCTGGTTCATCGCCTCGCCGCGCTGCGCGACCCCGAGGCCGACCAGCGCGTCGACCAAGCCGAGCAAGACCAGGACCGCGAGGACTTGCAGCCAGGGTCGCTCGATCGGCCCCTGGCCATCACGCAGCGCGCCCGCGACCCAGTGCGTGTTCGTGGAGCCCTCGTCCATCCGATCGGGAGCGGGACGCTATCACGGCTGCGCTCGCTCAGCGAGGCGCTGGTTGGGGTCCAAAGCGCAGCGTGGTGAAGGGCTGGCGGATGTCGAGGTGGCGGGCGACCGCCTGGATCTCGACCAGCTTCGCGGCGAAGTCACCGGTGTCGATGTCGGGCTCGTCCACGAACATCGTGAGGCCGTCGACGAGCGCGCGAAACACCAGCGTGAAATTGGGGATGCCGCGCGCGATCGCGAGTTCGAACCAGGGCCGCGCGGCCTCCATGTCGGCCGGCGTGTTGGCGTTGCGCAGCCGATGCCAGCCCGCCAAGACCGCGCCATCGGGCAGGTCGCCGAACCAATTCGCGAGGTTGTCGATCCACGCGTGCCAAGGCTTGCGCTCGTGCGGATCGGTCTCGGTCTCGATCAAGACGTAGGCGCCTGCCGCCGCCGCGTGGGGGTTCCACAGTTTTTCGAACAAGAGCTGGGTCGCGTCTTCCTGGACATCGATGAACATCGCCGCGCTCGGCAGCGCGCCCGAGGCGAGGTAGCCGAGCATCGTGCCGAAGCGAGGATCGCCGAGCGTGAGCGCGAGCGAGGACTCGAGATCATCCGGGACCCGGATCTCGAAGCGCGCAGCCTCGCGTTCGGTCTCCCAGTGCGGCGGCAGCCAGAGCACGTCCCGTCGACGCAGACCCGCTTCACGGCGAAGCACGTGCACGGGCCCGCCGGAGCCCTCGATCGAGAAGCAACCCGCATCGAGGTCGACCTTCGCGTCGAGCATCGGGTCGAGCTGCTGCTGCGGCTCGCTCGCCCAATCCTGCCAAGCCCGACTCGAGGCGCTCCGCCCGATCTCCCAGGTCACCGATTCGTCGTCCGCGAGCGCCACCCAGGGCTCGGGGGGACCAAGCAAGAAGCGCGTCGAACCACGGGTCCGAACTTGCGCTTCGGAGGACGCCACCTCGAGCAGCAAGCTCGCCGGCACCCCCTCGATCACCCGAACGCTGCCGCTGAGCAATTGCCCCGAGGGCAAGGTCGCGTGCACGACATAATGACCTGGCTCGACCGCCAATTCGTGCATCTCCCCAGCGTCGCCCCAGGGGATCACGAAGCGCTGCGACTGTGCGTCCTCGCTCGCCGACAGCAATTCGGCGACCACGCCTCGACTGCCGGTCTGGCCGGCGCGGCCCCGCACGCCCAACGCGAGCGTGGTCTTCATTTCACCACCGCCAAGGGCACGGTCTGAAAAGGCGGACACACATAGTATTCGTCGACGCAGGCCCGAAAGGGCGCCGAAGCAGCGAAGTCCGCCTCGAATTCATAGCTACCTGCGCGAAGCCGAAGCTTCCAGGGCAGGGGCGCGGGCGGCCGTTGGTGCAGGACTTCGCCGCCGCGACGGCAGCTCAGCGTCGCCTCGGCGTTCGCCTCTCGAGGCGCACAAGCGACGACGACCGGCACCTCCGGCGGCCCCTTCAAACGATGCAGCACGAAGGTCGTCAGATCGTCGGTCGAGGGAATCTGCTGATTCGAGCCGCTGCCCTCCCGACGCGAGAGCTCGGCGTCGATCGCCTTCTTGAGCTGCGTGGTGCTGACCTGCCAATGACCCTCGTTGCGATCGCTGCCCAGCCCGCCCAGACCACGCAAGAGCGCGTCGGCGAAGTAGCTGGGCTTGTTGGCGCGGCCGAAGGCCTGATCGCCCATCAGCGTCGAGTAGAACACCGGCGCGCGGCGGCCTTGGACCGGCCCGGGCAAGAAGGGAACCACGCCAGCGAAGCCCTCTGCATAGCGGGTCAGCTCGGCCCCGCTTCGACACGCGTCGACGAAGTAGCAGACCTCGTCGGCCTTGCAGCGGGCCTTCATGCCCAGGTGCAGCTTGCGAAAGTCGAGCGCGCCCTCGAGCGGATTGTCCGGGTTGGCCCCGAAGTCCCGGCACAAGAGCGCGAGCTCCATGCCGCCGGCGATCCCGTGCCCACAAAAATAGAACAACAAGAGATTGTCGGGGTTGCTGTCGCCCGCCGACTTCCACTCGACCAGCGCCGACGTGACCGCGTCCACCGTCGCGGCGCAGGGCTGGTGAACCTCGCCCGAGATCGGGTGGGTGTAGCTCGCGGGCTCAGCCTCCGAGACGAGCAAGCGCAGCGAGGCGAGCGGCTTGGTCGGATGATCGAATTCGCGGATCAGCCAATCGGCCAGGCTTCGGGCCGAGACCGGCGGCGAGCTCAGCTGCCCGAGCTTCTGGTGATCGAGCAAGAGCGTGCCCGAGCCGCCCGGGAGGTGCAGATAGTCCCCAACGCCGATCACGATCGCGTGGGTGGCCGCGGGCGTGGCCACGGTGGCCTGATGCACGGTCGCCAAGCGCCCGCATCGTACCCGATGGGTCGAGCCGCCAGCCGGCAAAATTCTCAGAACTGGAAGTAGATGAACGCGGGCCCATCGGGCACGCCGATCAGCAGCATCGTCACGATCAACGCGGTCGCGAACACGACCGAGCCGATCGGCGCGGCCCAGATCCGCTCGAGCAGGCGATGCCGACGATCGAGCGCCGAGAGGCCGAGGAAGGCGAAGAGCCCGGCGATGAAGAGGCCCTGCTCGGGGCTCGGCAGCCCGCCCCCGCTCACGACCCCGACCAGCTGCTGGCCGATCGAGCCCAGCAGGGCCCGGAACTGGGCCATGTCGGCCGCGCGAAACAAGATCCAGCCGATCACGACCAGGTGAAAGGTCGTGAACCAGCCCAGCGCGCGCGCCAAGCCACCGCCGCCCAAGCGCTCGCCGACTCGCTTGCCGACCAGCGCGGTGATCAGCAAGAGCACGCCGTGGTAGAGGCCCCAGATCACGAAGGTCCAGGCCGCGCCGTGCCAGAGACCCGACAAGAACATCGTGATGATCAAGTTGATCAGCGTGCGAACCCGGCCCTTGTGGCTGCCGCCGAGCGGGATGTACACGTAGTCGCGAAACCAGTTGGACAGCGAGATGTGCCAGCGCCGCCAGAACTCGCTGATGTTGCTGGTCAGGTAGGGCTGGTCGAAGTTGCGCATCAGGTCGATGCCGAAGATCCGCGCCGAGCCGCGGGCGATCTCCGAGTAGGCCGAAAAGTCGCAGTAGATCTGCAAGGTGAACGCGTAGACGCCGATCAGCGCGGTCCAGCCGTCGAAGCCGCTCGGGTCGGCGAAGACCTGGTCGGCGAGGCGTCCGCAGTGGTCGGCGATCACGACCTTCTTGAACATCCCGAACACGATCATCTGGCCGCCGCCGACCAGGTTCTCGACCTGAAAGGCCCGGGTCGCGGCGTGATCGAATTGGACCAGCAGGTGGCCGGCGCGCTCGATCGGGCCGGCGATCAGCTGGGGGAAGAAGCTGACGTACAAGAAGAAGCGCAAGAACGAGGATGTCGGGCTGATCTTCCGTCGATAGACGTCGATCGTGTAGGACATCGTCTGGAAGGTGTAGAAGCTGATGCCCGGCGGCAGCACGATGTCGAGCAGCTGGCCCTCGCCCGGCGCGTGGCCCATCAGCTCGTGGAAGTTGGCCAAGAAGAAGTTGGCGTATTTGAAGTAGCCGAGCAGCCCGAGGTTGAGCACCAAGCTGAGCGCGAGCAGGGCCTTGCGCCAACCTTCGCCCTTGGTCCGCCCGAGCATCCGGCCGGCCGTGTAGTCGACGATCGCCGAGACCACGATCAGGCTGACCAGCGGGACGTTCCAGGCCGCATAGAAGATCAGGCTGGCGACGATCAAGATCATCAGCCGCGCCCGATAGCCGGCGCCAAAGAAGAGCAGGCTGGTCACGACCAGCAGCAGCGCGTACTCGAGCGAATTGAATTCCACGCGGGTCCCGAGCGGGTCAGGTCAGTTGGGGCCGCCGGTCGGCGACTTGGTCGCGTCCGGATTCGCGACCGCCGGCGGCTCGCTGGGCACGGTCGTGGGGGCGCTCGTGGGCGCGCTCGCAGGCTCGGTCGCCGCCGGAGACTCGGACGGCTCGTCGGTCTTGGGCTTGGGCTTGGCCTTGGTCTTGGCCGAGCGCGGCGCACCCGAGACCTCGCCGCGCAACGCCTGAAGCTCCTGCCGGAGCGCGTCGATCTCCGCTTGGCTGTCCTTGGCCTGCTCGAGCGTCAAGCTGTGCTGCGAGAGCAAGTGAGCGAGCGCGAGGTAGAGCGCCAAGAGCCACACGAAGGGCAGCAACAGCGCGAGCAGCATCGGCGTGTAGCGAGCGCCACGGGCCGTGAAGGGGCTGCTGTTCGGACCGATCGCGGGCGCGGGCGGGCGCGGCTTGTCGGCGAGGATCTTGTCGAGCTTGGCGAAGCCCGCGGCGAGCTCGTCATCGATCACGACCGTCTCGCTGGCGGGGTCGATGAACACGAACTGACCGGTGTCGGTGCGCGAGACCTGGTAGGGCATGGAGGGCGCGAACATATCACGCTAGGATCGCCCGCGATGCCCGTTCGGAGCCCCTTCGCCGCCGTCGAGGTGCGCTCGCGTGGCTGATCGCGCTCGGGCGGGCGTGCTGTGGATCGGACTCGTCGGCCTCGCGCTCGCGAGCCCAGCGAAGGCCGCGAGCCCCGAGCCCGCGCCCGCACCCGCGCCCGCGTCCGCGCCCGCGCCCGCGCATGAAGGTGGCGTCGAGTTTCGCTGGGACGCGCCTGCGCAGGGCTGCCCGAGCGAGGCCGAGGTCCTCGCCGAGCTCGAGCGCCTGCTCGGCAAGCCGCTCGCGCAGCTCGACCAAGCCCGGCTCAGCGCGATCGCTCGCGTTCGACTCGAGGCCGAGGGCGGCTGGGACCTGCGGCTGTGGACGGTCAGCGCGACCGACACCCGCCAGCGCTCGATGGTCGGCGAAGACTGCGAGGTGTTGGCCGACGCGGCCGCGCTGCTGGCCGCGATGGCGATCGATCCGAACGTGCTCGCGCGCATGCAGACCAGCGACGCCGCGCTCGTGCAGGCCGAGCAGGCCGAGGACGTCGAGCAACCCGAGCCCGAACCACAACCACAACCAGAGCCCGAGTCCGAGCCCGAGCCCGAACCCGAGCCCGAGCTCTTCGCGGTCCCGCCCCCGATCGCGGCGCCGAAGCATCGCTTTCGACCGACGCTGGGTCTGCGAGCGCAGGGTGGCGTCTCGCTCGGTGACCTGCCCGATGTCGGTCCGATCCTCCGGCTCGCGCTCGCGCTGCAGTGGTGGCCCAAGGCCGACGAGCGCCCGCATGGTCCCGGTGTTCGGATCGAGGTCGAGGGCCACTACGCCTTCGTTCGCAAGGCCCGACTCGCCGAGAGCCCCGGGCAAGGGGCCGATCTTCAGCACGCCTTCGCGGTGATCCGCGGCTGCCCGGTCCTGCGTCATCGACCTTCGAAGCTCGAGTTCCCGATCTGCGCGGGCATCGAGGTCGGCGCGCTGATCGGCGAAGGCGTGGGTTTTCCCACGGTCGCCAAGGGCTCGATCCCCTGGGTCGCCCTCGACCTCGCGCCGGGCGTGGTCTGGGCGCCGATCCCCAACTTCGCGCTCGGCCTGACCGCAGAGCCTTGGATCGCGCTCTCGCGCCCCGCCTTCCGGGTCGAGGGCTTCGGCGCGATCTGGCGGCCCGGGCTGATCGGCTTTCGGGCGCTCGGCGGGTTCGAGGTCCGATTTTGAGCGGTCCGATCGCGAGCGACGCAACGGATCCCGCTCGAGCCGGCAACCTAGACCTCGAGGCCCTCGCGGCCTCGCCCGACCCGATGCCCGCCCCGGCCCAGACCGCCCCGCCTCCGGGCGAGCACCAGCGCTTCGCGACGATCTACCGCGAGCAGGTCGCCTTCGTCTGGCGAAGCCTGCGGCGAATGGGCACGCCCGACTCGATGCTCGAGGACGCGACCCAAGACGTGTTCTTGGTCGCCGCGCGGCGCCTCGACGAATTCGAAGGTCGCTCGTCGATCAAGACCTGGCTGTTCGGCATCGCCATGCGCGTGGTCAAGACCCAGCGGCGCACGCAGTGGCGACACGAGCGAAAGCTGCAAGCCCTGACCCACGCCGTCGAGCCGCAAGGCGCCGATCCGATCGCCCAGCGCGACGCCCAGCGCACCTTGCTGCACCTGCTCGAACAGCTCGACGACGATCGCAAGGCCGTCTACGTGCTCGCCGAGCTCGAGGGTCTGACGGCCGTCGAGATCGCCGAGGGCCTCGGGCTCAACGTCAACACCGTGTACACCCGGCTTCGCGCCGCTCGTCTCGCCCTGCGCGAGGCCGCCGAGCAGCTCGTGGCCGCAACCCAAGAGGCCAAGCCATGACCCGAGCCCGCTCGCTCCTCGACGATCTCGAACAAGCCGAACGCGCCGCGACCGGTCCGCCTCCCGAGGTCGCGGATCGCATGTGGGCGACGATCGAGCAGCGCATGGTTCAAGGCCCGCCGCCGCCCGCCGAGATCGATCTGCCCACGACCACGCCTGCGCCCACGCGGCTCGTGTTGTTGAAGATCGTGGGTGGCGTGACGCTGGTGGGTCTGGCCGCGGGGCTGCTCGCCGCGGGGCTGAGCTCGGATCCCGAGCCTGTGGCGAGCATCGAGCCTGCGCTCGAGCCCGCGCCTGCGCTCGAGCCCACGCCCACGCCCACGCCCACCGAGGCGATCATCGTCGCGCCCCTCGTCGCGCCTGCGCCGATCGTCGAGCCCGAGCCCGCACCCGTCATCGAAGCGCCCACGGACAAACTCGACAAACTCGA
>JAMHUH010000188.1:0-3475 GCA_035904925.1 Nannocystaceae bacterium
GGTCAAGGTCCGCCGCGCTTCGACCAAGGCCCGCCCGCGATCCAGCCCGCGATCCAGGAGCTCCCGCCCAGCGTCCCGACGGCGCCCAAGCCCAAGGTCTCGGGCGCCGAGGCGACCGGCTTCGTCGACCTCGGCGGCGTGCATCGAGCGATGCGCGAGCTTCGACCCGCCTACGAGCAATTCGCGAGCGCGCGCAAGCTCTTCCAAGATCAGGTCGACGTCGCGCTCGGCAAGCTGCCCGCGAGCACCCGCGACACCGCGCTGGCCTTCTTCCGGCGCGAGTTCCCCGAGATGCCCGGCGCGACGCCCTTCGCCGCCCCGACCACCGCGCCCACGGGCGGCATGGAGAGCTCGAGCTCGGTCGAGCAATTCGCCACGGCCGTGCTCGGCAACGTCGCGGCCCCGACCAACGTCGACGAAGAGGCCGCGTTCTTGGCCCGGGTCGCCGAGGTCCTGCAGACCTCGGCCCAGGCCTTCATCGAGATCCGCAACGTCCAGTCGCGCTTCGGCGAGGAGATGGGCGTGCGAACGATCCGCGAGTACACGCCCCTGCACGGGGCCGCCGACGCCCGCGGCGTGCTCGACTACCTGCTCGACTGGCGGCGCGGCGGGCCCGAGCGCAACGCCCAGCTCTCGGCCGTCTACAGCGACTTCATGCTCCACCAGGTCGCGCTGATCAACGGCGTGGTCGAGGGCGTGCAAGGCCTGCTCGATCAGTTCCGCCCGCAGGAGATCGAGCGCGGCGTCAGCGGGCTCAACAAGGCCGGCACGGCCTGGAAAAAGTACGCCGAGCGCTACGCCGAGCTGATCGAAGAGCGCGGGATCCAGGTGTTGGTGTTCGGGCCCGAGTTCGCCCGCGCCTACGCCGAAGTCGGCGGCAACGGCTGAGCCTGCGCGCGGGCAGCATCGCGCGATGGCGAGCCAATCCGCGGATGGGGCCAATCCGCGGATGGGGCCGATTCACGCGATCGAATTACCACATTGTCGGTTTTTGTCGTCGAGCCATTGAATCGCAGTTTCGGGCCCTTCGCGAGTCGGTTGCGCGAGCTTTCGAGCGCCGCGTTCTCGGCGAAGATCGACCCTTGCATCGCGGGCGCTTCGGATATTCTGCCCATCAGGTGTTCATGGCAGTTCGTACTCGAAGGATTCCCTTGGTTGCTCTGGTCGTGGTTCCGCTCGCGTGTGGAGGCTCGGGCTCCGGCGACACCGGCGGTGACAGCTCGGCGGGCACGCTCACGCTCGGCGAAGACGAAGTCGGCAGCGAGAGCGGAACCACCAACGGCGAGTCGGGCACCGACACCAGCGCGAGCGAGACCAGCAGCGACTCGGGCACCGACACCAGCGCGAGCGAGACCGCGACCGACGCGACCGACACCGGCACCGACTCGACCGACTCGACCAGCAGCGACTCGACCAGCAGCGACTCGACCACCGGCGACCTGCCCTGCGACGAGTTTCAGGTCACCATCGATCCGCTGCCACCGAACGTGATGCTCGTGCTCGACAAGTCGGGCGGCATGTTCACCAAGGTCTGGGACCACGACAACAACCCCAACACGCCGACGATCACCCGCTGGAACAGCCTCCATTCGGTGACCGACGACATCGTCACCAACTTCGAGGACAAGATCAATTTCGGCATGACCTTGTTCCCCTCGACCGCCGCGATCAACATGTACAGCGCGGCCGCCTGCGTGACCGCCAACGCGCCCGAGGTCTTGGTCGGCCCGCTCCAGGCCGCCGCGATCCTGGCCGCGATCCCGGGCGCGCTCGTGACCATGTCCTACGGCGGCACGCCCTCGACCGCGGGCGTCCAGAACGCCTACGACCACCTGCTCACGCTCGATCCCGCGGTCCCCCGCGCGATGATCCTCGTGACCGATGGCGCCGCCAATTGCCGCGCCGACGCGCTCAACGCCAACCAACTCTTCGAGACCTACGACACCGCCCTGCCGATCTTGGTCGGCCAAGCCTTCACCAACGACGCCATCAAGACCTACGTGGTCGGCATCGACATCAGCAACGTCCAGACCCCGAACGTCAGCGACGGCGAGCCCAACGGCATCATCCCCAGCCAGAAGCTCAACGAGGTCGCGGTCGCCGGCGGCACCCTGAGCTTCTTCAACTCGCAAGACCAGATCGAGCTCGAGGCCGCCCTCAACGAGGTCATCGACAGCGTCCAGACCTGCCTGATCCCGCTGGCCGAGCCGCCCGTGTTCCCGGACTTCACCAAGGTCCTCGTCGGCGGCGTCGAGTGGCCGATGGTCATGGACTGCGCGACCGAGAACGGCTGGCTCTACTCGAACCCTTTCGACACCATTTTGCTCTGCGGCACCGCCTGCGACGCGCTCAAGCAAGCTGGCGACGCCGACATCGAGTACTACTGCAACCCAGGCTGAGCCGCTCAGGCTTAGAGCGGCGACCGGTTTGAATTCACGCGCTGATGCACGCCTGGGGCCGCCCGTGGAGGTGTCGCTCGGCGCTCGACGTATGTCGAATACGCCTTCGGCCTCGCTCCTACCCACGGACGGCCCCAGACGCACCTCAGCACGCGAATTCAAACCGGTCGGCGCTCTAGCGCAGCGCCGCGATCGCGGTGACGATGTCCTGCGCCGTGATCGTGGTCGGCTGCTCTGCCGCCATCGCCGACGCGAGCCAGCCCGCGGCCTCGGAGATGGTCGCGAACACGCGGTGTGGGAAGGGCTGCCGAGCGACGATCGCCAGCCCCGCGGCGACGCTGCGGACCGCCGAGGCCCGAAATCCGCGCCCCTCGAAGGTCAGGGTCGACGCGATCCCACCAAGCTCGCCGAAGTGGCGCAGCGCCTCCGAGAGACGGGCCCGGACATCGGCCGGGGGCAGCTCCGCGTCGGCCTCGACCACCCCGAAGATGACCAAGGGCCCTGGCTCGAGCCGGGCGACGTCGACCTCGGCGTCGACCAGCGCGATCGCTTCGATCCGGGTCACGTCTCGCCAGACATAGAAGACCACGCTGCCGAAGCTCCCGATCGCATGATCGGTGGTCACGGAGCTGACGCGCAGGCTCGGCACGGCCGCATCATAGTCATGGATGGCGCCGAGGCGAACCCCTGCGTGGCGCAGCGCGAGCCCGCGACTCGTGGACCGCGTGCACCGTCGAAGCGCTACGATGTCGAGTGCGCGGATTCGAGAGCAGGGAGGTCGATGCGCGGATCGCTTGCGCGCTTGCGCGAGGCCGTGAGACGCTGGAACGCATGAACACCCGCTGGCTCGAATCCTTGGTCATCACGTTGGGTCTCGCCACGCTCGGCATCGCTGGTTGCACGAGCGACGATGAAGGGGGGAGCGACTCGGTCGGCGACGGGCACTCGACGACGAGCTCGGGGAGCTCGACGCAGACGACGGGGGTCGACACGAGCACGACGAACGACACGAGCTGCATCCCAGGGGAGCAGGGGTGTTCGTGCAGTGGCGGGTTATGCTTGGGCGATTTGGTGTG
>JAMHUH010000189.1:0-9117 GCA_035904925.1 Nannocystaceae bacterium
GGCTCACGTAGATCTGCATGGCCTCATGCTGATTGAGCCCGCTGACATAGGGCTGCATCAGGTGGATCAGCACGCTCATCGGGAAGTACTGGCCCGCGTGGGTGTGGCCCGAGAGCTGGAGATCGTAGCCGGCCTCGGCGGCCGCGTAGACGCTGCGTGGCTGGTGGGCGAGCAGCAGCGAGAAGTCGACCTCGGGCGCGCCTTCGCGGGCCTTGGCCGGATCCGAGGTGTGGCTGGCCTCGTAGCGATCGGCGTGGAGGTCGGTGACGCCCGCGACCATCAGCTTGGCGGCGCCGCGCTCGAGGACGACGTGCTGGTTGATCAGCGAGCGCGGGCCGAGCTGATCGATCGCGCGGCACCAGGCCGGACCGTCCCAGTAGTACTCGTGGTTGCCGGTCACGAAGAAGGCCCCGTGCTTGGCCTGGATCCGGCCGAGCCCGGCCAGCTCGGGCAGCAGGTCGGCGACGAAGCCATCGACGAAGTCGCCGGTCAGCGCGACCACGTCCGCGTCGAGGCCGTTGACGACCTCGACGACCTGGTCGAGCCAGGTCCCGCGGATGGTCGGGCCGACGTGGACGTCGCTGAGCTGGACGATCTTGAGGCCCTCGAGATCGGGATGCAGACCCGCGACGGGCACGTCGACCTCGACCACGCGCGGGACTCGACGGGCCTCGGAGATCCCGAGCGCGCTGAGGCTCGCCGCGCCGCCGACGATCCCGTAGTTGACGACGTCGGCGAAGAAGGCCCGGCGCTGGGGTGAGAGCGGGGCCTCGCTCGCGGGCGGCTCGGTGCTTCGGAAGCGCCGCCGGAGCGCCAGCCAGGCGCGCGTGCCCACGCGCAGCAGCTCGACCAGCATCGTGAACGCGATCAGCAGGGTCGACACGCCCATCAGCGTGAAGCCGATCCACGAGAGCACGCTGGTGCCGGCCGCGTCGACGCCGAGTCGGCGGCCGAAGAACGCGAGCAGCGGGAACACGACCAGCAAGACCACGCCGCCGATGATCATCCGGTTGACCCACACCGGGTAGCGGGTGCCCTGGCGGATCAAGCGACGAGCGACGAGCACGTGCATGCTCGCCCAGAAGGTCAAGAAGGTGCCGAAGAAGACGAGGCTCGACAGGGTGGTCATGAGTGCAGACGAGCTCGGGTCTTCGGGGCTACGCCGCGCGGACGAGGCTGTTTCACGCCGAGGCTACCTCGGCTCGCGCGACCCGGGAGCCCCGGCTCGGTGACCCGGCTCAGGTGACTCGATAGGTCAGCACCAGCGCGCGGCCGCGGCGAGCGAGCGCGACCTCGACCTCTTCGCTGCCCGGCGGGCGCGCGATCGAGAGCAGGCGATCGCCGGTGCGCAGACCGAGGTGCCAGAGCGGCGAGTCTCGCTGGATGTTGCGCAGCTCGACCGCGCCGCGCTCGACCCCGAGCAGCTGACCGAGGCGCTCGAGCGCCACGTCGCGCGCCGCTCCTCGCTCGTCCACGACGCTTGCCACTTCGACACGCGCCAACATCCGCGGATCGACGCTGTACTCGTAGCGGCCCGTGCGAGTGATCCAGAAGTCGAGCTCCGAGCCCTGGTGGGTCGCGGGCGGCTGACGCGTGGCGTGGCGGCAGTGGGCGGTGCGCGAGGGGATCGCGAACGAGGATCGCTCGTGCATGGGCCGAGGCGTGGGCTCGCTGCTCGACTCGTCGAGACCGTCGATGTGGAGCTCGTGGACGTCCACGTTCACGTCGATCGAGCCGACGATCGACCCCACCATCGGCCGGGTGTGAGCGAAGGAAGACTCCTCGTCGTCGTGATGGTCACGCAGGTCGTGGATCAACCACCCCGCGTGAGCGCTGGCGCCGATGACCAACGCGGCGAGCCAAGGAACGAATGCGGTTCGCAGGCGCGTGCTGCTCGATGCTTGCATGAGCAGCCCGAGTTGCAACGCACGTGCCCATCACCAACACGCCGCGCAGCGGGTCTTCGCGGGCTTTCGGGCGCGCGTCTGCGTCGAATCGTCAACGCGCTCCCGAACGCGCGCCAGCTTGACGACGCGAGCGTTGTCACCGTGTGCCGAGCGAGTGTGCAAGACGAGTCGCACGTGATCATTTGAAACACGAGCCACGTTCACTGTCACGATCGCTCCACGAACACGCGCGACATCGGATCGCGCGGCTGGCCATCGGCGAGCACGGCGTTTATGGTCCGCGCGACGTGAAGCGATTCGAGATTCTTGGCACTGGAAAGGCACTCCCCGCGCGGGTCGTGACCAATGTCGACCTCGAGCAGATGGTCGATACCTCGGACGCTTGGATCAAGGAGCGGACCGGCATCGCGCAGCGCCACATCGCCGACGCCGAGACCTCGACCTCGACGCTCGGGGCCGAGGCGCTGCGCAAGGCCTGCAAGCAAGCGGGCATGGAGCCCGACGATCTCGACTTGATCGTGCTCGCGACCTCGACGCCCGACACGATGTTCCCCTCGACGGCGTGTTGGGTGCAAAAGCGGCTGGGCATCAGCGGCATGCCGGCCTTCGACGTCGCGGCGGGGTGCACGGGCTGGCTCTACGCGCTCGAGGTCGCCGTCAGCCTGCTCGGTGACAAGCATCGGCGGATCGGCGTGATCGGGGCCGAGGTCATGAGCAAGGTCGTCGACTGGACCGACCGCAGCACCTGCGTGCTCTTTGGCGATGGTGCGGGCGCGGCCGTGATCGGACCGAGCGAGCGCGACGTCGGGTTGCTGGCGTCCAACTGGGGCGCCGACGGCAACCTCGCGCCGATCCTCTACCAGCCGGCCGGCGGCACCCGGATGCCGGCCAGCGCCGAGACGGTCGCGGCTCGGCTGCACAGCGTCCACATGGAGGGCAACGCGGTGTTCAAGCACGCGGTCACGGCGATGGCGGCCGCGGGTCGCAAGGCGATCGCCGACTCGGGCTTGAGCGTCGAGCAGATCGATCTGCTGATCCCGCATCAAGCCAACGTGCGGATCATGAACGCCTGCCGCGAGCGCCTCCACGTGCCGGAGTACAAGATGTACTCGGTCGTCGATCGCTACGGGAACATGTCGGCCGCGACCATCCCGGTCGCGCTGCACGACGCTCGCGAAGAAGGTCGGCTCGTGCCGGGCAACGTGGTCGCCATGGCGGCCTTCGGCACCGGCCTGACTTGGGCGGGCGCCGTGTTGCGGCTCTGATCTTCTTCGATCCGGACGGACGGGAACGAGCTCAGACGCCCGCGAACCAGACCAGCAACGCGAGCGCGCCGTGGCTGCCGGCCAGCGCGAACGCGGCTCGACGCATGCGCAGCTCGGGCGCGGTGATCAGCACGACGCTGGCCATCGCCGAGCCGAGCACGAACCAGAGCAAGGTCGAGCGCAGCCACAGCTCGTCGCCGGGCGCTCCGCCCTCGCCGAGCAGCGCTCGACCAGCGAGCACCAGCAGGGCCAGCGCCGACCACCACAGCACGCGCTGACCGACTCGAGCCAAGCCGACGCGCCGTGTCCAGCACCAACGCGAGACGCTCGCGCTCGCAGATCCCAGCGCCCGCGCCGTCCCGAGCGCCGCGCGTCGCAGGTGCGGCCAAGCCCAGCGCGCGCCGACTCGAACTTGCACCGCAGCCGCCCGGCTCACGCGAGCGAGCTCGCCGGCTCGGGCGATCACGAAGGCCAGAGTCGCAGCCGCGACCGCCTCGGGGTCGCGTGGCGCTGGGCCCTTCTTGGTCTCGCGCGGCGAACGCTCGCTCGGGCTCGAGGGTCGTGCTTCGGCCATCGACGCGAGTCTGTCGACCCGAGCGCTGCGGTCAAATTTCGAGCATACTCGGCCGGTGACGCCGCTCTCGCTCGCCTTGCTGATCGGCCTTTCGCTCCCACACTCCGAACTGCCGGCGCAGATGGTCGGACGGGCTGCTTCGAAGCGGGTGATGATCAAGCCGGCCGCGCCCCGGCCCCCGCGGCCCACACACCAAGACATGCCGGTGCAGCCCTATGTGCCGCCGGGTCCCGAAGAGGGCGGCATCACGCCCGAGGTCGGCCCGCTCGTCGAAGCCACGGCGACCGTGTGGGCGCAGGCGGGCAGCCGCTCGTGGACTGGTTGCAGCGCGGTCGCGGCCGAGGCCGGCAAGCAGCTGACGAGCCTCGCCGAAGACGTCAACAACTTTCAGGCCAACCATCATTGGGCGATCCAGGCGGGCGAGTGCCCCAACGCGCCCGAGGTGTTGGCGATGGCGATCCGCAGCGAGCTGATGCGCCGCTTCGATCTGCCCGAAGCGACCGACGGCAAGAGCGATCTGACGCTGCTCGAAGAGGCCATGAAAGAGAGCCGCAAGGTCGCCTTCGATTGGATCGCCGACGCGCAGACCGAGCTCGGCCGCCGCCAAGACGATCGCACGCTCGGGCTCGAGTACTGGCGCGGTCGAGCCCTGCTCGCCAGCGGCGATCTCGACGGCGCGGCCAAGGCCTTCGAGCTGGCGCTCGAGCAGCGCTCGATCGAGAGCTGGCGACTCCGCCGGCTGCTCGCCTTGACCCTGCTCTTTCGTGGCGACCTCGACGGCGCGCTGATCCACGCGTTCCGGGCCGACATCGACGCGCCGGCCAGCGACCGACTCATCGCCGAGTACGTGCTCGCGCTGGTGCTCGATCGCGCCGGTGATACGGCCAGCTCGCGTCGGCGCATGAAGGACACGCTCGACCGCGACGGCGACCTCGCCCGCATGCGCTCGCTCGAGGTCGCGCTGCCGGTCCACGAGCGGCTCTATCTGCGGGCCTTCGCGCAGACCGTCCGCGGCGAAGCTTCGGGCGCGATGCGCCTGTGGGACGCGTATTTGGCCCGGCCCGAGCCCGAGGCGCCCGAGCGCCGACTCGCCGAGCGCCACCGCCAGGCGCTCACGCCCTTGCCGACCAACCTCGGCGGCCCGGCCCGTCCTGGCGAGGCGCCGAGCCCCTGAGCGCCCGCGATTGCACACCCCCCAGAAACATCGTACGTGAGCCAAATGACCGAGGTCCCGCGCAAGCCGATCACCGTGCCGGACATCCTCGCCCGCAAGCGTGAGGGCGTGCCGGTGGTGATGGTCACCTCCTACGACGCGACCATGACCCGGCTGATCGACGCCTGCGACGTCGACATCGTGCTGGTCGGCGACAGCCTCGGGATGGTCGTGCAGGGCCACGCGCACACGCTCGAGGTCGAGCTCGACGACGTCGTCTATCACGCGCGCTGCGTCCGTCGGGCGCTTCGCCACGCGCACCTGTGCGCCGACATGCCCTTCATGAGCTACCAAGTCAGCGTCGAGCAGGCGCTGACCAACGCCGGCCAGCTGATCCGCAAGGGCGGCGCCGCGTCGGTCAAGATCGAAGGCGGCGAGTCGGTCGCTCCGGCGATCGCCAAGATCGTCGCCGCCGGGATCCCGGTCATGGGTCACCTCGGCCTGACCCCGCAGAGCGTGCATGCCTTTGGCGGCTTCAAGGTCCAGGCCCGCGACGAAGCGGCCGCCGACAAGCTCCGCCGCGAGGCCAAGCTGCTCGAGCAGATCGGCTGCTTCGCGCTCGTGCTCGAGGGCATCCCGGCCACGCTCGCACGCGAGGTCTCGCAGAGCCTGAGCATCCCGACCATCGGGATCGGTGCCGGCGTCGGCTGTGACGGGCAGGTCTTGGTCATCCACGATCTGCTCGGCCTCGACGACGGCTTCCAGCCCAAGTTCGTCAAGCGCTTCGCCGAGCTGGCCGCGCCGATCCGCAGCGCCGTGTCCGACTACGCCCGCGAGGTCCGAGCCCGCGAATTCCCAGGCGTCGAGCACAGCTTCGGCCCAGGTCGAAGCGCCGCGCCAGCCCCCGCGCCCGCTCCCGGGGTCCTGCCCACCGAGAACGAAGAGCCGCCCGCCGAGCCGCGTCGCCGCGCCGGCTACGGTCCTGGCTGAGTCCGCGTCATGTTGGTGCTGCGCAGCGTGAACGAGCTCAGGGCCTGGCGGGCGACGGCCGGCCGGGTCGCGTTGGTCCCGACGATGGGCTCGCTGCACGAGGGCCACCTCGAGCTGCTGCGCGAGGCTCGAAGGCGGGTGCCGGTCGGCGAGGGCTCCGTCGTGCTCTCGATCTTCGTCAACCCGACTCAGTTCAACGACCCGCGCGACCTCGCCAACTACCCGCGCGACGAGGCGGGCGACCTCGCGAAGGCGGCCAGCGTCGGCGTCGACCTGGCGTTCTGTCCGATCGATCCGCACGAGCTCTATCCGGCCAACGCCAGCACCTGGATCGAGGTCGAGGGCCTCGACCAGCACCTGTGCGGCGCGACCCGGCCCGGCCACTTCCGCGGCGTGTGCACGATCGTCGGCAAGCTGCTCGCCTTGGTTCGGCCGCACTTCGCGATCTTCGGTCAGAAGGATTTTCAGCAGCTGGCGATCGTGCGTCGCATGCATCGCG
Source organism: Nannocystaceae bacterium (assembly GCA_035904925.1). Taxonomy (GTDB): domain Bacteria; phylum Myxococcota_A; class Polyangia; order Nannocystales; family Nannocystaceae; genus Plesiocystis. Next base: position 6,389 of record JAMHUH010000189.1, read on the forward strand.
ATCTGCTGCTCGAAGGCGAGATCGTCGGCTGCCCGACCGTCCGCGAGTCCGACGGCCTCGCGATGTCGAGCCGCAACGCCCGACTCGACGCCCAAGCTCGGCTCGACGCGCTGGCGATCCCTCGCTTCCTCGACCAAGTCCGGCATCGCTTCGACGCGGGCGAGCGCGACGCGGCCCGCCTGCTCGCCGACGCCGAGGCGCTGCTGGCCCCGGGTCGGATCGACTATGTCTCGCTGGTCGACGCCGAGGAGCTGCAGCCGATCGCCCAGGTCGAGCGCCCGGCCCTGGTCGCGCTCGCGGTGTTCTTCGCTGGGGTTCGGCTGATCGACAACACCGTGCTGGCGTAGCAGCTCGAGTGAGCTTTGGGGCTCGACGGAACCGTGTCGCCTCGGGCCTGTCCGGCCAGGCTTGCATCGATCCAGCTTCATCTTGGTGGCCTTGCTGAGCGCCTGTGCGCGACCCCGCCTCACGACTCCAGAGTCCGAGCCGCCACCTGCTGCGGCGCAGCTCGAGCCTCCCCCTCTCGGCCCGATCGATCAGGTCGAGGCGATCCTCGCTGAGATCGAGTTCGCGAGGCCGGGCTGGATCAGCGCCGAAGAGCTGCGCGAGATCGAATCCCGAGGACTCGACGCGACCCTGCTCGAAGCGGCGCTGCGCGAGGCGGCGACCCGCTGCCGCGCGCACGAGATCATCACCCGCAACCCCAAGCTGCGCTTGGCCTTGTTCGGGCTCGCGGAGGAGATCGGAACCTTGGAGCTCGTCCCAACCACGATGGCGCTCGAGCGATGCGGATGGGCGGGCTGGCCGACCACCGAGGCGATCCTCGGTCGCGCGATGACGGACGAGGTGGGCTTCTGCGCGCCGCCGAGCGAGCGCGAGATCGCCGAAGCTCGCGACTCCCTCACCGACTTCCGAGTCATCGATCGACGCGGCAAGCGATGGCTCGCGCGGCCACCCTCGCCGGTAGAGCTCGACGACCTCGCCTATTTCTACGCCGGGATCGCAGACGCAGCCGAGCCGATCGGGACGAGCGGCTCGTTTTCGTCGGGCGAGGTCGAGCCCGATCCCGCGGGCGTCGAGCTGCGCACGCAGGAACTGGCCAAGCTCGACGAAGCGCTCCGAGACGGGGAATTCTTCGCGGCACGCGACGCTGCGATCCGCTATCTGGGCTCGCTCGGCTATCCGGGTCCCATCGACGCCGCGCTCGAGGTTCAGTGGGCTTGGGACGGGGCGAGGTACTCCTATGTGATGCGAGACCTCGCGCGCGTCGCCGAGCTCCTTGGCGAGCTCGAGCTCGCCAGCGACCTCTACCTGCACGCCAACCCTGCGGGGGGCGCTTGTGGAAGCAGCATCGACGTTCGCCGCGAGGACCAACTCCACGGGTTCATCCGCACCCAGGAGCGACTCGGCAATTGCCGATCGGTGGTCGCGCTCCGCTTGCTCGATTGGGACGACGACTACGATCCTGAAGGTCCGCCTGCGCGGGCCAAGATCGACCATGGCCCCTACCGACTCGCTCGTGACGGGTGGGACCTCGAGCGCATGTTCCGAGGCGCCTTGCTGACCCGCAACCGCAGCGGCGAGCTCGACCAACTCGCGCGGGTTCTTGCTTCGGACGCCGACGCGAGCGCGAGGTTCGAGCGCGAGGGCCCCGAAAACTGGGACTGGCGCGTGCGCTCGATCGAGGGCCTCGCCGACATCGGCGGTCGCCAAGCGATCGACGAGCTGGTCGCGTTGCTGCCCTACACCAACGACTGGCTGCGAGCACGAACCCTCGCGGCGATCGGCAGCGCCGCGCGTCGGCGCTGGGCCGGACCCTGCGAGACCGCGCGCGAGCGCTGGCTCCACACTCGTTCGTTTGATTGGCATCGGCCGATCACGCCCTTGGGCACGACGTGCTCGACGCAGCTCGACGACGAGGCCGCGAGGGCGCTCGCCGAGCGTCTGCTCCCGTATACCTGGCGAGCAGGTCCCGTGCGCTGGGCGGCGATGGAAGCCATCGGTGAGCTGGCGGTCGCGGAGCATGGGCCCATGCTTCGACGTTGGCTCGCACGCGCGAACAAGGCCCTGAAGCCGTGTGCGCGGACCGATGTATGGACCCAGGCATGTCGAGATGCGGATGACGAGGTGAGCGCGGCCGAGCGCGCGCTCGAAGCCTGGTCGGACCTGCACCAACGCGAGGACGACGAATGAACCTTGCCGAGGGTCGAGAGTCGAGAGTCGAGCTCACTTGCCCGACAAGCTCCCGGTATACGAGCCCGCCCCGCGCTGGACCTGAACCTCGAGCTTCGAGCGATCCTGCTCGAGCGCGGCGACGATCGCATCGACCAAATCGACCGACTTGCCGTTGACCTTTTGGATCACGTCGCCCGCCTGCATCGTGGCCGCTCTGCTGGGCGCATCCACCGAGTCGGTGGCCGCCGAAGGATCACCGAGTCAGAGGGCGCTGCTTTGCTGCGAACCGCAGACTGCTAGACCTTGATCAAGCGCTGAAAAAAACCAAAAGCCCGAAATCACCCGAAGAGCCCAGCGTACAGGCGGTTACCAAGCCAACCCAGAACGCGACAAGGAGCTCTTCAGGTGAAGCCAACCATACCCCAACAACTCCAGGCTGAGAAGCAGAAGATCGAGGACCGGCTCGAGCAAGCGCGTGGCGGCATGGCGCCGCGCTTGTGCTCGGAGAGCCCGTGGCCAGGCATGCGGAACTGCTTCCGCGGCGCTCTTCGTGG
>JAMHUH010000190.1:0-27844 GCA_035904925.1 Nannocystaceae bacterium
GAACATTCGTGATTGTCGGGGGCACGGGAGGAAGGGGCTCCGACTTCACATCGGATTGAGGCTGGGCGGGTTTATCCTCGACATCCACGGTCGGCGCCGCTGAGGGTGGAATCGGCGATACATCCCAGGCCTGATTGTCGCCGCGCTTGTCCAGATGAAACATCCGTATTTGCGGCTCGTCCGCATCGAAGCTCACGAATATGCGATATTCTCCGAGTGGCAGGGTCAGCTGCGTCGCTTGGTGGATGTTCTTCTCGCTCGGAATTTCCCGTTCGTTGACAATGACCTGACAAGCCGAGCACGTCAACTCGATCGTCGCCATACCCGCGTTGTTGAGCGCAGCAATGCGCGCGTCGAATAGTTTGCTGACGTCGGGGCCGAAGTTCCAACTCTTCTCGATCGGAGATGGACCGGTCTTGCGAATGAGGTCATCCATCGCCGCGGTGGCTCGCACGCGATCCCCAACGGCGAGGTGAGACCAGACGAGTGTGAACCGGGCCTTGCGTACCAGAAGGCGGAGGTCGCTGCTCGCCGCGAGTCGCTCGGGAGATTTGCTGACTTCGGCCAGCGCTTGCTCGATCGCCTCAGGGCTCGGTGCCTCGGCTTCCCCCACGCTCTCCACCGCGTGGGTGAGCACCGCGAGGCTGCCCGAGCTCTCGGGTGGGCCGAAGGCAAGCCATAGAGCCAGGGTCAGGGACATGCGGCATCGTACCCGAGTGGGAAATACTCGACCACGATTTTGGCGCACCCGCGGACATGGCGGACAGCGCGGGCGGATTGCTGCAGACACACGTGCAGCCACAGGCCAGCTTGGTCTACCTGTTTTGCGTCGGCGCGGGCGTGCGAGCTGTCGAACTCGGTCCCGTCGGTCAGGTGCCCGATGTAGTGGGCAACGACCTGATCCCCGGCCTTGGCCGCAGCCGGCGAGCGACCGGCGAGGCGCATCGGCGGCTGGCCGGTGCGCCTCCTTAGCCGGTTCGGCGCGATGCCGCCCCCGAAGCTGGCCGGCTCCGTGAGCCCGAGGCACGGCTCGACCATCACGCCCGTTCAGAGTCGGGTCGCTCATGCTGCGAAGTCGAGCTCGAGCTGGCCAGCAGGGGCCGGCCTTGGCCGCGGAGGTGGCCGGGCACCGAGGCCCAACTCGGCGAGCAGTTCGCAGCCGCCCGCGAGGCCCGGATGAGCGCCGACGTCCACCTGATCCACCGGACCTACGCCGACCTGCTCGGCTCGCTCGAGCGCGAGCGCGACGACGCGATCAAGGTCGCCCAAGACAGCGCCCGCATGGCCCCGAACTTGTTCGGAGCCGCCACCGACATGCTCGAGGACTCGATCGACTTCCAGCGCGACCACGTCCGCCAGCTGATCGAGAACGCCACCGGCACCCGCGAGTTCGAAGTGCGGGCCTTCGCCGAGCGCGAGCAGTCCGTCCGCAACCGGCAAACCTTGGACTTCCTGTGGAACGCATCGGATCGACTCGAGGCCGACGTGCCGATCTGCAAGAAGGAAGTCGACAGCGAAGGCCAAGCTGGGATCGGCCAAGGGCCCTGAAGCTCACGATGGCTGTTGCCGTCGCGAGCCGCTCCGCTACCATGCGCGACAGCTCGTGCCGATCCTCGTCCTCGCCGAGAAGCCCTCCGTCGCCCGTGACATCGCGGAGGTGCTCGGGGCCACGCAGCGTCATCGGGGATATCTCGAGGGCGCGGGCTATCGCATCACTTGGGCGATCGGCCACCTCGTCGGGCTCTGCGAGCCGGCGGAGATCGAGCCGGAGTGGAAGCGGTGGGCGCTGGACGTGCTGCCGATGCTGCCGCGCAGCTGGCCGCTGCGGGTGCTCGAGCATGGCGCGGATCAGTACGGCGTGGTCGCGCGTCTGCTCAACGCCTCCGACGTGACGGAGGTCGTGGCCGCGACCGATGCCGGGCGCGAGGGCGAGCTGATCTTTCGCTACATCTACGAGAAGAGCGGCTGTCGCAAGCCGTGGCGGCGACTGTGGATCTCCGCGCTGACACGCGACGCGATCCTGCAAGGGTTTCGCAAGCTGCGTCGCGGCACCGAGCTAGACGGCTTGGCCAACGCGGCGCGGGCTCGCAGTCGCGCCGACTGGTTGGTGGGCATGAACCTCTCGCGTGCGTACAGCTTGGTCGGTGACGATCAGCTCAGCGTCGGGCGCGTGCAGACGCCGACCTTGGCGATGATCGTCGCGCGCGATCGGGAGATTCGAGAATTCGTGCCGGTTCACTATCGCGAGGTCGTCGCTCGCTTCGCCGCGGCGCCCGGCGAATACGAGGGCACGTACCACCGCCACGACGAGCACGAGACGCCATCTCAATCCTGGAAGCCACCCGCGTCCGCGCTCGCGCGCTTGCCTGCTGAGGGAGATGCGGCAGCGATGGTGATCGCGCGGGCCAAGACCGGACGTGCTGCGATCACGCAAGCCCAACATCAGACTCGAAATTCTCCGCCGCCCTTTCTCTACGATCTCACCGAGCTGCAGCGGCACGCCAACCGGCTCTACGGCATGTCGGCCCAGCGCACCCTCGACGTCGCGCAGGAGCTGTATGAGCGGCACAAGGCGATCTCGTACCCGCGCACCGACAGCCGGCACCTCGATCACGAGACGGCGACGACGCTGCCGGACATCGTCGATGCGATCGCGCCCGGCTATTCGAGGCTGGTCGCCGAGGGCAGCGGGCTGCGTCCGCTCGGCCGGCGCTACGTCGACGACGCGAAGGTTGGGGATCACCACGCGATCCTGCCCACGCGCGAGCGCCCCAACCTGCGCCCGGGCACCGAGGCGTTCAAGATCTACGATCTGGTGTGCCGCCGCTTGCTGGCTGCCTACCACCCGGATTTGATCGAGGCGATCACCACGATCGAGACGCAGATCGTCAACGAGTCGGCGGGCGAGCAGATCGTCGATCGCTACCTGAGCCGCGGGACCTCGGTCGAGCAAGAAGGCTGGAAGGTGCTCGACATCGAGCTCGGCAAGGGCCGCGGCGAGTCGGCCGCCGACAAATCGGTCAAGACGCTGCCCGGAGGGCTCGCGCGTGGACAGACGGTGAAGGTGCGCTCGGCCAAGGCGATCGACAAGCAGACCGAAGCGCCGCGAGCGCTGACCGAAGCGACACTGTTGACCGCGATGGAGACGGCGGGCCGCGGCGTCTCGGACAAGGACCTGCGCGAGGCCATGCGCGGCTGCGGGCTCGGGACCCCGGCGACGCGAGCCGCCACGATCGAGACCTTGCTGCAGCGCGACTACATCACGCGCGAGTCGACGCGCGAGGGCAAGAACAACCTGCGCGCGACCGACAAAGGCGAGCGGCTGATCGACGCGGTCCACGAGCAGGTCAAGAGTCCGGCGATGACCGGCGAGTGGGAGCTGGCGCTCGATCGCATGGGCGCGGATCCGGGCGAGCTCACGTCGTTCATGCGCACGATCGAGACGTATGTGAGCGAGGTCGTCGGTGCGGTCTCGGGGGGCGCTGCGGCGACTCGGACGGCACCAGCGGTTCGAGAGCCACCTCAGGGGCGCGATGCAGCTCCAGCCTCGGCCCACGAGACGCAGCGAGATCGAGCGCCCGCGCCGAGCGTCGCCGTGCGAGCGCAACCCCAGCCAGCTCGAAGCCCGGTGCCGATCGCCGAGCTGCCCGCACTCCTGCACGAGCGCTTCGGATTCGGCCGCTTTCGTGAACACCAACAAGACATCTGCGCGAGCGTGACGCGAGGCGACAACGCCTTGGTCGTGATGCCGACGGGCGCCGGCAAGTCGCTGTGCTACCAGCTGCCCGGCATCGCGCGCGGCGGCACGACCTTGGTGATCAGCCCGCTGATCGCTCTGATCGAAGACCAGGTCGAGAAGCTGCGCAGCCTCGGCTTCGTGGCCGAGCGCATCCACTCGGGGCTCGATCGCGCGGCCTCGCGTCAGGTCTGTCGGCAGTACCTCGATGGTGAGCTCGAGTTCTTCTTCATCGCGCCCGAGCGGCTCGGCGTGCCCGGATTTCCCGAGATGCTCGCCAAGCGGCGGCCCGGGTTGATCGCCGTCGACGAGGCTCACTGCATCTCGCAGTGGGGCCATGACTTTCGGCCCGACTACCGCATGCTCGAGGCCCGCCTGCGGCCGCTGACGAGCCCCATCTCCGGCCTTGCTGGGGTCCCGATCGTGGCGTTGACGGCCACCGCGACCCCGATGGTTCAGCGCGACATCCTCGAGCAGCTCGGTCTGCGCAACGCGGCGACCTTCATCAAGGGCTTTCGCCGGACCAACCTCGCGATCGAGCTGGTCGAGGTCGCCAAGAACCAGCGCGCGGCGGCCTGCAAGCAGCTGCTCGCCGATCCCAGCCGCCGACCCGCGATCGTCTACGCCCCGACCCGCACGGCTTGCGAGGAGCTCGCCAAGGCGCTGCGCAGCCGAGGCAAGCGTGCCTACGCGGTCGCGGCCTATCACGCGGGCATGGACTCGCAGGCGCGCGCGCGCGCGCAAGACGAGTTCCTGCGCGGGAGCTGTTCGGTGATCGTCGCGACGGTCGCGTTCGGTATGGGCATCGACAAGCCCGACGTTCGCACGGTCATCCACGCCGCCGCGCCGGGCAGCCTCGAGAACTACTATCAAGAGATCGGTCGCGCGGGCCGTGACGGGCTGCCGAGCCGGGCCCTGCTGCTGCATTCGTTCGCCGATCGCCGCACCCACGAGTTCTTCCTCGAGCGTGACTACCCCGATCCTGCGCGGCTCGAGGCGGTCGTGAAGCTGCTCGGGGAGCGACCGCTGTCACGCGCCACGCTGCAGCGACGAACCCGGATCAAAGGGGCCGAGATGGAGCGCATCCTCGACAAGCTCTGGCTGCACGGCGCCGCGCTGATCGATCTCGAGGAGAACGTGCGCCGCGGGCCCGGCGAGTGGCGCAAGCCCTACCTCGCGCAGCAGCACCATCGCTGCGTGCAGCTCGATCGCGTTCAGCATTTTCTCGGTGCGAGTCGCTGCCGGATGCTCGAGCTCGTCGAGCACTTTGGTGATCGCGAGGACCACGGTGGGCCGTGCGGGCTGTGTGATTGCTGCGCTCCCGACTCGGCCTTGGCCGCGAGCGTGGTGGACGAGCTGCCGCCAGCTCGTGCGTCAAAACCAAGGGCTCGCAAGGGCGGTGCTCGTCGCAAGGCGACTGGGCGCAAGTCCGGCAAGCGCAAGTCGGCGGTGAGCGAGACATCGGCGAGCAAGCCGGCAGCGCGCAAGCCAGCAGCGGGCAAGCGCAAAGCTGCCCGATCGCCTCGTAGCGAGTGACCTACACTCGCGTCACGATGCCAGTGATCCAGCAGCTCGCGGGGTCGACCAACATGATCGCGCAGGTCTTCGCGCAGGTGCTCGCGTCGGCGGTCTGGGCGGTCAACGTGGTCGCGTCGGTCAAGGCCGTGGAAGATTCAGTGGCGGGACAGCGGACAGCGGCGCTTCGGCTTCGTGCCGAGCTAGCCCTTCCACGGGTCGTAGCTGCCGAACCACCACAGATGACCTTCGAGGTCGCGGCAGCTGTAGCCGGCGCCGCCGTAGTCCTTCTCGGCGTACTCGTCGACGATCGCGGCGCCCTCGGCCTTGGCCCGCTCGTAGTGGGCCTTGCAGTCTTGGACGATCACGCAGGGCGACTGGGTCTCGCGGCCGCCGGTCTGATCGGGCTGGAGGATGTGCTGGCCGAACTCGTTGTCGCGGACCGAGCCGAGCATGATCATGCCGTTGCCGAAGGTCAGCTGGGCGTGGGCGATGCCGCCTTCGTCGTCCTCGTGGACGGCGTGGCGGACGAAGCCGAAGGCGCGGCAGAGCCAGTCGATGGCCGCCTTGGCGTCTCGGTAGCGAAGGCAAGGGATGATCGTGGAGGTGGTGTCGGCGGGTGCGGTCATGGGCTTGCTCGACGACGAACCTATCGGGCCGCTCGAGCGCGGTCTTGTAGATTCTGGCAATCAGGGCAGCGGGATGTGGTTGGCGTGCTCGCCCTGCTGGGCGAGGTAGGCGGTCGGGGTCATTCCGGCGAAGTCACGAAACTCGCGGACGAGGTGGGGCTGGTCGTGGAAGCCACAGTCGAGCGCGACGTGGGCCCACTCGACCCGCTCGCGTCGATGCACGCTCGCGATCACGGCGCGAAAGCGGATCGCCCGAGCGAAGCGCTTGGGGCTGAGCCCGACTTGCTCGCGAAACAGGGCGCCGAAGCGGCGCAGCGAGGTCCCGCCGGCGCGGGCGAGGGTCGCGATGCGTTGCTGTTGAGGTGCTCGGGCCAGGACCTTGGCGGCGTGGGCGATCGAGGGATCGACCTGGACGCGGCCGATCCGACCCGCGAGCCAGGCATGCAGCAGCTCGAGCCGACGCTTCGGCGTGGGCGTGTGGAGCAGCTGCTCGCGCAGGCGCCTCGCCTCGCGGCCGAGCAGCGCTTCGAGGCCGACGTCGCGCTCGGCGAGGTGATCGAGGCGCTCGGCGAAGAGCGGGTAGGCGCCCGTCGCCCGAAACTCGACGCCCATGACCTTGGTCTGCTCGGCGGTGTCGATCACGAAGCTGCGCGTATAGGGCCCGCTCAGCACGCTGCCGGGGCTGCGTTGGCAGTCGCCGCCCGCGTCGTCTTGGTAGACGCGGGTCTCGTCCTCGAGCAGGTTGAGGATCAGCGCGGGGCGAGGATTGGGCAGGATTCGTTCGAAGCGCCACGGCTGCGCCGGCATGTCGCAGTCCCAGAGCTGGACGATCAAGGCGTCGAGCGGAGGCCTGGGCGTGATCGCGACGAAGCTCATGCCGCGTCGAGCATACACGCCGACGCGTGACCCTCGAGCGCGAAGCGAAGTACGCTCGGGGAGTGACCACGCCGAACACGGTAGCTCGCACGATCGTCGGCTTCGCCCGCGACGAAGCCGGCGAGCATGTCGCCTGGCTCGACTGCGGCCATCGCCGGCACATCCGGCATCGACCGCCGCTCTCGAGCTACCCGTGGATCGAGGACGAGGCCGGCCGTGCGGCGCATGTCGGCGCGGCGATCGAGTGTGGACGCTGCCGCCAACGCAGCTGGCCCGAGGGCGTCGAGGCCTATCGCTCGACCGCGATCTTCGACGAGCACAGCGTGCCGGCGGGGCTCTTGGCCGAGCACCGCACGCGCAAGGGTGCGTGGGGTCGACTCGAGGTCTCGGCGGGCGCGTTGGTGCTCTGCTTCGCGGCGCCGCTCGACGAGCGGGTCGAGGTCGAAGCCGGTGGCTGGGCCGCGATCCCGCCCGAGCTCGTTCATCATGTCGAGCTGCGCGGGCCGGTGAAATTTCGCGTGGTGTTTTGTCGGCGACCGGCGGAGCCCGACGCTCAGGCGCCCTGACGCGCGAGCACGGGCAAGGCGAGGTCGAGCGCTTCGTCCAAGTCGGCCAGGGCGATCACCAAGGGCGGCATCAGCCGGATCGTGGTCCCGTGGGTCTCTTTGGCCAACACGCCGACGCTCGCCAGCTCTTGCGCGACCGCTCGGGCGATCGGCTCGTGATACTCGATCGCGATCATCAGGCCGCGCCCGCGGATCTCGGCGATCGCGGGTGAGCTCAGCTCGCTGCGGAGGCGAGCGAGCATGTGCGTGCCCAGGGCGGCCGAGCGCGCGGCGAGGTCTTCGTCGATCAACACGTCGATCGCGGCGATGCAGACCGCGGCGGCGAGCGGGTTGCCGCCGTAGGTCGAGCCGTGCGAGCCGGGCGTGAACACCTGCATGACCGCCTCGTCGGCGCACAGGCACGAGACCGGATAGAGCCCGCCCGAGAGCGCCTTGCCGAGCACCATCAGGTCGGGCCGGGCGTCCTCGTGCTGCCAGGCAAACATCGCGCCGGTCCGACCGAGGCCGGTCTGGATCTCGTCGAAGCAGAGCAGCACGCCCGCGCGCGTGCAGGCCTCGCGGACCGCTCGAAGGTAGCCGGTGGGCGGGATCACGACGCCGGCCTCGCCTTGGATCGGCTCGAGCAGCACGCCGACGGTGTTGGGGGTGATCGCCCGAGCGAGCGCTTCGGCGTCGCCGAAGGGGACCAGCACGAAGCCTGGGGTCGGCGGACCGAAGCCGCGCTTGTAGTCGGGCTCGTCGGAGAAGCTGATGATCGTGGTCGTGCGGCCGTGGAAGTTGCCGTGGGCGACGATGATCTCGGCGCTGTCTTCAGCCAGCGACTTGCGCTGGTGGCCGGCTCGACGCATCGCCTTGATCGCGGTCTCGACCGCCTCGGCGCCGCTGTTCATCGGCAAGACCTTGGCGAAGCCGCTCAGGTCGGCGATCCGCTCGAGCATCGTGCCCATGCGATCGTTGTGGAAGGCGCGCGAGGTCAGGCTCAGGCGCCCGGCTTGCTCGACCAGCGCGGCGACGATCCGCGGGTGGCAGTGGCCCTGGCCGACGGCCGAGTAGGCGCTGAGCATGTCGAAGTAGCGCCGACCCTCGACGTCCCACACGAAGGCCCCCTCGCCGCGCGCGAGCACGACGTCGAGCGGGTGGTAGTTGTGGGCGCCGAAGCGATCGGCCTGGGTGATGAGCTCGGCGCTGGTGGTCATGAGCAGATCAGAACTGATCGATCGGCAGGTTGGTCGCGGCGCCGAAGAGCATCAGGCACATCTCGTCGAGGCTCTCCTCGCCCAGGAAGACCGTCTGGGGCTCGGTCAGGCCCTGCTGGGCGAGCGCGCCGACCAAGTGCGGGTTGTCGAGCGTGTTGTCGAAGGTGCAGCGGATCTTGACCACGTCGCCGCCTTGAACGTAGGGCAGCTCGTCGATCGGCGCGTCGATGTCGTAGTTGCGCTGCCAGTTGAAGTCCCAGCGCGGGGTCTGGAGCAGGCAGATGTCCTGGCCCGCGCGCTCGACCCAGATCTTCATGTCGACGCCGACATAATGCATGTGGGTTCCGAGCGTGAAGATCGGGATCGGCGGGACCAAGGCCGGGATCTCGAAGCTCATGGTCTCGGTGTGATCGGCGACGTTCGGCGGGATCATGAAGGTCGGCACGCCGCCGGGATCGTTGGGCCCGGGCTCGAGCCCCTGGCCGTTGCCGAACAAGCCCATGACCGCGTTGAGGCCCGGCGCTTGCTCGGTGAAGCGCAGCGCGACCGAGCTCTGATCGATCTCGTCGCCGGCTCCGGTCGGGTGGTAGTGGTAGGCGAGCACGATCCGCGAGCCGGCGGGCATCGGGAAGCCGACGTCGGGCGGGGTCTGGGTCGGCACCGCGCCGGGCACCCAGGTGCCGATCTGCATCGAGCCGTCGAAGCTGACGAAGCCCGAGCAAGGGAAGGTGCCGTTGGCGTCGATCATCGCGTCCGAGGCCGCGAGCGTGTCGACGTACATGAGCACGTGATGCACGACCTGGGCGTTGTCGGGGACCATCTGCACGCCGGTGATCCACACGTCCTGGTCGATCTGGGGATCGATCGCCACGCACACGAAGCTGTCGCCGGGCCCCGTGACGGTGAAGGGCGCGGGGTTCTGCAGGACCATCGAGGGGTTGGCGAGCTCGAGGCTGGGCGGCTCGGGCAAGGCGGCGGCGTTGGCCGGATCGCCCTCGGGCGTGCCGAGGTCGACCCAGTCGGCGAGCAGCTGGATCTCGGCGTCGGAGAGGCGAGCGTCGTCGCGCCAGCCGTGCGCGGGCTGGCACTCGTCGGTCTCGAGCGCGCCCCAGGGCGGCATCACGCCCGAGCTGACGACCTCGTCGATCAACGAGCCCCAAGGCGCCGCTTGCTCGTAAGTCTCGAGCCCGAAGGGGGCGATGCCGCCGTCGAAGTGACAGCCGACGCAGCTACCGTAGACGAGCGGGGCGATGTCCTCGTGCCAGTTGGGCCGCAGCGCCTCGCCGGTGTCCGAGGTGTCGGCCGTCGCGTCGGCGCTCGTCTCGGCCGCGCTCGTGTCGGCGGAGGTCTCGGCGGTGGTCCCCTCGTCGCCGACGTCATCGTCGCTCGAGTTCGCGTTCGAGCATGCCGAGAGCGCGAGCGCAGCGAAGCCGAGCAACGAGAGGGTCTGGAGCCGAGCAATCTGCATGCCCGAGTGGACCGAAAATCGCCGGGCCCGACAAGCACGAATCCGCGTCGGCATCGCGCGAGGGTGTGCGCCCTCGATGAAGTCGATCCAATCGCCGCGGCGGAGGCGTGGAGCCGGCTGCGATCTTCGCGTCGGTGGCTTCAGCCCTGGCAGATGTGGTTGCTGTCGTCCGGCATCCAATCGAAGACCTCGCCGCACGCGAGGTCGGGCGTCGTCTGAGGCGCGAGGCTCTGGCAGCCCTCGCCCTCGTAGGCGAGGATCCAACAGCCCGGGCCCGGGAACTCGATCGTTCGCGAGTCGCCGTTCGCGAGGCCAGGCGGCGGGACCGGGAAGTCGAAGCCGTCACTCATGTCGCAGGCGAGGAAGTGGACGACCTCGATCGCGTTGCCGGTCATGTTGACGAGCTCGAGCGTCGGCAGACCCTCGGGGCAGACCTCGCCGGCGGTCGTGTCGGCGGTCGTGTCGGCGGTCGTGTCGGCGGTCTCGTCGGTCCCGGCCTCGTCGGCGCCTTCGTCGTTGGTCGAGCTGGTGCAGGCGAAGCTGGCGAGCAGGCAAGCGGCGGCGATCGTGAAGGCACGGGTATGCATGGCCGGCATTGTCGGGCCGAGCGCTCGCGCGGTCGAGGGTCAACCCGGGGCGAGCTCGACCGTTGGACCGGGGCCAGTGCTCGGGAGCACGGGCGCTGCGTCGGGGATGGGCTCGATCGAGAGCGGCGCGGGGGCGGGAGCCGGCGTGGGAGCGGGAGCCACGGGAGCCGGCGCGGGGCCGGGGATCACCACGTGGGTCACGTTCGGCTCCTTCTTCTCCGTCCGCTCGCGGGTCTCGACCACGTGGATGGTCTTGCGCCGCGATCGAGCCTCGGCGTTGCTCGCCGCCGCGCCGCGGCCGACGGGGATCCCGAACTTGAGCCCAGAGATGACCGAGAAGCTGGAGTTCGAAAAGTCGGGCAGACCGGAGGCGGCCAGCTTGTGGCTCCACAGCTGGCGGACCTCGCCGAAGAGCCCGAAGTAGTTGGTGATCCGAATGTCGATGCCGCCGTGGACTTCGAAGCCGATTCGGAGCCTGGCCTCGACATGATCCTCGGCGGCGAAGCGATCGTAGTGAACCCGCAGCACGTCGAAGCCGAAGCCGAGGCCGGCGTAGGGGCGCACGGGCCAGCGTGGGAAGTAGAAGTTGCCGCCGAAGTAGAGCGGCACGGTCATGTAGTCGAGGTGCGTGGCGTCGCCGTCTTGGTAGCCCGCGGCGGCCGGCAAGAAGTCGGCGTGGCCTTCGGTGTAGCCCGAGCGAAAGAAGCCCTCGACGTAGGGATAGCGGGTCGGCGTGCTGGCCGAGAATGCGCCCATTCGCACGTCGACGCCGCGCAGGGCCGCGGGGAACCCTTTGTCGTCGAAGCCGGGGAAGCTGTTGGCGCTGACCTTCGACTGCGGCAGCGTCAGGCGTCCGGTCGGCTCGAGCACGTTGAACTCGGCGCCGACGCTCAACGACAACCAGGTCCGATCCCAGCACCACTCGCAGACCTCGTCGACCTCGACCGTGGTGATGACCATATCGCTGGCATCATCGTCGTCATCATCATCATCGTCGTCTTGGTCTTCACCTTGGACCTTGGCGACCTCGATCAGCTCGCCGGTCTGCGGGTCGCGCTGCCAGACATGGACCTCCCAGTCGGGATCGGCGACGGCGAGCAGCTGCGCGGTCGAGGTGTAGCCGGCGTAGAAGCCCGACCCATAGGCGACGCGAAACAGGCCGGTGCGCAGCGCGTCGTCGAGCGGGCCGCGAGCGTCGGCCTCGGGCGCATGAAAGTCGAGTCGGGCGAGCGCGACCACGCCTGCGTCGCTGGCCGCGATCGTGGCCTCGGCGCTGCGGCTGCCGTCGGGATCGTGGCGGTACAAGAACAGGTCGCCGCTCGGCAAGCGCAGGTAGGCCGGCTGCCCGCTGGCGTGGTTGAGATCGGCGAGTCGAACCCCGCGGCTGTCCTCGAGGCTGTAGCGGCCCGCGTCGCTGCCCGCGAGCAGCAGCACGCGCTGATCGCTGACGCGATCGTGGACGATCAGGGGCGCTCGCTCGTCGCCGCGCGGCGGTCGAACGGCGACTTCGAGCCGGGCCCGCGTGTCCTCGACCCCGCTGTTGGCCGCCGACACGAACGCGCCCAGCTCCGAGTACTCGATCGATCCGTCGCCGTTGAGATCGGCCCCGCCCCGCAAGCCGCTGAGCAGCTCGTGGGTGAAGATGCCGCCCTCCCAGCGCTCCCACTCGTGGGTCTGCTGATCGGCCGAGCTGGCCAGGACCACGCCGGTGTTCGGGTGCGCGCCGAGGTGGTTGCCGTCGAGGTACTGCCGGACGCTGTCGCCGTAGTCGTCGGGCCCGCGATCGGACTTCCACTCGCCGCGCGAGAGCACGAATTGCTCGCTGCGGCAGGCGTCGACGATCACATGGTTGTGGTCGGCCGGCGAGGCGCCCAGCAGGCTCGAGAAGAGATCGTTGCGGGTCAGCGAGTCGCCGTTGGCGAGGGTCAAGAAGCCCTGACCGTCGGGTCCGACGTCGCCGTGGCCCGCGTAATAGATCAGCAGCTCGACCTCTTGGCCGGCGTCGGCGGCCGCCTCCATCTTGGTCTGGAGCCGCGCCCACGCGGCGTCGAGCTCGGCCTTGGTCGGCTGCTCGGCGCGCTTGACCAGCTTGGGGAAGCGCGCCTGGCTGGCTTGATCGAAGACCGTCAGGAGCTCGACCTCGGCACCGAGCTCGAGCCAGAGCTCGGCGATCCGAGCCGCGTCGTCGTCGGCGAAGCGCAGCGGCTTTTGCTTCTTGCTCGCGGTCTCGTTGCTGCCGATGACCAGCGCGAAGCGAGCGGTCGTGCTGGCGGCCGGCGTCGCGGCGACCAAGGGCATCGGACCTTCGGGCTTGCCGGCGTGGGCGAGCCTGGGGCTGACCATGGGCGCGAGCGTGGCGATCGAGAACGCCAAGATCGAGAGGCCGAAGCGGACGGGCGAGTCGCAAAGATGCGGGAGCGTGGTGGTCATGGGTCGGTCCTCGGAGCTTCGGGAGCGAAGGTCAGGATGCGCAGCTCGGTCTCGGCGCTGGCGCAGCGCATGGGGTCGCGGCAAGCCGCGTCGAGCAAGTCGGGCGCGAGGCGGAGGTGCCAAGGCGGATCGTCGAGCGTGGCGGGAGCTTGGTGGGCGAGCGCAGCGGCCCAGCGATCGATGTCGGCGAGCTCGACGGCGCGATCGCTGGCGAGCGCGAACACCCGCACGCGGCCCGGGTGGTGGTTGACCTCGAGTCGAACCGAGCGCGGCAGCGCTTGCCAACCGGCGCCGAGTCGAGCGCTCGCGAGCGCGGGCTCGTCGGGCGTCGGCGTGTAGTAGAGCAGCTCGCCCTCGGCCGCGATCCCGAACACGCTCAGGTGCAGCGGGGCCTGGCCGAGCGCCCTCGCGGCCTCGGGATCGAGCGCCTCGTCGCCGAGCCGGAGCGAGAAGCCGAGCAGCTCGTCGAGCCCGCAGCCACGGGCAGCCGCAGGTCGAGCCGGCTCGCCGCAGACCAGCTCGAGCGCGAGCGGACGCGTCCAACCATGATCACCATGATCACCGCGGGCCTGCAGCGTGTTCGATGCGATCGTGTCGAGCGTGATCGAAGCGATCGTGGGCGGCGCGGGATCCTCGTCGAGCCAGAGCAGCAAGCTCGCCGCCGCGGCGAGGGTCGCGAGCGTGGCTGCGAGGTAGGTCCAGCGTCGGCTCGGCTCAGGCCGCGCCTCGGCGAGCAGGCCGCTCTCGTCGAGGTCCTCGAAGAGCCAGCGCTCGACCTGGTCGAGTTCGAAGTTCGAGACCTCGCGCTGCTCGAGCGCACGAAAGCCTGCGACCGCGCGATCCCAGTCGCGTCGCTGCTCGACGTTGCCGCGCAGGCGCTCGATCAGCGAGCGACGCTCGCGGGTCGCGAGGCCCTCGACCAGCTCGCGCTCGACGTGGCGACGCAGGCTCGCGGCGCGGCGATCTTCCGACCTCGAGCGGCTCTTCGAAGGACTCATCGGCTCACCTCCAGCAGCGCGCGGACCAGCTCGGTGCCGAGCAAGGCCGGCAGACCCATGCCGACGACGCCCTCGATCAGCGTCGACTCGCCCTGCTCGCGCAGGTACGCGAGCAGCTTGCGGCGCAGCTCTTTTTCGCGGGTGCGGATCCGTTGACGGCCGAGCCCGAGCGCCTGCTCGGCGTCGCGCTGCGACATGCCCTGGACGTAGCGAAGCTCGATCAGCTCGCGCTCGTCGGGCGCGAGCGTGGCCAAGAAGGCCGCGACCAGCTCGCGGACCTGGCCCTCGTGGACCTCGCGCTCGGGGCTCGGCCCGAGGTCGATGGCGCTCAGCGTCGGGCCTTGCGAGGACTCGGCGTCGTCGATCGGGAAGAGCACCTCGCGGGCGCGAAAGGATCGCAGGACCAGGTTGCGGGCGATCGTCGAGATGTAGGCCCCGTAAGGTCGGATGCCGTCATAGGCCGCGCGGGCGCTGGGCTCGAAGGCGCGGCGGAAGGTCTCGTGCAGCACGTCCTGCAGCTCGAAGCCCGAGCCATAGCCGACGAAGCGCCGCTTGCGACCGCTCGACTCGAACGCGAACCCATGCCGCAGCACCAACGCCACGTCCTGCGCGTGGTCGCGATAGACCCGAGTCAGGGCCTCGCGCTCGCCGGCCTTGAACCCGCGCAGCAGCTCGCGCGGCCAGCCGTTCGGCGCCAGATCGCGGGCGGCCTCGCGGCCTGGGTCTGCGGGATGCTCGGGCACCGCCATTCCCTAGCCGACTCGACCGCGCTTGGGTTGGCTGGGCGGGAAGAAAGTTGGTTGTGACTCAAGTCGCGGCTCTAGAGCGCCGACCGGTTTGAATTCACGCGCTGATGCACGCCTGGGGCCGCCCGTGGCGGTGTCGCTCGGCGCTCGACGTATGTCGATACTGCAAGCTGAGGCGACAAAGCCCTCGTCGAAAAGACCAAGCGAGGTGTCGTGATGGGTTGCACCACAGGCTGCTAGCCTGACAGCCATGTTCGGTCTTCGCCCCGCGTCCCTCTGCCTCGCGCTCACGACCCTCGCGGCCTGCGGACCCGACCCCTTACCCACCGACACGCTCGCCGCGGCCGACACGAGCGACACGCTCCCGAGCGACGACGCCTCGAGCACGGACAGCTCGACCACGGATACTCCGACGAGCGAGACGAGCACCACCGAGACATCGACGAGCAGCGATTCGAACGCGAGCACGGACACCAGTGATGCAGACTGTCTGGCCGAACTCGACAATCTCTACACGATCGCCGAAGCAGCGCGCGTCGCATTCTTGGTCGAGCAGGCGCAAGCGCCCCTGCATCGCTGTCCACACCCGACCGGGTGGTTGGAAGGCGGGCAATCGGGCATCACACCCAGTCTGGGGGTCATCTGTGGTGATGGGCCTGGACAGCGCTGCTCGGCCACCGAGGGTGAACGGGGGCCGGGCCTCTACCTCACGGCGTACTGGCTCGACAACCCGGTTTGGAGCGGCCTGGACTTCGCGCTCCTCGAGCCGCACTGCTTCCACTACGATTTTGAAATGCTCAATGCGCTCGATGGCTATGGCGAGTGCACGTTCAGGGTGTCCGCGTATACAGATTTCTTGCAGACGACCTATATCTTGGCCGGAGTGCTCGACGAGAAGGGCATGGTGCTCGAGCCCATCCTGGTCGAGGAGCTCTGAGCTCGATCACAACTCGCGCGCCGGCCCGATCGCGCCGCTCGCCATCGCCGTCTCGCGGGCGAGCCGATCGACCTCGGCCACGTCGACCCCGAGCGCCGCGAGCCAGCGCTCGAAGTAGCGCTCGAGCCAGGCCGCGCGCGGGTGCGTGGCGCGATGATGGAGGCGGAAGTCCTTGGCGTTTTGCAGCTTGTCCGCGACCAGCATCGCGTCGACCTCGGCCAGGGGGCTGCGGGCGATCCGAGCGGGGTCGTCGTAGCCCGGGTGCGACTCCATCGGCGACAAGAAGCCGTTGGCGATGTTGCGATACTCGAGCGCGAGCGCGACGACCTTGGGTTCGAATTCGTCGAGCAGGCCGGCGGCGTAGCTGCGGCGCAGATCCTCGTCGCCCTGGACCAGCGGGTGGAGGCACCAGGCCCGCATGGCCGCTTCGCTGGCGCCGAGCCAGCGATGCAGGACCCGCAGACCCTCGTCGACATGGTTCATGTAATGGACGCCGCTGCGCTTGGCTCGGGTGTCGCCGCAGTGGCGCTCGATCGCGAGGTACTCGGGCCAGCCGCTGATCGGCGAGGCCAGGACCGAGCGAGGATCGAGGTGCACGAGCGCCTCGAAGATCCCGCAGCCCGGCGAGCTCAGGTAGCGCTGTCCGGCTGGCCGAGCGGCCGCATGCCGACGCAGGTGGCCCTGCCCGCGCTGACCGGCGTAGACGTAGACCGAGACGAAGGCGTTGCCCTGGGGATCGTGCAGCAGCGTCTCGCAGCCCCACTCGATCGACCCCCGGACCAGCGGCGTGATCAGGCCCGACCAAGTCCAGTCGACGTCGTCGTGGAGGAACTGAACGGCGCGGTTGCGAAAGTACTCGAGCGCGGTCGCGGGCGTGCGGGCGTCGTGATCGAAGCGAGGCGACACGCGCTCGAGTCTGGCATGATCGGCAGGGCTACGCGCTGGTCCTCGTCGTCTGGGGCTTGCTGCCGATTCGATAGCGCGCGACCGCGTAGAGCACGATCAACGCGGCCGCGAATTGCAGCCCGACGATCTCGGCGACCCCGACGATCCGCGAGCCCTCGAGGTAAGCCAAGCCCATCTCGGCTGGGCCGAGCGGGTGGTCTTGGTTGGCCAAGGACAGGGCGCCGGCGATCTCGGTTCGACCGATGGCGGCGCCGACCATGCCCTCGAGCGCGGTCACGATCGCGAGCCCGAGCACGAGCGGCGAGAGCCCGTGGCGACCGATCGTCCACCACTCGATGCCCGCGAGCAGGGCCCCGCACGCGAAGGTCGGCACGATCAGGAACCCGAACACGCCCAGATCGGCGAGCGGGGCGTTGGCCAAGATCAGCGCGACCAAGACCAGCATCACCAGGGTCAAGACCAAGCTGGTCGCGTTGGCGAAGAGGCGCACGGCTCGAGTGCTGCGCTCGCGCACGCCCTCGGTCACGACCGCGCTCAGGGCCTCGGCCAGGGCTCCGGCGCTCGGGTAGCGCTGCGCGGGATCCTTGGCCATCGCCCGCGTGACGATCGCGACCAACGCGGGCGGGACCTCGGGCGCGAGCTTGGTGAGCGGCTCGTACTCGGCCTCGAGCGCCAGCGTCAGCGTGGCCAGCGAGGTGTTGCCGCGATAGGGCGGGCGGCCGGTGAAGAGCTGGTAGAGCAGCGCGCCGATCGAGAACACGTCGCTGCGCTCGTCGATCTCGTCGACGCGGCCGCCGGCTTGCTCGGGGGCCATGTACGAGGGCGTCCCGATCACCGCGCCGTCGCGGGTCGCCGTCGAGCCGCTGGTGTCGGCGATCGCCCGGGCCAGGGTTGGATCTTCGTGCGCGGCGAGGCCCAGCTTGGCTCGCTCGCGCTCGAGCGGGCGCAGCTTGGCCACGCCCCAGTCGACCACGACCGTGTCGCCGAACGCACCGACGATCACGTTCTCGGGCTTGATGTCGCGGTGGATCACCCCGTGGGCGTGGGCGAAGGCCAGCGTCTGCGCGACGTCGATCAGCGCCGGCAACAAGCGCAGGCGATCGTCGAGGGTCTCGGTCTGGGCGATCGCTTGCTCGAGGTCGCGGCCCCGAACCAAGCGCATCGCGTAGAAGGGGTTGCCCTGCGAGTCGCGGCCGCGCTCGTAGACCGCCGGGATGCCCGGGTGATCGAGGTTGGCCGTGACGATCGCCTCGAGCCCGAAGCGCTGGACTCGATCGCCGCTGCTGGCCCCACCCGGGCTGGCGAGCATCGACTTGAGCGCGACCTTGCGCCCGAACTGCAGGTCCTCGGCCTCGACCACCTTGCCCATGCCGCCGCGACCGATCAGCCGGGTCTCGCGGTAGCGCGCGCTGCCGGTCGCGAACTCCAGCGAAGCGGCCTGCGGCGACTCGGCCTCGCTCAGCGCGATCACGGTCTTGGCCAGGTCCTCGGCAGCGAGCGTCTCGTCCACCTGGCCAGTGTCGCACGCTCGAGCGATCAGCCGAGGATCAAGTCGATCGCCGCGATCAAGGCGACTTGTTGCCCGCGATCGAAGATCCAACCGTGGGTCTGCTCGACCAGCTCGTCGGTGCTCGCCTCGGGCCGCGAGCGCTGCCAGCCGATCACGCCCGGCAAGAACGACATCTCGGAGTTCATGCGGTGGAGCAGGACCACGCGCACGCGCTCGGCCGCGAGCGGCAACAGCTCGATCGGCGCCTCGGGCCGATGCGGGCCGGTGCCGATCTGCGTGATCACCAGCGGGCCCAGGCGCAGCCGCGGCGAGCAACGCTGCACCAGCGTGCGATCGCCCGCGAACACACAGCTCGAGCCGATCCCCGCTCAGCCACAGCGCGCTCAACCAGCCGCCCGCGTCCTCGCCCAGGCGCGAGATCAGCTCGCGCAGCGCGACCGCGATCGCCTCGAGCACGCCCTCGCTGCGGCCATGGGCGTCGAGCGTCTGCTCGCACAGATCGAGGATCCGCAGCGAGAGCGTCGGCTCGGAATTCTCGAACATCACCGTCACCGCGTTGGCGGCCACGATCAACACGCCCGCCTCGCGCTGGATCACTCGAAAGTGCGACGCGGCCCGCTCGGGCGCGAGGGTTCCGAGCATCGTGCTCGACTGCGTGACGATCCAGGTCATGCGCCGGGGATGGTCGCGTGGTTTGGCGCGTGCGTGGGGTGAACTGGGTTCGAGCCGCGCAGGGGCGGGCTCGCGGGCGTCGCTGGCCGCGGCTGCGCGCCGACTCGGGCATGGATCACCCGCTCAGCCAGCGCTCGTACTGCCCGCGCAGGTCGGCGTAGAACTCCGAGCTCGTCGACAGTGGAGCGCCGACACCCTGCACGGGCGCGTCGTCGAGCCCGAGGTAGTAGTGGACGACGGACAAGAGGTAGAGGTAGCCGCGGGTCCGAATCCGCCGAAGAACCCCCAGGGCGTGCGCGGTCTGATCGCTCTGGTTGAAGTGCCAGCGCTTGGTGTACGCGACGATCGCGTCATCGACGTGGGCGAGCAGCGTTCGGCCGGAGGCGCCGATCTCGGTCGTGCCATGGCCACCTCGCGAGCGGACGGGTCGACCCACACCGTTCGGATCGATCGCCTGGCAGCCGAGGCCCTGCCAAGTTCGGACCGCACCTTGCACGCCCGCCGAGACCAAGAACAGATAGCGATGGAGGTAGAATTTCCAGCCTTGGATCGTATTGAGCACACCAAAGGTCATCCCGGCCTCGGTCCTGGACAACACTTCGTCGGGGTCGATGTTGACGAGTTGGTATTGTTGGGCCAGCCGAAGCGCGACGTCGGGATGCGCGTCGGACATGTATTCTCGTGCGTGAACGATGATCTCCTCGCCGCCGCCGCGTTTGGGCGGATCGAAGCGACTCAGTCGGGCCTCCTGAATCGCGGCGCGGTGGGCCTTTCGGGTCGGCTCCGTACCGCCGAAGGTCGAGTCCCGAGCGTTCGTGTGATACACGGTCGGCGTCATTCGATTGCCTTGAACGACGATCGAACACCCGGTCAATTGCGCGGTGAAAAATGCCAATGGCGTGCCGCCGGTCTTGTGTCGACGCTTGTCGACCAGCGTGATCTTGTTGGTGTCGTTCACTTTCCAGGGCAACCAATAACCCGGTACATATCCGCCCTGCCATTGGCTCTTGATCGTCACGCGATGGTATTGGCCAGTATCGTCGAGGTTGATGTCCCAATAGACGACCCGGCTCGCGGACGCGACCACGTTGTGCGTGCCGCGGGCCTTCAGGATCGTGTCGCCGGGTGTGACCTCGATGACCAGCGGCAAGGCCCCGGCGAACGCGATCGGGTTGGTCAAGAACCGCTTGTTCAGCTTGGCGCTCACGGGATCCTCGAGTGGGTCGCTCGGTCCGACTCTCCCACGAGCCCTCGGCTCGGCCAAAAAGACCGAGCCTTCGTCGAGCGAGTTTCCGGACGAGAACAGACGTGTCCTTCGAGCGACGAGCCGAGGCCGCGACACGATCGAGCGCCGCCGAGGCGAAGGCCGCGAGCTCGCGCCGCCGAGGAGCCGAGCCCGATCCGATGCGACCGCGCCCGACGCGTAGCCAGCGCTCGGCCCCGCGGGAATCGACCCCGAACCCCCAGCGTCGCGCCTCGGGGATCGCGGTCCGTCCAGACATTCGCGCCCGCCCCCGTCCCGCGGTAGCTTCCGCCCCAGCGCCCGATGCTGTTCGCCAGCTTCGACTTCCTGCTCTTCGTCGTGCCAGTCGTGCTGGCCTTCTGGGCGCTCCGTTCTCGCCCGGCCGCGCGCACGCTCGTGCTGCTGCTGGCGTCCTACTTCTTCTACTCCGCCAGCGCGCGGCCGCCCGAGGGGGCCATCTCGCCGCCTTGGTACTTCGCCGGGCTGCTGGCGGCGTCGACCCTGCTCGACTACGTCGCCTCGCTGGCGATCCATCGGCGCACGCCCTCGCTGAGCTCGCCGGATCCGGCGGTCGTCGGCAAGGCCCGACGCTGGCGCAACGCCTGGCTGTGGGTCTCGCTGGTCGGCAACCTCGGCTTGCTCGGCTACTTCAAGTACGCCGACTTCTTCATGTCGGCGACGGTCGACATCCTGCGGGCGCTCTTGCCCGGCAGCTTCGGCGACGCGGTGGCGCCCGTGTTGGCGCCGATCTTGCCGATCGGGATCAGCTTCTACACCTTCCAATCGCTCAGCTACACGATCGACGTCTGGCGGCAGCGGCTCACGCCCGAGCCCAACTTTCGCAAGTTCGCGCTCTTCGTCGTGTTCTTCCCGCAGCTGGTCGCCGGCCCGATCGTGCGGGCCAACGAGTTCCTGCCCCAGCTGCACCGCAAGCCGCGTCTCGCGGCCGACGAGATCGAGTGGGCGTTGTTTCGGATCTTCAAGGGCCTGCTGAAGAAGGTCGTGCTCGGCGACTTCATCGCGGTCTACTTCACCGACATCGTGTTCGACTCGCCGGGCGACTACACCTCGCTCGAGAACCTGCTCGCGCTCTACGCCTTCACCTTGCAGATCTACGCCGACTTCTCGGGCTACTCCGACATCGCGATCGGCGTGGCCAAGCTGATGGGCTTCGAGATCCCCGAGAACTTCGACCGGCCCTACCAGGCCCACGACGTCGGCGAGTTCTGGCGACGCTGGCACATGACCCTCTCGACCTGGCTGCGCGACTACCTGTTCTTCCCGCTCGGCGGCAGCAAGGGCAGCAACGCGCGGACCTACCTCAACCTGTGGCTGACCATGTTCTTGGTCGGCATGTGGCACGGGGCCAGCTGGAACTTCGTCATCTACAGCAACCTGCAAGGCGGGGCCGTGTTGTTCAACCGCTGGAACCGGCTGCGCGAGCGCACGCCGGTGTGGACGATGCTGGTCTGGGGCCTGGTCGTGCCGCTCTTCGCCGCGCTGATCTACGGCTTCGGTCTGGGCGTGCTCGGGCTCGACATCGGCAAGGCCGCGACCTTGGCCGCGATCGCCAGCTTCGTGTTCGCGCTCGTCGTCTTGCTGCCCCATCCGCCGCGCAAGCCAGGCGAAAAGCGCGGTCGCTGGCTGATCCCGATCCACGTGCTGCTGACCTTCCACTTCGCCACGCTGACCCGGGTGTTCTTCCGGGCCGAGGACTTCGAGCGGGCCAAGCTGATGATCGCCAAGCTGCTCGCCTTCGAGCCGCACGGGTTCCGCGAGGGCCTGTTTCGGATCCAGGGCGTGCACGACTGGCTGCACGAGCGCTACGCCGACGCGACCGCGTCGTGGTGGTTTGCTGGCCTCGATCGCCTGGCCGAGTACGGCTTGCTGATCTTGCTCGTGCTCGGCATCGCCTACCACTTCACCCCGCGTCGCTGGATCGACGAGACCTTCAAAGGCTGGTTCGCCAAGCTGCCTGGGCCGGTGCTCGGGGTCGTCTTCGCCGCCGTCGCGCTCTTGCTGATGCACCTGCTCGACGGCCCGCGGGCCAACATCTATTTCGCGTTTTGAACCGACTCGATCATAGCCCCGATCATGACTCAGCCCCACGACCCCAGCTTGCCACCGATCGGCGAGCAGCGACCCGCCCGCGAGCACCTCGGCCTGCTCGACGTCGAAGAGCAGGTCACCACGGTCGTGCTCGGCGTCGGCGAATTCGACGACCCGACCCCGCTGCCGGTCTCGAACTTCCGCAAGCTGATCGGGGCCACGCTGACCCTGGCCGGCTTGATCGGTCTGAGCTACGCGGTGCCCTTCGAGTGGGCCCAGCCTTGGCGCGTGGGTGAGGACTACGTGCCCTATTGGAACATCATCGGCCGCGAGCTGATGGGCCAGGGCGAGCAGGCCGAAGCCGCCAAGCGCGAGGCCGAGCACATGGCCGAGCTCGCCGCCAAGGCCGAGCAAGAGGACAGCGTCGAGCCCGTCCGCGATCGCGTCGTCATCACGCCGCCGCCCAAGCAGGACGAGCCCGTCGTCTATCCCGCCTACGAGGGCCACGCCGACGATCAAGAAGAGGTCGAGCAGCCGCTCGAGAACCTCGCCGCGCTCGATGGCTTCTACGCGACCTTGACCGCGACCGACATCGGCTATGCCGGCGCGATCACGCATGTCGGCCATTGGGGCGACTCGGTGCTCGGCCTCGATGGCATCACCGCCGCGATCCGCCGCCGCATCCAAGCCCGCTTTGGCGACGCCGGCCACGGCTGGCACGCGATCACTCAATACGACTCGTCCTATCGTCAGCAAGGCGTTCGCTTCAGCGAAAAGGGTCATTGGAGCGACTGCTTCATCCGCAACCGCTGCATGCAAGAGGACGGGCGCTACGGCTACGGCGGCGTCACGGCCTGGTCCTCGGGCGGCGGCGAGAGCTGGTACGCGACCGCCAACGAAGGCCCCGTCGGCCTCTCGGTCGCCCGTTTCGAGGTCTGGTACCAGCAGCGCTACAAGGGCGGCAAGCTCAAGCTCAGCGTCGACGGCGGCAAGACAGACGCGGACGTGCAGATCCTCGACACCGCGATCCCGCTGCCCGAAGGGGTCGAGTCGCTGCCGGTCGCCGAGCAGCCCGAGCCGATCGATACCCGGCTGATCGTCGAGGTCCCCGACGGTCCCCACGAATTCTCGATCCGAGCCGTCGGCGGCGGCAAGGTCCGGCTCTACGGCGTCGTGCTCGAGCGCGAGCAGCCCGGCGTCGTCTGGGACGGCATGGCGTTGATCGGCGCGTTCACCAGCCGCCTCGGCGAACAAAGCCCCGAGCACCTCGCCCGGCAATTCGAGCAGCGTGACATCGACCTGATGGTCTTCACCTTCGGCGGCAACGACATGACCCGCGATCAGTCGGACCTGCGCCGCACGATGGATCCTTACGTCGAGGACTACACCCAGGTCATTCAATTGTTCAAGCAGGCCAAGCCCGACGCGGCTTGCTTGATCATGGGGCCTGTCGATCATGGTGAGCGCGTCGATGGGCGGGTCGTGTCGCGCGAGGTCGTCGCGCGGATGACCGAGGCGCAGCGCGAGGTTGCGGTCGCGCAAGGGTGTGCGTTTTTCGATACGCTGGCGGCGATGGGCGGGAATGGGGCGATTGCTCGGTGGAAGAGTGAGGGGTTGATCTCGGGGGATCTCGCGCATCCGACGAGTCGGGGGCATAAGCTGTTGGGGGCGATGGTGTATCGCGCGTTGATGGGGGGGTATGCGGATTTTCGGCGGCGATCTGTGGGATTGCCCATGATCGTCGAAGGGGGGGCGGAGTGATTTCGTAGGTCGAGTGATCGTGGTTACGGATGGTCGTGTGATTGTTCGCGTAGGGTCGTGTGACCCTTCGCGTAGGGTCGTGTGATCCTTCGCATAGGGTCGTGTGATCCTTCGCGGATGGTCGTGCTCCCGAAGTGGGGGGCTTCACGGGGAATATCGCCGCCCCACGCTCGGCTCCCCCACTTGTACTCGGACGCCAATGTCCGCCTCGGAGGGACGCCGACATTCCCCGCCGCCCGAGTTTGCGGGTGTTCGTGCCGCCGCATTCAGGTGGGGCGTTCGTCGGATCGTCGGAAGTCGGAAGTCGGATCGTCGGAAGTCGGATCGTCGGAAGTCGGATCGTCGGAAGTCGGATCGTCGGAAGTCGGATCGTCGGATCGTCGGAAGTCGGATCGTCGGATCGTCGGATCGTCGGATCGTCGGATCGTTGGATCGTCGGATCAGGGATGGGTTTCGAGGGCGTCGAAGTAGGGGGTTCGTCCGTACGCGATCTCGCAAGCCTCGTAGCCGGCTCGGGCGGCGCCTTCGTTTTCGAGCAGATAGATCTCCCGTTGGTCGACGCTCAGGCAATCGGTGGTGGTGTCGAAGAGGTCGAGCTTGAGCTTGGCGAGGTCCGAGTAGCGGCCGAGCTGCCAGATGCGGGCGCTTCGGTCGATCGAGGCGGTGACGATCTTGGTGCCGTCGGGGCTCCAGTCGGCGAACATGATCCGATCTTCGTGGCCGGTCAGTCGGATCGGGGTGTCGGAGGGGTCGAGGGTCCAGACCCACGCGCTCTTGTCTTCGGAGGCGGTGACGATCTTGGTGCTGTCCGGGCTCCATTGGGCGGAGATGACGACCTCGTCGTGGCCGCGCAGGACGAGGTCGGTGGGCGAACCGTCGGCGGTCCAGATTCGGGCGGTCATGTCGGCGGAGGCGGTGACGATCTTGGTGCCGTCGGGGCTCCAGCCGGCGAACATGACTTGGTCGTCGTGGCCACGCAGGAAGATGGGTTCGCCCGAGCCATCGGCGGTCCAGATCGCTGCGCTCGCGTCGATCGAGGCGGTGACGATCTTGGTGCCGTCGGGGCTGAACACCGCCGAGCGGAGCGGGCCCGTGTGACCGCGCAGGACCAGCGGCGGGGCGGAGCCGTCGAGGGTCCAGATTCGGGCGGTCTCGTCGGTCGAGGCGGTGACGATGCGCTTGCCCTCGTGGTCCCAGGCGGCGTGGCGGACCTGGTCGGTGTGGCCCGTCAACACGATCGGCTCGCCCGAGCCATCGGCGTTCCAGATCCGCGCGCTCATGTCTCCCGAGGCGGAGACGATGCGCGTCGCGTCGGGGCTCCACATGGCCGAGTAGACCCAGCCGGTGTGGCCGGTGAGGATGCGTTCGGCCTTGCCGCCGCTGGACCAGATCCGCAGGCTGTTGTCTCGATTGCCCTGGGCGTCGACTCGACCGCCGCCCGAGCTCGTCACGATTCGATCGTCGCCGAGGATCGGGCTCCAGCTCGCGCAGTAGACCCAGCCTTGGTGGCCCTCGAGGATCAGGGGCTTGTCCGAGCTGTCCATGTCCCAGACTCGCGCGCTGCGATCGGAGGATGCGGTCAAGATCCGCTCTTCGCCGCGTGGGCTCCAGGTCGCCGAGACCACGTCTTTTTTGTGGCTCGACAGGAGCATCGGATTGCCCGAGCCGTCGGTGTTCCAGACCCGCGCGGTCGAGTCCATCGACGCGGTCACGATGTGCTTGTCATCGTGACTCCACTCGACCGAGACGACCCAGTTCTCGTGGCCCGCGAGGCTGGTCGCTTCGCCCGAGCCGTCGGCGTTCCACATCCGCGCGCTGCCGTCCTCCGACGCGGTCGCGATCCGCTCGCCATCGTGGCTCCAACTGGCCGCGAACACCGAGCCGAGGTGGCCGCTGAACACGAGCGGCTCGCCTGAGCCGTCGGCGTTCCAGATCCGCGCGGTGTCGTCCATCGAGGCGGTGAGGATCTTGGTGCCGTCGGGGCTCCACACCGCGGACAGGACTTGCTCGACATGGCCCGTGAGGACGATCGAGCTGCCTGAATCATCGATCGCCCAGACTCGCGCTTGCATGTCGGCCGAGCTGGTGACGAGCGCGTGGCCGTCGGGGCTCCACTCGAGGCTGGTGAGCGGCTTGGTGTGGCCGCGCAGGACCAGCGGGGCCTCGTCGCCCTCGCTCGACCAGATCCGCGCGCTGCCATCCACGGATGCGGTCGCAATCTTGGTACCGTCGGGGCTCCAGCGGGCGCGCACGACCGCGCCCTCGTGGCCTTCGAGCACCCGCACGCATGCGCCCTCGAGCGTCCAGATCCTGGCGCTGTGGTCGGCCGAAGTGGTGAGGATGTGCTCGCCATCGGGGCTCCACTGCGCGTCGAGGACCTCGTCGTCGTGACCGACGAGCGGGGTCGGGTCACGGTCGCGATTGGCGGTCCAGATCCTGGCGCTGTGATCGGCCGAAGCGGTGACGATGCGCTCGCCATCGGGGCTCCACGCGGCGGCCCTGACCGCGCGCCGATGCGTGAAGGTCGAGCGGGCCGTGTCGCGCATCAAGATGTCGGCGACCAGCTGGGCCCAGCCGCGGACCGACTCGGTGGTCTTCATCTCGGCGAGCACCATCGCAGCGGCGCCCGCCCGGTTGCGGGCCAGCAGCTCGCTCGCGCCGGCCATCAACGAGGCCGTCTGGGCGGCTTTCTGGGCCAACTGCGCCTCCCTTCGGGCGGCGTCGGCCTCGGTCTGCGCGACCTCGGCCTCGTGTTGGGCGACCTCGGCCTTGGCCTTGGACATCCGCGCGAGCTGCATCATGACGCTCATCACGATCGCAACCAGGATGGCGACGATCACCGCCGCGATCAGCCGGCGCCTCGACGCGCGCTCCTTGGCCCGCAGCGCGCTGGACTCGGCCAGGAATTCGCGCTCGCCCTCGGTCACGATCTCGTCGTTGAGCTCGGCCCAGACCTTGGCGAGCAAGAGCGCACCTTGGTTGAGCAGCAGCTCCGGAGGCCGGCCGGCGTGCTCCCACAGCTTGGCTTGGACCTGCAAGGGGTGCAGGTGCTCGCGCTCCCAAGCCTCGTTGTTCTGTTGGATGGGCTGAACGAGGCGGTCGTGGCTGAGCTCGAACCAATTCGCGCCGCCGCGTTGCTCGTTTCGAACCAGATAGCAATTCATCAGCTGGTCGATCAGCTGGTTGTCGAGCCCGGCGCTCTGACCCGCCTCTTGCCGGACCTGCGAGCGGATCCCGGCGACGATCAGCGTGTTGGCGACCCAGTCGCGGAGCTTCCGCTCGACGGTCACTTGGCCCTTGGCGATCGCGGCGACCGATTCGGCATAGTAACCGCCGAGCGCGGTCGAGACGTCGGCGTAGCGGACGATGTCCTCGGCGTCGATGCTGAGGTCCTCGGCGGGCATCGCCGTCCATAGCCGCCGACAGACGACCTGAAGCTGAACCGGTTCGACGTAGTGGCCTTGCTCGGCCACGAAGCTGCCATCGGGCCGCTGGACCTGGATCGCCGACAGATCACGGATCAGCTGATCGACGCCGGGGAAGCTGCGCCCGCCCACGAGCGCGAGCTCCTTGGCGGCTTCGCGGGCGCCCTCGAGCCCGAGCAGGTCGAGCCGAAAGGTGTTCGAGAGCTGGGTCGGGATCTTGTCGCGGTAGGGCGCGAAGGCGGCGAGGAAGTCCTCGCGAATGACGAAGAGCGCCCAATATTGTTCGGCGCCCAGGGCCTCGCCGATCGCCGTGAAGAACTCGCGCTTTTGCTCGATCGCCTGGGGGGCGAGGGTCAAGACCTCTTCGAATTGATCGAAGATCAGCACGACCGAATTGGCGACTCGACCTTTGCGCCGCGGTCGGCTCGCGAGGTAGTCCGCGAAGCTCAGTCCGGCGAGCTGCGCGGGGCTGCGCCGGTGATCGGCGGGCAGCTCTTCTTCGAGGCTGAGCATCGCGCTCAACGAGTAGCGATTGCAGTGCTCGGGCACGCCCTCGAGCCCGGCCGGGTCGAAATTGACCCGGATGGGCTTCCA
>JAMHUH010000191.1:0-1688 GCA_035904925.1 Nannocystaceae bacterium
CCGCCGCCCAGCTTCGACATTGGCTCGGTCGAGGAGTTCGCCTTTCAACCGCTCGCGCCACCCGAGGTCAACGTGGTCACGCATCGGCTCGAGCGCGGTCGAGGTCGCGTCGAGCTCACGGGCTTGCTCGCGATCTCGGATCGGATCATCGCGCGCCCCCAAGTTCACGTCGCCTTCCTCGGCCCGAGCGGCGAGGAGATCGGTGGCGTGCTGGCCAACGTCGCCTGCACGCGGATCGACGCCCTGCCCTGCCCCTGGGGCTTCGTCGGGCTCGAGCCGCTCGGCACCGCCGACGTTCGGGTCTGGGCGAGCGGCGAGTCGGACATGGGCGACTTCACTCCGGTCGCGCGGCTGCGCTTTGGCTTCGATGACGAGCTCGACGCGACCACGCGCGAGAGCAACCTGCCCGAGCTCGACGAGGCCAGCGCCGAGTTGATCGCCCAGGGTGACGAGCTCGAGGTCAAGGTCGGCTTGCCGAACTCGCAGCGGCTTCGCAGCGGCCAAGCGACGCTGGTCGGCTATGCCGAAGGAAGCTTCGTCGAGCTGGTCTTGCCCCTGCCTTCGCCAGTCGGGCTCGCGCGTCGAGTGGCGCTGCCCGAGCACGCGCGCACGATCGTTCGTTGGCAGCTCTGGGTCGAGGGCCCGCTGGGCTCGTATTGAGCCGGCTCGCAGGCTCGCAGGCTGGCTTTGTGCGTGAGTTGGCCCGGCGATGAACTTCGTCGAGCCGCGTTCGATCGCGAGCTCGAGCGCAAGTGGAGGAGCGCATGAAGGCGCATGAAGACCTCCGCGTTCCTCTCCCTCACCCTCGCCGCGTGCGACGTCGTCCCCAACAGCCAGTACTCCGTGGCCAACTCGTGCAATCCGCTGCCGAACGTCGGCGTCGGCTGCTTCGGTCCGGGCTCGTTCAACTGCGAGTTCCAGATGGGCGTGCTCTGCCAGTAGGCCGCCGAGATCGGATCACGCAAGGGCCGAGATCAACAATGCCCAGCCTGCGAGCGGGAATCCTCGCATCGATGGGACGATGGGGCCAACATCGCGGCTCGCGAGCGACCTGAGCAGCGATGGCGATCGTTCGCGGTCGGCCGCAACGAGTGCCGAACCGCGGATCGGCTGTTCGTGCTAAGTCCCCGGGCGATGAAGAAGCGGTCCTGGTGGCGCCTCGCGGCGTTCGCCCTCGTGCTCACGGGGCTGACGGGGACGGCGGCCTATCTGCTCTTGCGCGGTCCGGCGCTCACCGTCGTGCACCCGACCCGAGGCAAGGTGAGCGAGACGGTCGTGTCGAGCGGTCAGGTGCTCGCGCCAGCCGAGATCACCACGAGCGCGCTGGTCGTGACCACCGTGCGCGAGGTCTACGTCAAAGAAGGCGACGCGGTCTCGGTCGGGCAATTGCTGGTCCAGCTCGAAGACGCGGAGCTGCTCGCGGCGCTCGACCAAGCCGAGGCCGGGCTGACCCAGGCCCAAGCCGGTCGCTTCGAGCTGACCAAGCTCAGCGAGCCGGCGGCGCGCTCGAACCTGACCACGGCCGAGGCCTCGCTGGCCGAGGCCAAGCGCAACCTCCAACAGACCAAGGATCTCTACGAGAGCTCGTCCGGCACCCGGGCCGACTACGAAGACGCGCAGACGGCCTACACCGTGGCCAAGGCCCAGCGCGAGGCCGCCCAACTCCAGCTCCGAGCGACCGGCAAGGG
>JAMHUH010000192.1:0-7631 GCA_035904925.1 Nannocystaceae bacterium
GCAGCTTCTCTTCGCGCGAGAGCAGCGACGAGAGCCTCGGCGCGGGCAGGCCGGTCCGGCGGGTCGTGGGTGAGGACGCGACCGAGGCGATGGCACGTCCGGTCGAGCTCGCGGACCTTCGGGTCTTCGGCGAGGCCAACCCGAGCTCGAGCGGGGCTGGTTCGAGCTCCGGCTTCGATCGGGCGCGCGCCGACGCCTTGACGGTCCGCGAGGTCAACGAATCGGCCCGCGTCCAGGCAGCGATCGCCTCGCCGGCCTTCGTCGGTCGCCGCTTCGAACTCGAGACCTTGGTCGATCTGCTCGCCTCGGGCTCGCGCGACGAGACCCCGCTGGCGATGGTCTTGGGCGCGGTCGGCCTCGGCCGGACGCGGCTGCTCGAGCGCTTCGCCGCGCTCGCGCGCGAGCAGGGTGCGAAGGTGTTCGAGGGCCGGTTTTGGAGCTACGAGGGCGCGCGGATGGAGGCCGGCGAGGTCTTCGTGCGCATGCTGGGCAGCGCGGGCGAAGGCCTGCTCGCCGACGCGGGGCCCGAGCTCGGCCGCGGCTTCGATCGCCGCGAGGGCTCGGCTCGGCTCGCGGCTGCGTTCGAAGCCGCGGCGCTGGCCGAGGGCCGAGGGCCGCTGGTGCTGGTGCTCGACGACCTGCATCAGGCGCTCCGATCCGATCTCGAGTTCCTGACCTACCTGGTCCGCGGTCGCCAGCGGGCCGTGCCGGTCGTGATCGTCGCTTCGGCCCGCAGCGACGCCGCGCGCAGCGACGCGAAGACCGAGCTCTCGCGCTGGTTGCTCGAGCTGGCCACGCTCAAGGGTCGACGGATCTTGACCCTCGGCCGCTTCGACGACGAAGAGCTGCGTGCCTGGTTGGACGCGGCCTTTCATCGGCTGCGGATCCACCCTCGCGATCTTCGTCGGCTGGGCCGAGCCAGCGGCGGCGTGCCCTATGTGCTCTCGGAGTTGGTTCGCCACCTGATCGCCAGCAAGCGGATCGTCCCGGCCGACGAGGGCGGCTGGGAGTGTCGCGCGCTCGATCGTGACGTGCTGCCCGAGAGCGTGAGCTCGGCGATCGCCGATCAGCTGGCGACCTTGTCCGAGGGCCTGCGCCAGGTGCTCGAGACCGCGGCGGTGCTCGGCGAGCAATTTCGCTTCGAGGTGCTCGAGCGGGCGCTCGCCGACGAGCCGATCGAGCTCGACGAACTCGTCGACGAGGCGGTCGCGCTCGAGCTGCTGGCCGAACAAGATCAGCTCGAGGGCGGCGACCTGCGCTTTCGCAGCGCGACCGTGCAGCGGGTCCTCTACGACAAGCTCGGCGCGCGTCGACGCAAGCGCCTCCATCAGATCGTCGTCGACGCGTTGATCGCCTGCGATCCGCCCGAGCAGATCGCCAAGCTGCTGGCCTGGCACTACCGGGCGATCGGTGACTGGCCGGCCGCGATGGCGGCCGGGCTGCGAGCGGCCCGCGAGAGCCTCGCCCGCCACGACTCCGACGGGGCCGAGCTCGCGCTCGAGCATGTCCACGCGGCCGTCGAAGCGCTGACCCGCGCCAACAAGGAGCCCAGCCTGTTCGAGCGGCTGCAGCTCGAGTCGCTGGCCGGGACCCTCGACATTCGCGTCGGCCGCTTCGGCGAGGGCGCGACCCGCCTGCGTCAGGCTCGGGTGCTGATGGAGCGGACGCTCGACGAGGTCGAGCTCGACCTCGTCGGCCAGCACGAGATCGTCGAGCTCGGGTTCAGCATCGCGCTCGAGCTGGCTCGCTGTCACCTCGGAGTCGGCGAGCTCGAACGCGCGGTCGAGCTCGGGTTCGAAGCGCTCGAGCTGTCCAACGATCTCGCCGATCCCGACATTCGCATCGGCGCCGAGTGGAACGCCCGGGTCCACCTCGGCCACGCGCTCGGCCGCTTCGGTCGCTGGCAGGACGCGATCGACGTGCTCGAGCCGGTCACCGCGACCACGCCCGCGCCGGGCTTGCGAGTGCTGCACGTGCTCGCGTTGCGCGAGCTGGCTTGGCTGGAGGCGCGGCGCGGCAGCTTGGCCGACGCGGCCATCCACGCGCAGATGGCCACCGACGAAGCCAAGGCCTGCGGGGATCCCTTGGCCGAGTACCACGCGCTCTCCGTCTGCGCGGTGGTCGAGTCGGCCTCGGGCGAGCCTCGCAAGGCGCTCGTGCTCTACCGCGAGGCGCTGCGTTGCGCTCGCTCGCTCTCGCTGCGGCGGCGCGAGATGATCGAGCTGGCCAACCTCGCGCTGACCTTGCTCGACGTCGGATCGCTCGACGAAGCCCTGCGAACCATGCTCGGCGTGGTCGGGATCACCCGCGAGCTCGGCGACAAGGCCTCGGCGGCCGACGCTCGTGTCGGCCTCGGTCGGATCCTCCGTGCCCGAGGCGATCTCGACAGCGCGATCGAGAGTTTTCGGCGCGGCCACGAGGCCTGCACCGACGTCGGTCGCTTCGAGTATGCAGCGATCGCCTTGCTCGAGCTCGGTCGCTGCGAGCTCGAGCGTGGCGAGTGGGCGGCCGCTCGCGCCGTCCTGCTGCTCGCTCGCGAGCGGATGGCCGAGCTCGGCTCGCTGCTGCAGTGGGAGGTCGAGCTGGCCCTGGCCAGCGCTGCGCAGGGCCTGGGCGACGCAGACGTGATGCTCGAGCACGCCGAGGCGGCGACCGCTGCCTTGCAGGCCCTGCGCGGTCAGCTCGGGCCGAGCGGCAAGGTCGAGCGGGGATTGGCGGCGATCCAAGCCCTGCTCGCGAGCGCGAGCGGCCGATCCGGCGAATCCGGCTGATCCGATCACGCTCGATCGATCAAGAAATCGGCGTCGATCTCGATCGTCGCTCGACGATCTTCGATCTTTGCTGGCTCGGCGCGGGCGTGGTCCCATGTCGGCACCGATGCTGCTCAGCCTTGTGTTGATTCACGCCGATCTCGACGACTCGGAGATCTCGGCCATCTACGACGAAGCGGGCTTCCTCGACTGCGAGGTCGTGGGCGAGCCCGTGCCTGGCATCGCCGTGCTCGGGGTGGTCGAGGACGCCCGGGTCGAGCGGCCCGACTGCGAGTTCCTCCGTCACTGCCGCGATCGCGGCTGGACCGTGCTGGCCGACGAGTCGGGCACGCTGGCGCTCGAGCACCGCGAGCTGTGGACCGAGCTCGCGCATCGACGCGGGGTCGCGGTCATCATCTTGCACTCCGAGCCCGAGCCCGAGGGCATCACCGCGTTCGCGGTCCACCACGGCGACGGCAAGCGCCGCGCGGTCGCGGTCTGCGAGGACGAGCGGCAAGAAAGCGGCGAGCCGCTGGCGATCGAGCGGATGTTCGCGGGCCGAGCACCGACCGTCGACGATCTGATCGCGCTCGCGCAGAGCTTTGGCGTCGACTTCGAGCGGCTCAACGTGCTGCCGCCCTACACGGTCACGGCCGCCCGCGCGGTCGCTTGAACATGCCGAGAGCCGAGCCCGCCCACTCGGCGGACTCGGCTCGCTGTAAATCGAGCGATTTGCCGATTCTGATGTTCGGATCGCCGCAGCGCCTCGCGTGAACCACCGCCCAAGTATGGGCGGGCAAGGAGGAGGGGGGACCCGCTTGGACTTCGACCATGCGGGGGGAGGAACCGGCGGGTTCCTCCATAATGACTAATGACTGCCGCGCGGCTGGCCGCCGAGGGTCGGCGCGGAGAAGCTGGCCTCGTAGGCGGCCTCCCAGGCCAAGAGCGCCTCGACCGGCTGATCGATGCTCGGTAGGCCGATCGTCGCGGGGCCGTCGATCAGCGCGTGGGCAGCCGGCTGGCTGCCTGCCCCACAGCTGCCGTCGCAGTCGATGGCGGTGAGGAAGTCGATCATCACCTGCCGGCGATGGGGCAGGAACTCCTGCGCCAGCGCGGGCGAGATCGCGAAGCAGGTCTGACCGCCGCCACAACCTTGGGTGAAGGTCTCGTCGACATGAACGAAGCCGTTGGACCCGGGCGAGACCAGGCCATCGCCGAGGTCCTCGTCGGTCCCGCTCTGGTGGCAGCCCATGCAGTTGCTGGCGAACTCGGCCCGATTGGCGAGATCGATCGGGCTCAGGTTGGAGCCGAGCTCGTCGAGCCGCGAGGCGATCGCCGACTCGAACGCGCCGCTGCCCGCCGCGAGCCAGCCCGCGTAGTCGGTGTTCTCGTCATCCGGGCTCTCGGCCGCCTGGCACTCGGTCGGCATGAAGAGGCCCAGCTGCGAGACGTTGTCGAGCAGCAACTTGGGCATGCCCTCGAGGATTGCGTCGCGACACAGCTCGCCTTGCGGGAGCGGGTCGAGGTCGTTCCAGAGCGGACCGAAGCTGTTGTTGGCGACCGGAGTCGGGACGACGCCGAGCCGCTCGCCATCGCTGACGAACGAGAACTGGCGCAGCGTCCAGGGATCGTCGTCGAAGGTGTTGGTCCGGATCTGCCCGGATCCGAAGGTCATGTTGACGCCGGTCATGAAGGGCTCGAAGCCGGCGTTGGCGAGGTCCGGGTGACCGTCGAGGAAGGCCATGCGGATCTGCGCGGCGCGGTC
Source organism: Nannocystaceae bacterium (assembly GCA_035904925.1). Taxonomy (GTDB): domain Bacteria; phylum Myxococcota_A; class Polyangia; order Nannocystales; family Nannocystaceae; genus Plesiocystis. The sequence continues at coordinate 4,516 of JAMHUH010000192.1, forward strand.
GTCCGGATCCGGGTTCTGGCCGAGCTCGGCCCAGAACTCGACGATCGGCAGACACGCCGCGAGCCCGCATTCGGGGCTGGGATTGGGGATCTGGGCCTCGAAGATGGTGAACGCTCGGCCGACGCCGTTGCTGGCCATGATGATCCGCTGCTCACCACAGTTGCCGCCGTCGGCGGGGGCGAGGTCGAAGCGGTTGACCGCGGCGATCGGGAACCACTGGTCGATCGTCCCGACCTCGAGCGACTCGATGCGCGGACACTGGAGCGGGTAGCCGTTGAGGCTGGGCTGGCCGGCGACGAGCTGGTCGTCGCAGCGGGCTCCGCCCGGCAGCTCGCCCTCGCCGTCGCCGAAGCTGTCGAACAAGCGGGCGAAGGTGAACTGAGGATCGGGGCTGAGGTCGGCGCCGATGGCCGACTGGGTCAGCAACATCGTCATGGTGATCCCCGAGAGCGCCTGGGCGTTGGTCTCGATCAACGAGCGCCGCACGTGCAGCGCAGGCAGCTCGCACAGCTCGCCGCCGGTGTCGGTGCCGGTGTCGTAGTCGCCCGAGTCGAAGCCGGTGTCGAAGCCGGTGTCGAAGCCGCCGGAGGTGAAGCCGGTGTCGAAACCGGTATCGAAGATGCCGCTGTCGAAACCGCCGGTGTCGAAGCCGGTATCGAACACACCGGTTTCGAAGCCGGTTTCGAAGCCGGTGTCATAGCCGGTGTCGAAGCCAGTATCGAAGCCGCCGGTGTCGAAGCTGCCAGTGTCGGTGTCGAAGCCGGTGTCGAAGCCGGTGTCGAAGCCGGTGTCGAAGCCGGTGTCGAAGACGCCGGTCTCGAAGCCGGTGTCATAGCCGGTGTCGAACACACCCGACTCGGATCCGGGCGGATCGGTGTCGAAGCCGCTGTCGAAGCTCGTCTCGAATCCGGTATCGAACACGCCAGTCTCGACGCTGCTGCTGTCGTAGCTGCTGGTCGACTCGTCGATCCCCTCGCTCGAGCTGCCCTCGAAGGGGCCTTCGTCTTCGAACGCCTCGTCGCCGGCCGTGTCCGAGCCCGGAATGTCGAAGATGAACACGCAGCCGGGCAGCAGGCCCGCCAACCCGACCCCCACGCTCGCGAGCCAAGTCAGACGAAACGCTCCAGATGCCCGATTTTCGATTTTGCTCATGATTGGGTCCCGACAATCCCTCAATGTCCGCTGCCGCGCAGAATCGTCACGGCTTTCGTTCGATGCGTGGATGACCAGCGAGCGCGACGCCTTCGCACGAATCGAGCCGCCGCCAAAGCGGACGAAGGGCCCGCTTCCGGCCAGTCGCCCGGTTGCAGCGAGCGCTGCGAGGCTGCGACTCTTCGTGCGATCGAGTGGCCGAATCGATCATCGATCGACCAATGAATCTGCATCTTTTTGCTTACGACACCAGCGCGCCATCCTCGAAGGGATGGCGCGCTGATCAATCCGACACTGGCGAGGCCGACGGGCCGGCTGCTTCGATCAATGCCGATGCAGATCGACTTCGGGGTGCAGGGTCTCGCCCTCGAACACCGCGCTCCACTGCGCCTCGCCGAGCACGTGCAGCCGGGCGAAGGCCAACAGGTAGGTGCCGAGCACGGGCACGATCTCGCTGGTCGGGGTGAACTCGGGTCCGCAGCCGTCCTCGAGGTTGTCGGGCTGGAAGAGCGCGAGCAGCTCGGGATCGAGATCGTCGCAGACGGTGATGAACGAGTAGTGGGCGCCGAAGGGCAGGTCGATCCACACGTCGTCGGGGTTGGCGAGCGCGTCCCAGGCCGGCTGGGCCTCGGTCGCGTCGGGCGTGGTCTTGTCGAGCTTGCCGCTCTGCAGCAGGGTCGGGACCGGGAGCCCGGCGATCTCACCGGCTCCGAAGTCGGCGATCAAGGCCGGCGCCTGGGGAGCGATCGCGTCGATCCGTGCGTCGCCGAAGCCCGCCTCGAAGGCGGCGATGACCTCGGGATCGGCCAAGAAGTCGCACTCGACCCCCGAGCAGAGCGCCAGCGCGGTCGCGTAGTCGAGCTTGGCCCCGCCGCTGGCGAACGAGGTGTAGCCGCCGAAGCTGTGCCCGAACATGAACACCGAGTCGAGGTTGGTCGCTTGGGCGACCTCGTCACCCTCGAACCCGCCCGCGGCCTCGTCGAGGATCGCCGAGATGTCCTTGGGTCGATTGACCGCCACGATGACGAAGGGATCGAGCTTGTTGGCGAGCGCGTCGACGGCCGTGTTGCCCGCGTGGCTGGGCGAGAAGGTGATCCAACCGTGCGAGGCGAAGCGCTCGGCGTAGGGATAGGCGAGCAGCCCTTCGCCGCCCGAGCCGTGCGAGTAGACGACGACCGGGAAGGGTCCCGCGTCGGAGACCGGTGGCGCATCCAGGGCCGCAGGCGAGGGCAGATTGACGATGCCCGCGACCGCGTAGCTGGCTGGCAGCGCGCCCGAGTCGGGGATCGCCGGGTACCAGGCCAAGACCTTGATCACTCGCTCCTCGCTCGCGCCCGGCGGGAGGTAGGCGAGCTCGAGCTCCTTGTAGCCGACCTCGTAGGGACCGAGGGCCTCGAGCTCGGCGATCAGCTCGTCGCGGCTGGGGCCCTCGTCGCCGGTCGTGTCGCTCTCACCGGTCGAGTCCGTGCCGACCTCGTCGTCCGCGTTCGTGTCGGCCTCGTCGTTCTCGCCAGCGCAGGCCGAGAGCAGGGGGAGGGCGATTCCGAGACAGAGCAGGGTGGGGTAGGGCAGGCGCATCGCGGGAGGGTAACAGGCTCCCTGCGACCCCGCGATTTCGGACGGCTGGCCGACTCGGCGTACACTCCCGGCCGATGCTGGATCACGCGATCGTGATGGGTGGCAGCGTCGCCGGCCTGTGCGCCGCCGCGGCGCTGACCGACGTCGCCAAGAGGGTGACCTTGCTCGAGCGCGACGCCGATCCGCGCGGCGCCTTGGCTCGCAAGGGGACGCCGCAAGGCCACCACGCCCACGTGCTGCTCAACCTCGGCGCGCGCTCGCTCGCCTCGCTCTTTCCCGGCGTGCTCGAGCAGCTGCGCGAGCGCGGGGCGGTCCATGGCGACGCCGCCGACATCTGTCGCTGGTTCATCCATGGTCAGTGGCGACCGAGCTTCATCAAGGGGCTC
>JAMHUH010000193.1:0-2601 GCA_035904925.1 Nannocystaceae bacterium
CCGAGAAGAGCACGCAAGAGTGCCTGGAGGACCATTTCCCGTAGACTACGGTTGAATTCATCAATGTCGATCAGAGCGCATATTGATCGGAGGGTACTTTGATCGACTGGTCAGGTAAGGAAAGCGCGCATAAGACGCCGAGAGGCAAGAGGCACCCCGCGCCAGAGGCCCGGTCACTGATCTCATCGAGAACATCGCTGCGCCGACGAGCCCAGGTCGCCGAGCGCCAGCGGCACGCGGAAGCCAGACGTCCCGAGGTCCAACTCGATGCGCAGGCCCTCGTCTTCGAGCGCAAGGGCGATCTGCGACGCGACAGGCATGTAGCCGTCGACGAGCCTTCGCTCTCGTGTACCGATCTCAACTCGCGGTCGACCGCGAACATCGTCGAGCACTCGATCGGCCCTGACCGTGTCCCTGGTTGATCGCATGGACGAAGTCCAGGTAGGCCCGGAACAGGCGCGGTCCATCGTGGCGGGAACGACCGACGTGCAACAGCTCGGGGGCAAACGAGGCGACGACGTACTGCTCGGACTTGGCGCGGGACACCGCGACGTTGAGCCGGCGCTCGCCACCGCGCTGGGCCAGGGGGCCGAAGCGCGCGGGTACGTATCGCTCGGACTGGCCCCCAGCGCGCCGCCGCTCGACCGGTGCGTGGCCGAGCGAGAACACGATGATGTCCCGCTCGTCGCCCTGAACCGTCGCGAGGTTCTTGACGAAGGGGCGTTGGTCGCGGGCATCGACGTCGTTCGCGGCTTGCCACAGCTCCGCAAAGACCGGGTCGGCGTCACCTGCGTAGAGATGCCATGGTGCTGGCCTGAGCAGCGCGACGGACGCAACGCGGAGTCTCGCTCTCTCCAAGCGAGAAGGATGGTAGGGTCTATCCATGGACGACGCGTCGCTCGCCGAGGTTCTTGACGACTTCGGTAATCGTGTCGCAAGCCTCTTCGGCTCCCGCCCCTACTGGCTGGTTCACGAGAGCCTCGTTCGTTCCGAGCTCGTCGCCGCGCTCTTGGCACAGAAACACCTGTTTCCGGAACGGCACGCCATCGATGCGCGCCATATCAGCACGGAAGCGGAACTCGGCGGCGAGGTAAAAATCGATCTCGTGGCGCGTCCCATCCAGATGCCGCCGATCGCCGTCGAGCTCAAAGGCTGGAACATCGTCACGAAGTTCCGGGATGGTCTCGTGGGATCGAGCAATGCCTCTGCCGGATACGTCGCCGCCCAGATCTCTCGCATTGGGAGCGACATCATGAAGCTGGGGCGAATTGTGACGCAGCAACCGGATGCTGTCTGCTTGCTTGTCGTCTACGCTCAAGAACCACTCGACGGTGAAGGGGCCCGCCGCTTCGCGGGCCGAAGGCACGACAAGCCGCTTCGGCATTCGATCTGCGACGTCGTTGCATCGCCGGAGAGCCTCCGCGACTGTCTCGAGCGGGATCTCGATGGCCAAGCGCTTGAAGTGGCCCTCGATGAAGTCTGGCGCTCGAAAAGTAGTTTTACCTGTGCGGTTGGCACGCGCTTTCACCTGATGGCATTTCGGATCGGACCTCACGACCCGGGATAGTGACCGTCGAGCGGCAAACGAAGGGTGAGCGCCAGTGCCATGGCCTCGACGTCGATCGCCTCGCTGGGGTCTCGCGTCGGGTCGAGGTCAGCGACCGTTCGCGCGACTCGGTGTAGCCGTCGGACACCTCGCAGATCGAGGTCGTCGCGTCGCGCGACCTCGGTCAGCAAGTCCTCGGCGGCGGGAGTGAGCGGGCACAGCTGCTCGAGCACGGGGCCGCTCGCGGGGATCTCGGCGTTCCAACCCCAGGTTGTTCGGGCCAGTCGTGCGCGCTGACGTGAGCGCGCCGTGGCAACTCGACCGCGAGCAGCATCGGCCGACCAGTCGACCACGTTCGTCGGAGCGGGCGCGCCCAGTGGGATGACGAGATCGATCCGGTCGAGCAGCGGGCTTGGAAGCCTGGCCTGGAAGCGACGAGTGGCTGCGAGCTTGTCCGTGCAAGCTCGCTCGGGGTGTCCAAGCCTCCCGCAGGGGCAACGCTGCATCGTGGCGAGGAGCCGGAACCGGGCCGGAAACCGAGCATCGCCCACTCTCACCGCGCCGTCTTCGATCGCCCTGCGAACTCCATCCAAGCAAGCCGCCGAGAACGCGGGCAGATCATCGAGCGCCAAGACGCCGTTGTGCGCGAGGCTGACCTCGCCTGGTTGTGGCGGAGCTCCGCCGCCGAGCAAGTCCTCGAGATCAACGCTCGACGCAGGCATGCGGACCTGGGGCTTCCGAAGCCAGCCAGCCGGCGATCGAGCGCTGTGGATCTTGGTGAGCTCGAGCGCCTCGTCGCCGCCGAGCTCACCCAGCAGGCCCGCAACGGCCCGCGCGAGCGTGGTCTTGCCGGACCCATGGGGACCGTGCGCCAAGAGATGGTGACCACCGGCGACCATGACCTCGAGCGCCAGGCCGGCGCGAGGATCGTGGACGTTGGTCAGCCCGGGCGCCGACTCGTCGCTCGCCGTTTCATGGTTGGTGACCAGCGCGGGCGCGATGACCAACTCGCCGCGAAGGTGGGCGATCAGTTGCGGGAGATCCGACACCGGCAG
>JAMHUH010000194.1:0-29158 GCA_035904925.1 Nannocystaceae bacterium
GGTCGCGATGCGCGAGGTGCCGCCGAGCGGATCGCTCGAGGGCGAGGTGCCGAACGAGTTCGGGTCGATGCTGAAGGGCAACCGGTAGCTGGTTCGCTGGAAGGTCGGCGCACCGATCGCGGTCACGCCGATCCGATGCCGCGGCGTGATCGCCCAGTCGAGGCCGCCGAAGTACTGGAAGCTGAACGAGCCGGCCTTGAACTTCTGATCGGCGAACTTCTGCGAGGCGATGTAGTTACCGCCCTCGACGCAGTCGTTGGCGCCGTTCTCGTAGGGGCAGTCCTCGTAGCCGCCGGACCCGTCCTCGTCGATCCGGTTGAAGAAGCTCTGGGTCAGGGTGTAGCGGGTGCCGCTCGGAGCGATGCCGATCGAGAACCAGAGCTTGTCCTTCTTGATCGGACCCGACACGACCGCGTAGGCCTGAGCGTCGAAGTCACCGACCTGGGTCACGCGCAGGGCTTCGTCGGTCGCCGAGATGAAGCGCGGCTGAGCCAAGCGAGGCGTGAAGCGGAAGCCCGCCTCGCCGCGCAGCTTGTTGGTGCCGCCGAGGCGCCGGGCCGAGACCTGACCACCCGAGGCGCCGCCGTACTCGGCCTCGTAACCGGACTCCTTGACCTCGACGTCCTGGACGAACTCCTGGATCAGCGTCGCACCGACGACGCCGGTCGAGGGGCTGCTGACGTTGGCGCCGTCGATCGTGTACTTGGTCTCGGCGCCGGTCGTGCCGGCGAGCGAGATGCCGGCCGCGTCGCGGGTCGCCGTCGGAGCGAGATCGACGACGGCCGTGAAGTCGCGGCTGGTGTTCGAACCCACCGGCAACTTCTTGGCCTCTTCCATGCCGATCTTGATGCCGGTCGAGGTGCTGGCCACGTCGACGGGCGTCGCGTCGACGACGATGACCGTCGGAGCGTCCTGCTCGGGGTTGACCGAGAAGTTGGCGCGGAACTTGGCGCCACGCGGCAGCTCGGTCACCTTCGAAGTGTTGGCCTTACCGGACAGCACCTGGATGGTGTAGTTGCCTTGCGGGAGATCGGTGAACGAGTAGATGCCTCGTTCGTTGGTGAAGCGCTCTTGCTGGCCGCCCAGACACGAGCACTGCAGCACGACCAACGCGCCAGCGATCGGCTGGTCGGTGTTCGAGTTCTTGACCGTACCGTTGATGATTCCGCTGTCCGAAGAGGGCGGCGCCGCGTCGGCGTCATCGGACGCGAGCAGGATCCCGAACGCGGGGATCGAGGCCAAGGACATCGAGATCAAGGACCTGAGCAGGGAACGCTTCACAGGAGGGGACTCCTTGCCGATGGGGGTCGACGCTCGACGCCCCAATCCGCTGAGGTTTGCGGGTATATCACAAGGCCGCGGCCGCTTTCATCGGTTCCTGACATGCCGAATGCTCGTCGTGGACCGTGTCTGAACCATCAGGACCTCACATGGCATGACGCCGTGAAGCCTGTGCACACGCGAACGCGTCTGCTCGGCAACGGTGATCTGCCCTTCGTCTTACACGGACGCAGTGGGCCGAGGGGTCGCGGTCCGCGGTTGCCGGAAACTACTATGGAAGGGGTCGGGTCCGCGAGCCCAATCGGCCAAACTCGGACCGAACTTCGATCGTCGGTTCGCTGATCCCGCTCGCAGAGGCTCGGGTTACCCTCCGCGGCCATGGCCACGCCCCGCGACTCCGTCTCCATCCGGCCCTCGTTCGGCATCGCCGGGCTCCTCGGGGCCTTCATGGCTGCGCTGATGTGTGAGCCAGCCCATGTCCTTTCGGCCGGACTCGACCCGAGCAGCGACGCCTTCGCGCCCTCCGGTACGCCCGCTCAGTATGCCCCCGACTCGGTCGTCGACCTCGAGCACGCCGCGATCGCGGTGGTCCCGGATCTCGTCGGCCAGGAGGTCGCGGGCGTGGTCGAGTACCGGGTCCGCCTGCTCGATCCCGAAGCGAGGGAGATCACCTTGCACGGGGTCGATCTGCAGGTCGACGAGGCGACGGTCGACGGCAGCCCGGCCCGGGTCCGGCTCGACGACGAGCTCGTCCACGTCGAGCTCGCGCCGGGCGAGCGCGAGCACGGACAGATCCTCATGGTTCGGCTGCGTTGGCGCGCGCGTCCGCGCATCGGCCTCTACTTCTTTGGACCCGCGACGGCCGAGGCTCGCGGCGAGGCGCTGCGCGAGGGCGACGAGCCAGCGCCCCGCAAGGGCCTGCCGACTCGGGCCGACGCGCTGCAAGCCTGGACGCAGGGCGAGATGCACGAGACCCGCCACTGGCTGCCGATCTGGGACTACCCCAACGATCGCTTCACCACGACCTGGACGATCGCGGCCGCGCCGGAGTTCTCGGTCATCGCCAACGGCGAGGCCCAAGCGCAGGCGAGCCTCGACCAGCTGCCGAGCGAGCTGCGGCCGCTCGCCGAGCAAGCGCTCGGTCGCGACGCCGGCGTGTGGCGCTTCGAACAGCGCCAAGATCATGTCAGCTACCTGCTCAGCATGATCGTCGGTCGCTTCGATCGCGTCGCCCTCGACTGGCGCGGCAAGCCGGTCGAGTACTGGTTGCCGGCCGGCCATGTCGGCGACGCCGAGCGGGTGTTCGGGCGGACACCCGCGATGCTCGAGTTCTTCTCCGACTACGTCGGCGTCGAGTTTGCCTGGGCCAAGTACGCGCAGACGCCCGTGCAGGAATTCACCTTCGGCGGGATGGAGAACGTCTCGGCGACCACGATGACCGATCGGATCTTGTTCCCGGCCGGGCTCGAGCTGATCGAGAACCGCGACACGCTGGTCGCCCACGAGCTCTCGCACCAGTGGTGGGGCGACCTCTTGACCTGCCGCGAGTGGGCGCATGTCTGGCTCAACGAGGGCTTCGCCACCTACTTCACCGCGCTGTGGGTCGAGCACGCCGAGGGCCCCGACGAGTTCGCGCTCCAGCGGCGCGGCATGGCCCAGAGCTACTTCGACGAGGCCAAGCGCTACCAACGAGCGATCGTCACCCGCGAGTATCGGGACCCCGCGACGATGTTCGATCGCCACACCTACCCCAAGGGGGGCTGGGTCCTGCACATGCTCCGCCGCGAGCTCGGCGACGCCGCCTTCCAGCGGGCGATCCATCTATATGCGGAGCGAAACGCGTTCGGCCTGGTCGAGACCAGCGATCTCCAGCGAGCCGTCCGCGAGGCCAGCGGGCGCAACCTCGACTGGTTCTTCGAGCAATGGGTCTACGCGCCCGGCCACCCGCGCCTCCACACCCGCTGGCACTGGGATCCGAGCCACGCGACCCTCGTCGTCGAGATCGAGCAGCTGCAAGACCGCGTGTTCGAGTTTCAGCTCGACCTCGCCTGGCGCACGAGCGAGGGCGAGGCCAGCCAGCGAGTCCGCATCGACCAACGCAGCGCCCAGATCGTGATCCCGAGCCCGGCCGCGCCCCGCTTCGTGCTCGTCGACCCCGGCATGCACCTGCTCGCCGAGCTCGAGGTCGAGCAAGATCGCCAAGCCTGGCAGGCCCAGCTGGCCGACGCCGACGCCGGCATCGATCGTCTCCACGCCGCCGAGTGGCTCGGCCGCCACGGCGGCGACCCAGCGATCGAGCCCCTGCGTCGCGCGGTCGACAGCGATCCTCTACATGCGGTCCGCAGCGCAGCCGCGGCCGCGCTCGGCAAGATCGCCAGCGCCAAGGCCCAGCAAGCCCTGCTCGAGCTGTGGGCGAGCGAGCAAACTCGCCTCGCCGCCGATCAATCCGACCCTCGCGTCCGCCGAGCCCTGCTCGACGCCTTCGGCCAAGCCAAGGCCCCGATCGGCAAGTCCGAGTTCGACCTGGTCGAGCGCGCGCTGAAGACCGACCCGATCGATCATGTTCGCGCCGCCGCAGCCGGAGCGATGGCTCGCTTCGATCCCGACCAAGGCAAGCTGCACGACAAGGCGCTCAAGCAGCTCCGCAAGGCGCTCGAACAGCACTCGCACCACGAGCTCGTCGAAGAGGCCGCCGCCAAGTCGCTCGGCCGAATCGGCCAAGCCAAACAGCTCGCATGGCTGCAAGAGCTGATCGACCCCGCCCGCCCGACCTACCTGCGGATCGCCGCGATCGAAGCCCTCCTGACCCTGCGCGCCCGCAAAGGCGTGCTCGACGACGCCCAGCGCCAAGCCCTCGCCCAAGCCCTCGCCGCCCTCGCCCGCGACCCCAACATGCGAATCCGCCGAGCCATCGTCGACGACCTCGGCGACCTCGACCTCCCCGACGCCCGCGAACGCCTGCTCGAGCTCATCGCCGCCGAGCTCGACGATCGCGTGCGAAGCCTGGCCGAAGACGAGCTGCGCTCGCTCTGATCTCGATCTGATCTCGATCTGATCTCGATCTGATCTCGATCTGACCAGAGCCGCGCGAGCTGCCTCAGTTCGGGATCGCCTCGCGGGCCTTCTCGTCCGCGTAGTACTTGCCGAGCGGATTCGACTTCGCCCACTCGTCGATCATCTGCTTTTGCGCCGCCGCATCGAGCCCCGTGTCGGCCATGCTCATCTCCAGAGCCATGCTGCCGACCTTCGAGCAGTAGTGCTTGCCAACCTCGGTCTTGGTCTCCTCGGTGATCTTCTTGCACTCCTCGAACACGACCTCGTAGTCCTCGAGCGCCTTCTTGGCTTTGGACTCGGGCGAGCAAGCAGAGCCGAGCAAGGTGAGAGCGAGCAAGCCGAACGCAGGGACGATGTTGCGGAGCGTCACGATCCCGGACGATAGCCACCCCCCACCTCCCCACGCAACCCCTTCTCTCTCCCTCTCTCCCTCTCTCCCTCTCCTTCTCCCGATCTCTCCCGCTCTCCCTCTCCCTCTCTCCCTCTCTCCCTCTCCTTCTCCCGATCTCACGCGAGGCACCCGATCACCACGCGACAATGTCTCGGTCCCCTGCTCAGGGCGGAGCCAACATTCGCGGACTCGGGCGGCGGGGAATGTTTGGGGCCTGTCCGAGGCGGACATTGGCGTTGGGACCGGAGTGGGGGAGCCGAGCGTCAGGCCCCAAATATTCCCCGTGAAGCCCCCCACTTCGTGAACGCCCGCGTCCGCGAAGGATCAACACGACCGATCACCACGACCGATCGATCACTCAACAATCAAACTCAATTACCCACCCGAGCAACCGGCACGAGCATCTCCGAAAACGCCGAAGGATTCCCCACGCCGTGCACCTCGAAGTACTCGGCCGCCTGCGCCGCAAAGGCCCGCGACTCCTCGCCTTCGGTCACTCGCCCGAGCTGCCAGCGGATCGCCGCGAGGTGGCTCTCGATCCCGTGCTCCTTGAAGAGCAGCTCGGCCTCGCGCCAGCGCTGCCGAGTCTTGCCGAGGTCGCCGGCGAGCGAGTCGAGGGCAGCCTCGGCGATCACGGCCTCGCCGACGTAGAGCGAGACCTTGGAGCTGCGCAGCCGCCGAATCACCTTGCGGACCTGGGCTTGCAACTTGGTGTCGTTCGGCGCGTGCACGCAGGCGATCGCCCACGCCCGAACCTTGAGCTGATCGACGAAGCGCGAGACGACCGGGTTGAGCGCCACGCTCGAGCGCTTGATCGCGTGCAAGAGCTTGTCGACGAGCGCGAGCGCGGCCGGGATCTTGCCCTCGGCCAGCGACAAGAAGATCTCGGTCCGATCGAGGACCAGGGTCGTGTAGGTGTAGCGCGAAGAGTCCCACGCGAGCCGGCCGGCTTCGAAGTGGTAGCGGGCTTGGACGAGGTCGCCGCGGTGCAGCTCGGTCATCGAGGCGTAGGCGTCGAGCTCGACGAGCTCGCGCAGGTTGCCACGCTCGCGCGCCGCGGCCAGCCACTGCGGCAGGTTGCGATGCAGGTCGCGCCAGCGGCCCGTGATCACGCACAGGCTCGAGTAGACCAACACCGACGAGAAGCGGATCCAGTCGGCGCCGGGGACGTCGTCGAGGCGAGGCAGCAACGCGCAGAGCTGATCGGTCGCCTCGCGGAAGCGATTGAGCGCGTAGTCGACCAAGTCGCGCTGGAAGTCGATCACGCGATCGAGCTCGGTGTCGCCAGCGATCGCGGCCAGCTCGCGCGCTTGGCTGGCGAGCTCGTGGACCAGGTTCTGACCGCCGCCGCCGAAGCTCGCGACGATGGTCATCTCGTTGGCCAGCATGGTCCCGAGCCGACGCGGCTCGCCAGCGTCGAGCGCCAGCCGAACCAAGCGGTTGTGCAGCACCCACGCGTGAATCTCGAGGTGCAGGACCAAGCCCTTGTTGATCGTCAACAAGGTGTCGATGTGCTCGAGCTGGGCGCGCGGGACCTCGGCCTCGCTGCGGACGGTGTAGGCGAGACCACGCAGCTTCAAGCGCAGCCGGCCCCACATGAACGAGAACATCGAGGCCCAGAAGCTCCGCGGCGGCGCCTCGCCGATCTCGCGCAAGACCTGTCCGGCCAGCTCCATGCCCTCGCTGACATGGCCCGCGTGCAGCAGCTGCTCGGCCGCTTGGCGGCGGAAGGCCAGCTTCTGATCTTGGCCGACTTCGTCGGCCAGCTCGCGCAAGAGCCGACCGGCCTCGCTCGAGCGGCCGAAGTTGATCAGCTGCTCGGCCAGGGCGACGCGGAGTCGCTGGCGGCGAGAGTCGCGAGCGATGGTGTGCAGCTGGTCGTCGATCTCCAGCATGTCGAGCAGGTTGAGCGTGCGCCGGTAGAGCTCGACGGCCCGGGCGAAGGCCAAGGTCTCGACCGCCTGCTTGGCCGCGCGCTCGGTGTACTCGGCCGCGCGGGCGTACTCGCCAGCTTGCTCGAGGTGCTCGGCCAAGGCCTCGGGCTTGCCGCCGAGAGCCTCGAGCGCGTTGGCCAACTCGAGATGGATCTCGCGCAGCTCCTCGGTCTCGAGCTCGCTGACGGTGACCTCGCGAATTCGTCCGTGGGCGGCGTCGAGGACCGGGATCACCGAGCCGCTGCTCGACGAGCTGTCGTGGGTGTCGAGCTCCTCGCGGCGCGAGAGCAAGCCGAGCTCGCAGAGGCTCTCGATCACGTCTTCGAGATCGGCGATGTCTTCGCACCACGAGCTGTCGGCGTGGATCAAGCCCTCGTAGACCTCTCGGACCACGGTGAGCGGAGTCGGGCCGCCCGCGACCGCGACCGCGGCCAAGAGCCGGCGCGCCTCGGGAGTCAGGCCGACGATCCGACGCGCGACGAGTCGGTCGTCGCCGGCTCCGCTGCTGCCGACCTCGGAGTCGACGTCGGGGCCCTCGTTGAGGACCATCTGACCGATGTAAAAGGGGTTGCCTCGTGAGCCGCGGGCGAAGGAGTCGGCCCGCTGCCGGGCCACGGCGACCTGCTCGACCGTGCCCTCTTCGGCGGGCTCGAGCAGCTTCCAGGCCAGCTCGCGCGCCTCTTCGGGCGAGAGCGGATCGAGTCGGAGCTCGCGGACGTCACGACCGAGCCGCGACTCGGCCGAGGTCAGCTCGGTCAAGGCCTCGCTGCGCTCACCCTCGCCGAGATCGCGAAACGAGACGATCAAGAGGATCGCGGGCGGATCGGGCGGGCGAACCAGCGAGCCGAGCAGGTTGGCCCCGTCGACGTCGGCCCACTGAAAGTCGTCGATGTGGATGACCAGCGGGCGCTCGTCGGCCAGCCGAGTCAAAATCTCGCGCAGCGCCGCGAGCCCGAGTCGGCGCAGCTCGGCCGGCTCGAAGCGCTTGACCGGGCTGCCCTTGAGGCTCCACAGGTCGCTGAGCACCGGGAAGATCTGCGCGAGCGGGGCGAGGTGGCGTGGGCGGAAGGCGGCCGTGTCGAGCTCGGTCCGACGGCGAAGGTGGGCCGAGAGCGCGTCGACGACCGCGTCGACGCCCTTGTAAGGGACGGACTCGCGCTCGAGGCAGCGACCGCGGAGCACGAGCGTCTCGCCGGTGCTGCGGACCTCCGCCAAGAACTTGCCGATCAACGCGGTCTTGCCGTGGCCGCTGGCGCCACGGACATGCACGGTCACCGCCGACCCCCGCGCGTGGACGTCTTGCAGGGCCTCGTGGAGCTGCGCAAGCTCGCTCGCTCGACCCACGAAGGGCCCATGCGCTCGACGATTTCGGCGCGGCGCGACCTCTTCGGTCTCGCCGCTCGACTCGGCCGAGAACGCTTGCAGGACCTCGACGCCCTGCGGTCGTCGACTCGGGTCGCGAGCGAGCAAGCGCATGCACAGCTCGCTCAACGCCGGGGGCACGCCCGCGACCCGCTTGCTCGGATCGGGGACCTCGTCGTCCTGCTTGTGCAGCAGGATCTCCATCGCGGATCCCCGGAAGGGCAGCTCGCCCGTCAGACATTCGAAGAGCAGCACGCCGACCGCGTAGTAGTCGGTCGCCGGGCTGACTTGCCCGAACCCGGCCTGCTCGGGCGCCATGTAGGCCGGCGTGCCGAGCACCTGACCGTCGCGCGAGACCCCTTCGTCGGGCTCGGCCAGCTCCGAGACCAAGCCGAAGTCGAGCACGACCACTCGGCCTTCGCGGGTGACCAACAAGTTCGAGGGCTTGATGTCACGATGGACGCACTCGGCCTCGTGCAGCCGCTCGATGCCCTCGGCGAGCTGGCGGAAGGCTCGGCCGAGCCGAACCATGTTGGGCAGCTGACCCGCGCGAGTCCGACGGCGCACGTACTCGACGAAGGGGATCCCGTCGATCAGCTCCATCGTGAAGAAGGCCGCGCCGTCGGGCAGCACGACCAGCTCGCCGAGGCTGATCAGGTTGCGGTGCGAGACGTCGGCCAGCGCTCGAAACTCGCGCTTGAATCGATACAGCAAGGTCGGCGAGGTTCGGGACAGCAGCTTGAGCGCGACCGACTCGCGGGTCGTCGCGTGGTGAGCCGAATAGACGTCGCCCATGCCACCCGACCCGAGGTGGGTGTCGAGCTCGTAGCCGCCGAGCCGCTCGCCGGGCTTCATCCGCGCGAGCGTGGCGACCTTGGTGCCGAGCCCCGCGCCCGTCTGCGTCCGGTCGCCGACAAAGGTCGCCCCACCGCCGGGTGCATCGGCGTAGGTGTCGTCGACGACCGAGAGGGTCGCGGGACCAGGCGTATTTTCGAGTTCGGACAAGGCGGGGGCGGCCGCGAGTCTACCCGACACCGGCCCATCCGTATCCACTCGTCGTGCGCTGGAATGTGTACGGCTCGAATCTGCTCACAATTGCCAATTGGGGCCCGCTCTCGACGCGGTCCGGTCGTGCTTGGCCCCGCGTGGGCCACGTGCCATCATCCGCGCCGATGATCCCCGTCCGCATCCTCGGAACCGGAAGCCTGCTGCCCGGCCGCGCGCGGACGACCGCGGATGTGTGTGCAGAAGCCTATCCAGGCCGCGATCCCGCCGAGTTGATCGAAAGGACGGGCATCCAGACAAGATACTGGGCCGACCCCGGCACCACGCACGCATCGCTTGCCGCCGACGTGATGCGGCTTGCGCTCGCCAATGCCGGCGTCGAAGCCGAGCAGCTGGTCCGGCTGATCCAGCTCAACTGCACCGGCGGGGACACGCTCTTGCCGGCGACCGCCAACGCGGTCGGCGACGCCCTCGATCTCCACGGCAGCTGCGACTGCATCGACCTCAACAACGCCTGCACGGGCTTCTTGACCGCCTTCGACCTCGCCGCCCGCAGCGTCGCCACCGGCCTCGGCCCGGTCGGCGTGGTCGTCTCCGAGCTTTGGTCGCGCCATCTCGAACCGAGCGACCCCCGCTCCTACGTGATCTTTGGCGACGCCGCAGCGGCTGTCGTGCTCGGGCCCGGAACCGACCACGAAGGCCTGCGCTCGTCCTGGCTGCGCAACGATGGCCGGCTGCGCGGCAGCGTCACCCTCGGGCACTCGGGCCTGACCGGCAGCCGCGAGATCGTCCGCTTCGGTGTATCCAATCAAAAAATCACCGACGAGGCGACCGAGGCCCTGCTCGAGAGCGCTCGCCAGGCGCTCGCGCGCGCCGGCGTGACCATGGACGACATCGCCTGGGTGCTCCCGCACCAACCCAACGGTCGCATGTTCGACCTGCTGATCCGCGAGCTCGGTGTCGCAGAGCACAAACTGATCCGTGTGGTCGGCGAGATCGGCAGCGTCGGCGCGGCCTCGGTCGCGGTCAGCCTCGACCGACTCTGGCGCAGCGGCAAGGTTCGGCCCGGCGATCTGCTCTTGCTGCTCGCGGTCGGCTCGGGCATCAGCTACGGCGGCATGGTCTACGAGGTCGGCGGATGACGGGCTCGCGGATCACCGAGGCCCACTGGCTCGCGACCATGGCGATGTGGCGACGCTGGTTCGGCTACAGCGTCGAGGGCCTCGAGCACCTGCGCACGCACGAGTGCAAGATCGTCGTCGGCTACCACGGCCGGCCGCTCGCCTGGGATCTGTTCTTGCTCGGCGCCGAGATCCACCGCGAGCAGGGCTACCTCCCGCTCGCGCTGGTCCACTACGACTTCATGAAGTGGCCCTACCTGCGCTGGCTGACGGAGGGCTTGGCCTGGTCGACCGGCAAGGGCCCGACGCTCGACGACGCGATCGCCAAAGGTCGCCATGTCATCCTCGCGCCCGGGGGTGAGCGCGAGGGTCTGCGACCTGGTTGGGTCCGCTACAGCGTCGACTGGCAGGGGCTCGGCTACCTCAAGCTGGCCATCGCGCGCGGCGTCGAGGTCGTCCCGGTCGCGGCCTCGGGCGTCGACGCCACCTACTTCGGGCTCAACGACAACGCCAAGACCAAGCAGCGGCTGCGCATGGACAAGTCGAGCACGGCGCTCTGGTTGGGCCTCGGCCCGCTCGGGCTCTACCCGATGTCGCCGCCCTTCCCCGCCCGGATCCATCAGATCGTCGGCGCGCCGGTCGTGCCGGTCTATCCCGAGTCGGAGCGCAAGGCTCTGCTCGGCGATCCGGTCGCGTTGCAGGGCTTGCACGAGCGAGTCCAGGCGCGCGTGCAAGCGCTGCTGACCTTGGCCCGCACGCGCGCCCAGCCGCGCGCGCTCGACCTGCTCGAGCGCAGCGGCCTCGACCCCTTCGCCAACGATCTGTCCAGCCTGTCCGACCCGACCAACCCGACCAATCCGACCATCGATTCATGGGCCAACCAGAGCAAGCTACGAAACCTCTTTGGGCGCTGATCCTCGGCGCGACCTCGGGCGCCGGTCTGGCGATCTGCAAGGCGCTCGCGCGCGAGCCCGGGCTGCACATCATGGGCCTGCATCGCGGCAACCACCCCGACGGCGTGGCCGAGGTCGAGGCGTCCGTGCGCGCCGCGGGCAAGCAGATCCGCTGGTTGGTCGCCGACGCCGGCAAGCCCGAGCTGATCGACGAAGAGGCCGAAACGATCCGCGAGATCGTCGGAGCGCAAGGGGTCCACATCGTCGTCCACTCGATCGCCAATGCCTCGGTCGGCCTGCTCGCCAGCGGTGATCCGAGCGCGTGGATCCATCCCAAGCAGGTTCAAAAGACCTTCGACAGCATGGCCCACTCCTTCGTCTATTGGACGCAGGCGCTGCTGCGCAAGCAGATGCTGGCCCCGGGCGCGCGGATCCTCGCGCTCGACAACGCGATCAACGAGTCGCTGCTCGGCAACCTCTCGGTCATCGCCGCCTCGAAGGCCGCGCTCGAGACCTACGTCCGCCACCTCGCGCTCGAGCTCGGGCCGCAGGGCTACCGGGTCAACGCGCTCAAGTTCGGCACCGTCGAGTCGGCCGCCTTGCAGTGGATCTTCCCGGCCGAGGTCTGGGATCGGGTCAAGGCCATCCACGATCGCATGTTCCCGGCCGGGCGCATGAACACCATGGAAGAGGTCGCCGCCTTCGTCTCGGTCCTGGCCAGCGACGCCGGAGCCTGGTTCAACAGCGCGATCATCGACTTCACCGGCGGCCAGATGCACGGCGTCTACCAGCTGCTGATGGACGTGGTCATCCACGGGCCCGACCAGCATGGGCCCGACCAGGCCAAGGCGCTGAGCGAGCGAGCGACCTGATGCAGCGCGGCACCGCCTTGGTCACGGGCTCGTCGAGCGGCTTCGGCCTGCTGACCTGCGTCGAGCTGGTCGCCCGCGGCTTTCGGGTCTGGGCGAGCATGCGCGACCTCGATCGGGCCGGGCCGCTGCGCAGCGCCCTCGAGGCGTCCGGCTTCGGCCTCGCGCGCGTCGAGCTCGTCGCGCTCGACGTCACCGACGCCGAGCAGAGCGACGCGCTGGTCGAGCAGATCCTCGATCGTGATGGCGCCGTCGACGTGCTGGTCAACAACGCCGGCGTGATGCTGACCGGCTTCGCCGAGGACATCGACGAGGCCCAGCTGCGCGGGCAATTCGAGACCAACTTCTTCGGCCTCGTCCGGCTCACCCGCGCGCTGCTGCCCGCGATGCGCGAGCGCAGGTACGGCAAGGTCATCAACGTCTCGAGCGTCAGCGGCCGCCGTGGCCTGCCCGATCACTCGGCCTATTGCGCGAGCAAGTTCGCCGTCGAAGGCTGGTCGGAGGCGCTTCGCTACGAGATGATCCCCTACAACGTGTTCGTCGCGCTGGTCGAGCCGGGCATGTTCCCCGCGACCGGGATCTTCGAACGCAGCGGGCCCGAGCCGAGCGTGAGCGTGCACGCCAAGAGCCGGGCCTCGCTCGCCGCCGCGAAGGCGAAGGTGCAGAAGTGGTTCGCCAACGCGGATCCCCGCAAGGTCGCCGAGGTCGTCGCCGCGATCGCCCTCGCCGACGCGCCGCGCCTCCGGCATCCGGTCGGCGTCGATGCTTGGGGTAGCGCGCTGAGTCTCGGGCCGGTGGTGCAGGCTTGGTGGGAGCAGGCGATGGTCCAGGTCTTTCGCGAGTGATCCTTCGCGGATGATCCTTCGCGGATGATCCTTCGCGAGTGATCCTTCGCGGATGCTCGTGCTCCCGAAGTGGGGGGCTTCACGGGGAATATCGCCGCCCCACGCTCGGCTCCCCCACTCGTACTCGAACGCCAACGTCCGCCTCGGAGGGACGCCGACATTCCCCGCCGCCCGAGTTCGCGGACGTTGGCGCCGCCGCCAAGAGCGACTGGAGATCCTGATCGACGCGGTGAATGCGGGGTATGCAAGTCCTCGAGATCGGCAGAATCGAGATCGCGGAATCGAGATCGGCAGAATCGAGATCGGCGGAATCGAGATCGGCGGAATCGAGATCGGCGGAATCGAGATCGGCGGAATCGAGATCGGTGAAAATCGCTACTCGAATTGCCCGACCGACTCGACGACGGCCCCTGGCGGCAAGCTGGCGAAGGTGTCTTCGACCGTCTGCCCGTCGAGGGCGCTGACCCGGAGCGTGAACTCGCCCGCTCCGAACCCGCCGGCGTAGGTGAAGGTGCCGTCGCCGGCCCGCTCGAGCGCGAACCAATCGGCGTGGTTGCTGCTCTTGACCTCGACCTTGGCGACCGCGATTCGTTGGTTGCGAATCCACAGGCTCGACCAATATTCGTGCGCCCCGGTCTGGAATTGATAGCGAAGGTTGCCGCTGTCCGGGCACTTGGTCACCTGCCAGCTCATCAGCCGCGGATATTCGCCCTCGTCGAGCAACGCGTAGGCCTCGGGGCTGAGATCGATGCTGTTGGGCGTGGTCTGGCCGTAGGTGACTACGCGGGTGATGAGCGTGTTGCCCTGGGCGCTGTCGATTCGAACGCAGGCGTCGCAGAGCTCGCCCATGGCGGTGTGGCTGGCCTCGAGGCCCGAGAGGTAGATGCCTTCGAGCTGCTGGATCTCTTCGGGGTAGGGTCCGCAGGCGTTGTTCCACTCGCTCTGGGCCCAGTCGACCGGGCCGAGGTGATACTCGCCGCCCTCGAAGACCTCGCCGTAGGACGCCTCGCCGCCCTCGCTCGGGCCGCTGTCGTTCGCGCTGTCGCTGACGCTGTCGGCCTCGTCGGCGCCGGCTTCGTTGCTGCACGCGGCGAGCATCGAGGTGCACACGGCGAGCGTCAGGACCTGAGCGACGAAGGAGCGAGGCGCGAGCATCGAGCGACAATAACCTGCTCGCGCATCGTCGAGCAGGCATCGGCGAATCCGCGTAGTTCGAGTTTGGCCGCTTACTCGACCGCCAATGCGCAGGCCCTGATACCCTGGTCGCGTGCCCCCATCTTCACGCCTGATCCTGCTCGCCATGGTTGCGCTGGCGTGCAGCCCGGGCAGCCCACCCTCGGAGCCCATGACCAACGCCGCCGAGCCGTCGACGCCTGTCGCCGATCCACCCCCGCCAGACGTCACGCCAGCGCTGACCATGGCGGTGAGCGTCGGCCTCTGGCGCGGCAAACCACCGCTCGCCAATCTCTACTTCGACGTCGGCTTGCACAACCCCGCAGCCGCGCCGCGATGGTTGATCTTGCCGCAGACCTTCCCCTACGCCGGCCAAGACACGCCCCGACCGGGTGGCGAGCTCGCCGAGCTGCAGGTCTATCGAACCTCCGAGCAGCCCCACACGATCCTCGCCAAGGGCGTCGGCGGCAACTTCTGGGCGGTGCTGCTGCCGGCGGGTGGCGACATGACGATTCGGGGTCTACCGATCCAATCGTGGTGGGAGACGATGCCCACGACGACGACGCTCGAGCTGCTGGTCGCCAGCGAGGTGATGGTCGGCGATCGAAGCTTGGCCGACTCCATCTCTGGCGTCGCCCTGAGCGAGAGCGGCGCGGACGTCCAAGCCCCGCGCGATGCCGCCGACCCGCGTGCCCAAGCATTTTGGCATCCCGACGATCCGAGCTCGAGCGCGCCGCTTCGCATCGACGTGGAGTCGCGCGAGACGATCGAGGTGACGCTCGACCTCGGCCCACCGCCGCCGCGCGAGCCCTGATTCGTTGGTTGGCGCTACGCTCAGCCAAAGCGCAAGCGTCGGGCGGTCCCGCGGGCCTCGACCCCGATCGCGGCGTCGAGCGCAGCCTCGACGCGATCGGCCACGCCCTCGATCACCGAGGGCCGCATCCACTGGCGCGAGCAGCAGTAGTTCATCTCGAGCACGCCGCGGAAGCTCTGCACGCCCATCACGAACTCGACGTTGGGGATCATCGCGAAGAAGCCGAAGGACTCGACCTCGACCCCGGCGGCGCGCTCGGGCAGGCTGACGCGGCCGAGGTTGCTGACGACCATCACGCCGTCGAGGGCGACCCGCATGATCCGGTCGTAGCTGCTCGCCAGCGCGGTGCCCTCGGTGAATTCCATCGCGTCGATCAAGCGGCGCATGCCGGCCAGCGCGGGCATGCTGCGATAGCCACGAACGATCTTGCGCATGCGCTGGGCCATCGCCCAGAAGTCGGCGTCGGGGCCGATCGGGTGATAGGAGGTCGGCGCCCAGGCATAGATGCCGAAGTCGTCGCCGACCGAGGGCTGGAGCAGCGGGCGAATGTCGATCGGGGTGATGCAGCCGATCACGCCTTTGGCGTCGGGCCGCTCGACCGTGACCAGGGCGTGGGCGCAGGCGACCGCGAGCGCGGACAAGACCGTGTTGTCGTGAGCTCGGCAGGCTCGCTCGAGCCCGGCCGTCTGCTCGCGATCGAGGCGGCGATGGACGAACTCGATCGGCGCCCGGGCCATCGGCGGCTCGAGCTCGCGCTCGCTCAGGCGCTGGCCGACGCGCTCGACCCGACCGAGCCAATCGCGGGTCCGCTCGGCCAGGAGGCCGCGCAGCGAGTCGGGCATGCGCAGGTCGAAGGCGCTGGTCGGCAGGTAGTCGTCGAAGCAGGTCCGCTCGCGCAGCGGGACCAGGCGCAGGTCGGGCCGATCGATCACGCGGAGCACGTCGCGGAGCACGAAGAGACCCGAGCGGCCGTCGGCGTTGACGTGATCGGTCGTGCAGATCAGCTCGCAAGCCTGCTCGTCGCGGACCAGCACGAAGCGGATCAGCGGCCCGCGCTCGATGTCCATCGGAATGTTGAGCTCGTCGCGGACGACCTCGCGCCAATGCTCGGCGTCGCGTCGCTCGACCACGCGGACCGAAACAGGCCCGACCTCGCGATCCGAGAACCAGGGCATCGCGTCACGAACCACACGGACCTGCAACGCGGGATGCCTGCGCTGGACGCTGCGCACCGCGTGCTCGACCGCTTCGATCGAAAGCGAGCCGCGGCAGCGGACCATCACCACTGGATTCATGACCACCCGCTCGGCCATCGCGAGGAACACACGCTCGGTGGTCGTCAGCTGGCGGTTCAAGTCGGACTCCGCGCCGGTTATACTCGCGCCGGATCGAGATGGCGAGTCCAAAGCAGATGTTCAAGAACCAGTTTCCGCTGCCGGAGACGAGCCAACTTCCGGGATTCTTGGCCAGCTGTCCGGTCTTGTCCGGGCTCTCGGAGCAAGCGCTCGCGCTGCTTGCCAGCGAGCTGAAGCTGGTCCGCTACGACGAGGGCACGCGCTTCTTCACCGACGAGTCGCCCAACTATCGGGCACCGCTGCGCTTCGTCGTCCACGGCCGCGCGACCTGGGATTCGAACCGCAGCGCCGATCAAAAGAGCGCGTGGATGCTCTCGCCTGGCTCGGTCTTCGGGCTCGAAGCGGTCAACGATTGGGGCCGCAGGCACGAGCTCGCGGGTGTCTGGTCGAGAGGGGAGATGCCGCTGATCCGCTGCCATGCGCTCAGCGTGATCTGGGTGCTCGAGCTGCCCGCCGATCGCTACGACGCGGTGTTCTTGCCCGAGATCGGCCGCGCGGTGCTCGACAAGCTGTTTCAGATGGTCCCGACCATGTGCAGCGCGCCCGACATCGTCGCGACCATGCGTGAAAAGCCGCTCTTCGCCCGCGCGGCGCCGGTCCACTTGTACAAGCTGCTCGAGTGGGCGCCGACCATGAAGCTCTGGCCGCTGGTCGTGCTGAACCCCGACGAGAATCAGGGCGACGAGCCCGAGCCCGAGCCCGGCCCAACCGCGCTCTACTACGTGATCGACGGCCAGCTCCAAGTCTCGGTCGAAGACGAGGCCAAGTCGATCGAGGTCGGCCAGATGGACGGCGCCGACTTGTTCACGCCCGAGGCCGAGGCGCAGGCGATCTCGCAGCCGAAGGCGATCGGCGAGACCACGGCCGTCAGCTTGACCCGGACCGCGCTCGAGACCTGCATGCGCCAGATCCCCGCGTTCGCGCGCAGCCTCGGACCCCGCGACGAGCCGCAGAAGAAGGGCCAACCATGACCACCTCCTCGCTCTATCCGCTGGTCACCGAGACGACCATGACGATGGTGCTGGCCGACGCCAGCGTCGATCGGACCAGCCTGCCGATCGCGGGTGTCGTCGGCATCCTGGCCGAGACCATTCGCGTCGAGCTCGACGATCTGGTCTGGGTCCTGCACGTGGTCTGGGACGACGGCTCGCTGCCACCCCCGAGCTCACCGCCGACCGAGATCCGGGTGCCGCTGGCCGCCAACGTCACGACCACGGTCAACACCGCGCTGATCGACTTTGCCGTCGACTGGGGCATCGCCTTCGATCAGGTCCTGATCGAGACCAGCAGCATCGACCCCAACGGCTCGCTCAACGCCCAGCTCTGGGCCGCGATGGTCGGGCTGCCCTGCCCGGCCTGCATCGACTACCTCTTCGACGATCCCGAGGTCTGGAACAACCTGCCGCTGACGATCGGCATCTTGCCGATCGTGCCGGTTCAGCCGGTCGTGCTGCTCGGGCCGATGCCCGAAGCGCACGTGATCAAGACCTTGCTGATCGAGCTGCTCGGGATCTTGAACTCGATGAACCCCGGGCAGGCGGCCCAGCAGTGGCTCAGCGACGCGATCGCCACCCATCGCCTGCGCAATTGGTTGAAGCGCTGGGTCACCGTCGTCACCCAGCTCTACGGCTCGACCGCGTTCAAGCCACCGGCCTGGCCGCTCGACGCGGTCCGGCTCCGCTTCGAGGGCGACCCGACGATCGTGCTGCCGACCCCGGCCGAGGACAACGTCGAGAGCTTCGGCCGCTGGGCCCGAACGGTGACCCAGCGCCGCGTCGGCCTCGCGATCGGCGGCGCCGGGGCCCAGTCCTACGTCGGCATCCCCTTCATCGAGCAGCTGCGCGACGCTGGCGTGCCGATCGACATCATGTCGGGCTCGAGCACCGGCGCCTTCATCACGGCCTTCTACGCCGCGCTCGGCGATCGCGGCTTGCTGCGGATGCTGCTCAACTCCAACACGATCGGCTGGGGGGTCTTCTTCGCGCTGATCAACAACATGCCGCTGACCTGGTGGCTGGGCTGGGCGACTCACTTCGTCGACCTCGGCGACCTCGCCCAGCCGACCATCTCGGTCGCGACCTCGGCCGAGAAGGGCGACGCGGTCCACATGATCTCGGGCCTCGCCGGCAAGTCGCTGATGGCCAGCGGCTCGATGCCGCCCTTCGTCGCGACTTACATCGGCAACACCCGCTTCCTCGATGGCGGGCTCAGCCAGGACGTCCCGACCGCGGTGCTCAACTCGGCCGGCGCGACCTTGGTCGTCGCGGCCCAGTCGATCCCGCGGGTGATGACCATCCCGAGCGTGCCGGAGTTCATCCCGGTCCCCTACTTCAAAAAATACCTGGTCACGATCAACCCGCTCGTGCGGGTGCTCGACTACTACCGCGGCTTCATCACGCTCTTTCGCCAAGCCGCGTTCTCGCAAGAGCAGTACGCCCAGGTCTTCTACAGCGCGACGACCAAGTTCTCGAGCGCCGGGACCTGGTACGCCGGTCCCAGGATCGCCCACGAGGCCGCGCAGTCGCAGGCGCTCCAAGACGCGGTCGCCGAAGCGCTCGTGTTTTGGAACGAGCTGCTGCTCGACGCTCCGGGCCGGGTCCGCGTCAACCGAACCACGAACGAAGTCGAGGTCGGCGTCGCGGTCGAGCTCGGCTTCGAGTTCGACGTCGGCCTCGGCCAGTGGCGCCTCAACGAGGACGGTGGTCGAGTCGTGGCGCTGATCGGCAAGTACGTGGCCCTCAGCGGGGCGAGCTCGCTCGAGGTCACGATCATCAACCCGACCGTCGCCTTGGTCAACTACGAGGCGCCCCTCGTGGCCACCTCGGGCCTGCTCCCTGCACAAGTCGTCTTCCAACCGCCTGGCGTCTCGTCCGCCAGCGACACCTCCTTCTCGCTCGTCGTCGTCCCCTGAGACTCCCCTCCGACTCCCGACCACCGCCATGGCCAACCCACAGGTTCAACAGATCTATCAGATGCTCGCGGCCAACCCGGTCGCCAACGCGACCCAGACCATCGAAGAGATGCGTCGCAACTACGACGCGTTCACCAGCATGTACCCGCCGCTGCCGGGCATCGAGCGCGAGTCGGCCCAGACCGGCGGCGTGCCGGCCGAGTGGCTGCGACCCGCGGGCGCCGACCCGGACCGCGCCGTGCTCTTCGTGCATGGCGGCGGCTTCATGTTTGGCTCGCTCGCCTCGCACCGTGACCCCGCGAGTCGAATCGCCAAGGCAGCCAACGCCGCGGTGCTCTCGATCGAGTATCGGCTCGCGCCCGAGCACGCCGTCCCGGCCGCGGTCGAGGACGCCGTCCATGCCTTCCGCTGGTTGGTCGACGAAGCCGGCTTCGCGCCCGAGAAGATCGGCATCACCGGCGAGTCGGCGGGCGGCGGCCTGGCGCTGGCCACCGCCTTGGCCCTGCGCGACGCAGGCCACCCGCTCCCGGGGGCCATCGCCCTGATGTCGCCCTGGGTCGACATGGTCTGCGACTCGGCCTCGCTCGACGCCAACGACGATCCGGTCATGGTCCCCGCGATCGTCCGCATGATGGCCCAGGCCTACCTGCGCGGGCAGGACCCCAAGACCCCGCTGGCCTCGCCGCTCCACGCCGACCTCCGCGGCCTCCCGCGCCTGCTCGTCCAAGTCGGCGCCGCCGAGAAGCTGCACGACGAAGGCAAGCAGCTCGCCGACAGGGCCCGCGAGGCCGGCGTCGACGTCGAGTTCGAAGCGTGGGAGGACATGTTCCACGCTTGGCATCTCTTCGCGATCATGCTCGAGGATGGCCAGCGCGCGCTCGATCGCGTCGGCGCCTTCCTGCGCGGCTGAGCCGAGCTTCCCCGTTCGTCACGTCATACGTTCTCCGAGCTCGTGCCCAAGCTGGCGAGGAACGCGTCAAGCTCGTCGAGCTGGTCTGGCAGTCCGCCCGTCGCCCCAGAGGCGATCGCGGCGTCGAGTGCATCCTTTGAGGGATAGAGGTCATGCACGACCAGCAACGTCTTCCCGGCTTTTTCGTCGAAGGTGACCGTGGTGACCGTCTCGCCATCGTCTCCTTCCGCGTTCGTCCAAACGAGGCGCGAGGGCGGCGTCACTTCGCGGTACGTGCCGAAGAACGCCATCGTCGAATCCCCGTGCCGAAACACCAGGCGATACTGACCTCCCACGCGAACATCCATCTCGCATGAGAGCAACGTCAGACCAAACGACTTCGGCACCCACCACCGCCTGAACAGTTCTGCCTTGGTCCACGCCTCGAACACGAGGCGCGCGCGGCCGTTGACGGTTCGCGTGACGACGATCTCACGCTCGGACGTCCGCTCCACCGTCGTAGGATTCTTCATGGGGGTGGGCTCACTTTCGCTTCCTTCGTTCATCGACCTTCTCCTTTTGTTTCAGTTCCTCGACGACCCTGTCCAACTCGTCGATGCGTGAGGCCCAGAGCCGGCGGTGTAGCTCGATCCATGCCGCCTCTTGGTCCAGTCGGTGCGGGCCGAGCTTGCAGGTCCGCACGCGCCCGACCTTTTGCGTGGTGACGAGCCCGACCTGCTCCAGCACACCGACGTGTTTCTTCATGCCCGTGAGGGTCATGTTGAACCTCTCGGCGAGCGCCGTGATCGAGGCGTCGGAACGTCCGAGCTGGTCCAGAACGCCACGTCGGGTCGCGTCCGAGAGCGCGGCGAACGAGGCATCGAGGCAGTCACTTCGACGCTGAACCATGTAGTTCAGTTTCTATAGGAGAAGTGGCGACGACGCAAGAGCAGCTGACCAACTTCGCCCCGACCATTTCGCTCGTTCCGGAGACTTCGAAATGCCCACTATTCGAATTCGGCAAGGTCAAGCGCGAGCCACCGACCTATTCGTGCCCATGAAATCGGGCCACGCTCAAAGGTCGAGCAGCTCGATCTGCTCGGCCGCGATCGCGGCGCCCAAGAAGGTCCCGCCGACCCGAGCGAAGCGCTCGGCCGCGTCGGTCGCGATGAAGCGAACCCCACCGACTCCGCTCCCGCTCGCGACCCGCTCGACGCGACCCGCGACGACGCTCGCGGTGGTCTCGGCCGAATCGACCAAGGTCACGCCGGGTCCACACACGCGCTGGATCGCGGCGCGCAAGACCGGGAAGTGGGTGCAGCCGAGCACGAGCGTGTCGACCTTGCCGTGGCCGAGGTCCTCGAGCCGCGGCTCGAGGTAGCGACGCACGACGGCCTCGACGATCGGGCCCTCGACCCAGCCCTCTTCGGCGAGCGCGACGAACAAGGGGCAGGCCAGCGCGTCGACGCGGATGTCGGGCTGGCGGCGGGCGATGGCGCGTTGATAGGCGCCGCCGCGGACCGTGCCCTCGGTCCCGATCACGACGACGTGGCCGGTTCGGGTCGCGGCGCAGGCCGCCTCGGCGCCGGGCTCGATCACGCCGATCACCGGGACCGGGGCGAAGGCCTCGGTGAGGTCCTCGACGGCGACCGCCGAGGCGGTGTTGCAGGCGATGACCAGCAGCTTGACGCCGCGCTCGATCAGCTTGCCCGCGGCCTGGCGAGCGTAGCGGCGTATGGTCTCGGGGCTCTTGGTCCCGTAGGGCAAGCGAGCGGTGTCGCCCAGATACAAGAAGCTCTCCGCCGGCAAGCGCCGACGAAGAGCGTCGAGGACGGTGAGACCACCGACCCCGCTGTCGAACACGCCGATCGCTCGTTCGTCGGTCACGGTCGGCGTGCGCATCCTTGCCGACGGATCAGCCGCGGAAGATGTTCCGAGCGATGACGATCCGCTGGACCTGCGAGGTGCCCTCGTAGATCTGCAGCAGCTTGGCGTCGCGGTAGAGCTTCTCGACCGGGTACTCGCGGGTGTAGCCGTAGCCGCCGAAGATCTGCACGGCGTCGGTCGCCGACTTCACGGCCGCGTCGGCGCCAAAGCACTTGGCCAACGACGAGGTCATCGTCCGCTTGACGCCTTGGTCGACCTCCCAGGCCGCCTTGAGCGTGAGCATCCGGGTCGCCTCGTAGGCGATCGCCATGTCGGCGATCATCATTTGGATGGCCTGGTGCTCGGCGATCGGGACCCCGAAGGTCTTGCGCTCGAGCGCGTAGCGACGCGACTCGTCGAGGCAGCGGCGGATCAAGCCCGAACAGGCCGCGCCGATCATCGGCCGCGACTTGTCGAACACCTCCATGGCCACGTAGAAGCCCTGGCCGGGCTCGCCGAGGATGTTCTCGTCCGTCAGCTCGACGTCTTCGAAGAGCACGTCGCAGGTGTCCGAGGCCCGCTGACCGAGCTTCTTTTCTTTGCGGCCAACGCTGACCCCGGGCATGTCGCGGTCGATCACGAAGGCGGTGATGCCCTTGTGCTTGAGCGCGGGGTCGAGGGTCGCAAAGCCGGTGTAGGTGCTGGCGTGGCCGGCGTTGGTGATCCAGCGCTTTTGCCCGTTGAGCAGCCAGCCGCCGCCGGGCTTCTTGGTCAGGCGAGCCTTCATGGCCGCGACGTCGGAGCCGGCGTCGGGCTCGGAGCAGGCGTAGCTCATGAACTGCATGGTCTCGGTCGCGCGACCGAGCCACTTTTGCTTCTGCGCTTCGCTGCCCGCGACCAGCAGCGGCAGCGCGCCGAGGTGGTTGCACATGATCGAGGTCGACATGCCGGTGCAGCCGTAGGCGAGCTCCTCGGCGATCAAGCAACCATCGACGGTGCCGAGGCCGAGCCCGCCGTAGTCCTCGGGGATCTCGACGTTCATCAAGCTCAGCTCGAAGGCCTTCTGGAAGACCTCGGTCGGAAATTTTTCGCTCTCGTCGTACTCGCCGGCGACAGGAATGATGTGCTCGGCGGCGAACTTGCGAGCGGTGTCGATCAGCTGCTGCTGCTCGTCGGAGATGGCGAAGTTGAACATGCGGTGCGGCTCCTTGGCTGCGGGGCCGCCATCATGGACGCCCGCACGAGCGCCCGCAAGCGGCCGCAGGAGGGCGCGCAGCGGTGAAAATCACCGAGCTTGCTCAGGATCAGGGCGCGGCCGGGGGCGTCGGAGGACTCGGCGCGTTCTGCTGCTCGGCCCGCCGTCGGGCCTCGCGAGCGGCGCGACGCTCGTCCTTCTCGCCCTGCTCGGCGCGGGCCAGCTCGGTCTTGCGCCCGCCGAGCACGAAGCCGATCACGATCCCGAGCAGCAAGATGCCGGGGATGTAGATGAAGTGGCCGGTGGTCATCGCTTTTGCAGGCGCTCGAGGTCGGCACGCTGGGCGTTGGCTCGCCGCCACAGCAGCATGCCGTAGCCGACGAAGAGCACCCAGATCACGCCGTAGGCCCAGACGATGTGCTGGTGATCGGAGGCGACCTTGGCCTCGACCTCGGACTCGTAGGCGCGCTTGAGCCTGACCGTCTCGGGGTCGCGGCCCTCGACCTTCTTGACGTTCTCGGGGCTCTCGGCTTCTCCGCCAGGAGCGGCGGACTCGGATTCGGGCAAAGCTGTGATGTCCATGATGTGTCCTCGAGTTCAGGCGGTTGCAGCTGCGGCGTCGCGCTCGATCCAAGCTCGATCGAGGGCCATCGCGCTGCGCTCTTGGTCGGCGCGGATCCAGACCAGGGCGATGCAGGTCGGCAAGATCGCCGCCACGCACAGCCACAAGGTCGCCCACATGCTGCCGGGCAGCGAGCCGACCACGGTCGTCTGCGGGTGGATCGTCTTCCAGATCTTCACCGCGTAGTAGATGATCGGCACGTCGACGGCGCCGAAGATCGCCAGCGCGGCGGCCAGGCGATCGGAGTTGGCCGGGCCGTAGCGACGGACCAGCAAGTAGGCGACGAAGACCAGCCAGAGCAGCGCGGTGCTGGTCTGGCGCGCGTCGCCGGTCCAGGGCGTGCCCCAGGTCGCGTCGCCCCAGATCGGCCCGGTGATCAGCACGCCCGCGCCACAGAGCACGACCATCTCGCCAGCCGCGACCGCGATCGCCTCGGCCCGCTCGCTGCGTATGCGCAGCTGGATGCCGGCCGCGATCCCACAGACCACGCCGAAGACCATCGTGGTCCAGGCCAGCGGCACGTGGAAGTAGAAGATCTTCTGCGCGGTGCCCATCTCGGCCTCGATTGGGGTGTGCAAGAACACCTGCGACACGGCATAGGGGAAGAGCAGCGCAGCGATCGCGAGCAAGACGTAGGGCACGTACTTCATCGAGAGGTCCTCTCGGCCGTCGAGCGAGCCGTCGGGTGGGGAGCGGGTGCTTGGCCGACGCCGACCAAGACCGATTCGAAGAGCCAGGCCGCGACGCCCAACAAGATGGCGTCGAGCGCAGCGAACTGGGCGAGCGCGGACCAGGTCTCGGCGTGGCCCTCGAGCAGGCGCGCGGTCGCGACCAGGGCGAAGAGCAGGACCGGGGTGGTCAGCGGATAGAGGACGACCGAGAGCAGCACGTTCTTGCCGCTGCTGGTCGCGAGCCCGGCCGCGAACAAGGTCCCGACCGCCGCGTAGCCGAGGCAGCCGAGCAAGGTCAGCACGCCCAGCGCGAGCATCGGAGCGCGCGTGATCCCGGCCGCCGGGAAGATCAGTGCGAGCCCGGGGATCAGCAGCGCGGCGCAGATCAGCAGCACGCCGAGCGTGACCAGCAGCTTGGACAGATAGATCGCGAGGCGATCGACCGGCGCGGCCAAGAGCGCCGCGAAGGTGCTGGCCTCGCGCTCGCGATCGAACACGCGAGTGAGCGTCAGCGCGCCGACGAAGGCCAAGCAGAGCCAGATCATGCCCGGCACCGCGCGCGGCTGAACCTCGTCGTCGAGGGTGCTGAACGCGAGCGCGAACATGATCAGCACGACCAGCGTGAAGAAGCCCGCGGTCACGACCAGCTCGAGTTGGCGCAGCTCCTGGCGCAGATCGTTGCGCGTCAGCAGCCAGGTCTGTCGGAGCAGGTGCATGCGAGGACTCGGGGGAAGGTACCCGCGCGGCTCCTTGCCGCCCAGGCACCGCGCGGATCTGCGCCATCCCCGACCATCAGTCGCAGAAAAAACAGAAACTCAAGTTACGGTTGCTCGCGCTGGTGAAGAGGTACCCGTGGCCAAGGCTGGCATCTCGTGTCTGCTCGGTGCTCGATCCGCGCTGGTCGGTCACGCGAATGAACTCGATGCCGCACCGAGATCGGTTCGTTCACTGGTCGCAGCGAGGGTCGAGCACCGGAACGGGCTGAACTTCGGTGATCGTGGGGTCGAGCCCGATCACGTGTTCGTGACCGTAGCCCAAGGCACCGTCGGCCGGCGTTCCCCAACAATAGACTGCTCCGGACTCACCCAAGGCACATGCGTTGGAGCTCCCGACGGTGATCGCCAGCGCAGCTTCGGGCAACGGAAGCGGCTCTGCGGTGAGCGCGTCGAGCCTGACGTCGTTCCCCCAGTCGAGCGGATCCGCGATGAGCGTGGGGCCCCAGCATCGCACCGAGCCCCCTTCGAGGCGGACACATCCGCCGACTCGGCCGACATCCACCTCTTCCACGGGTTCGTCGAACGCGAGCGGAGCGAGCGAGCCAGGGCTCTCGTCGTCCCCGATGTTGCCGCCCACGCCACCTCGGCCCACCGAGTTGGCGGCCCCCCAACAAGTGAAGCTCCCATCCGTGAATCGGGCGCACGCGGCGTAGTTGCCCACGCTAACATCCGCCACAGCCAAAGGTAGATCGACCAACAGTGGTACGGCCGACTGCTGGACGCCCGGAACGCCCAGCGCTCCACAAGGAAAATCCTCGAAACACTCGCCGCCATCTCCCCAACAAGCGACGTCGCCGGTGCTGAGCACGGCGCAAGCGGTCGAGGTTCCCACCGAGACTCGTGTCGCTGGCGACGGCAACTCCGGAACCGCGGGCGCTTCATCGTCACCTGTCTGTTGCGCTTGGGTCTCGACGCCCACGACGACGGCCTTTCCCCAACAGCGAAGGCTCCCGTCGTCGAGCAAGGCACATGCCCCGGGGTCCCCCACGGAGACCGCTAGAGCGAGGGCGCCGAGATCGAAGATGCCTGACACGATGAGCCCAGTTTGGACATCCCATGCGAAAGCCTGGGCGGGGTCTCGACAGCCGAGCAAGCCATTGCTGGTCACACCACATACATCAGAGCCGACAGACAGCGTCACGACCTCGAACTCCAACCAAGGTGCGCGCCAAGCCGGTTCGTCATCGCCGACTGAATTCGGATCGAACGCACCGATGCTACCCCAGCAACGGACTCGACCCTTCGACCCGAGCGCGCAGGTCTGTGTTCCCGACGTGGACATCTCGACATCGACGATGTCGGGGCACTCGAGATCCGCGTCGAACCCTTCGCTCGCGTCGCCTTCCGCTCCCCCTGGGCCGCAGGCGGCGAAGGTGAGGAGAAATGCCAATCGCCGTTGATTCGCTCGAGGCTGCATCAGAACCCGAAGTGTGGGCCGCCGGCGGGGGCCGTCCGAGAATTGATTCCGACGTGAAGCTTGTTAGCACAGCTCCCCGAGAACCGCCGCGTTCGCTCGCCATTGACCACATTGATGTCACATTCAGGATTGACATCCTCCGAACTCATCACGTCGTAGAGTACGGGGTACACCCCCCCCTCCCCCGGATACGTCTCCCAATCGCAATGTGTGCAACCAAAGAGATGACCGATTTCATGCGCCGAGGGGTTCAATGCCTCACCAACACTATAATTTCCATTGTTCGGATCGTCCCACGCCGCATTCACAACCGATCCGACCCCCGCAGTCACCGTCGTCCCGCCCCAGTCATCGCTTCCCGAATAGTCACCCTCGCCTTGCCATACGAGTAACTGAATAAAATCCGCCGGGTAACGAATCGATGTGTAGGGCAAGGGCAACTTGACCGCATGCTCATAATCTCCATACATTGCATCAATATAGCTCAGATAGTTGACCCTCGCATTTCCCAGCCCCCTGTACGGGTAGACATGTGATCCTTGGTCGAACGCACCGCACGTCCCTCCTGCTTGTCGGCACTCACGGGCAGCGTCGGGCGTCGGCAGAATCCAGCACTTCGAAGCAAACCATCGAACAGGAACCACATTGATCTGACCTATGAACTCGTTGTACGACACATCCGACGTGGAATTTTCGAACACCTCCTTGACAAAGGCTGAGCGCTCTTCGATAAAAAGCTTCCAGTCGTGCGCATGCTCGGTACAGAACACCACATCACCAAATATTGCATAGTACTTCCCCGCCTCGTGCTTGTGCGAATGTTCGGGAAATTCATTGCCAGGCAACGGAGCGCAACTGACTGCGTGGTCGCACATGGGATCGGGCTCAAAGACAAGATACCCGTCGACATCAACCTTCCCGTCGCTGTCATTGTCGACATCATCAGTGCATTCAACAGTTGGTGGAACGGGAGGATGGGGATCGCTACAGGGGTGACACTCTAGATCATTCGGATCGCAGGGTTCGCCTCCAAAAAAGTTGCAGTATGAAGTGGGCGTCGACGGCCAATCACCGGCGACAGGCTGGCTCCACTCCACGAGATGAATGTCCGCCAGTCCCAGGTTGGCCCCCGCGACGATGTCCATCATCGCGTGGGCGGGAGGCCGGTGAATACGCACCTGATTGAGCGTCAATCCATTCGCCCCGTCTCGCTCGACGTGACCACTTCCCCTGAACCCACCATCCTCGTCGATTGCCTTCAGCACGACGAGGGCTCCCTCGAGATCTCGAACTCCACCTTGGACCGTGAACTCCGATCCATAGAAGAAAAAGGTGGGATAGTTGGTGGTTACCTGCGTGCCCCCCGAAACGGCGCGAGCCTCGATGAAGATTGCATCCGAGTGGCTCCCCAGCAGGGTCAACCCGAGCTGACGAGTCGTCGAATCGGTCATTGGCAGCAAGACGGAAGCGGAACTAGCACCGACTTGGAACGTGCTGTCCAGATGGCCTGTTTCGACAAGGTAGGTACCCGGACGCCAGCCGTTGACGTCCATTTCGTAGGCTGTCGCTCGACGAAATCGGAGGCCCGTGGAAGCATCCACCGTCCATGCAGTTGGATCTGAAAGTGCGCCGAACTCTGGAATGACATCTTCCGTTTTCCAGGCACATTTTCGGCCTACGAACCCAGCGTCACACGCACACACAACGAGACCTGCGGACTCACTGCACGTACCATGTTCACCACAAACATCGGCGTCACAACACTCGACATCGCCGAAATCCTGCGGGACAACATCGACGATCTCGACATTGGTCACCGTCGCACCGGCCGCTTGCAGTTCCTGCAATGACCATGACGTGCTCAGCGTATCCACGCCCGAGCCGCCATCGATCGTTTCCCCGCTGACGACTTCGCATAGGCTTGTTAGATGGATATGATCATTACCATCTCCACCGATTACCACATCAATGCCTGGCCCCGGCACCAATATGTCGTCGCCACCTTGTCCTTGCAAGGAGTCGTCACCAGCATGACCGAAAAGGGTGTCCGCACCGCTGGCTCCAATCAAGAGATCATGCCCTGGACCTCCGAGGGCCGTATCACCACTCCCGACAGTATTCAGTGTATCATTTCCTTGGAGACCCACGACGCAGTCCACCGTTGCCGTACCGCTGAGACGATCCGATGATGTCGTGCCTTGAACCACACTGCTTCCCCCAGGACAGCAGCTTGCGTCCCAGCAGGTGGACCGGAATACGTTCATGCCGATTGTTTCGGCTTCGTGGGGGTCGTCCTCAGAGCATCCGGTCAGGACCAAATTCATCATGAAAAATTGGGCTAGTGTTTTCTTCAGCACCCCCGAACATTAGCAGAAAATCAGCCGAGATAAATGCGCGCGATCTCACGCATCGCTCGAGCGCGAAGCGGTCTCGTCGAGTTGCTCGGGCAGCCACCACGAACGTCTCCGACCGGCGAGGATCTCGTGGTCGTCGTGGCCCGTTGGAGTCTGCACCCGACATCCAGCGTCAGCGCGCCGACGAAGGCCAAGCAGAGCCAGATCATGCCCGGCACCGCGCGCGGCTGAACCTCGTCGTCGAGGGTGCTGAACGCGAGCGCGAACATGATCAGCACGACCAGCGTGAAGAAGCCCGCGGTCACGACCAGCTCGAGTTGGCGCAGCTCCTGGCGCAGATCGTTGCGCGTCAGCAGCCAG
>JAMHUH010000195.1:0-4994 GCA_035904925.1 Nannocystaceae bacterium
CGCGGTCGCGCGGGTCCGCCCTGGGGTCTACCAGCGGGCCTTGTTGCGCGAATACTTCGACAACCTGATCGCCTGGGCCGACAATCTGTTCCGGCGCGACACGATCGAGTCGGTGACCGAGGCCACGGTATTGTACATCATGGTCGCCCAACTGCTCGGCCGTCGGCCGCAGGAGGTGCCCGGACCCGAGGGTCCGGCCAAGACTTTCGCCGAGCTCGACGCAGCGGGCCTCGATGCATTCTCCAACGCGATGGTCCAACTCGAGAGTTGGATCCATCTGCCCGCCCAGGAGGTCAAAAAGCAGGGTTGTGGCGAGAGCGTCGCCGAGGGGTCGTGGGTTCGAGTGCCGGTGATCTCTCACTTTTGGTACTTTTGCTATCCGCCCAATCCCGAGCTCCTGAAGTACTGGGACACCATCGAGGACCGGCTCTTCAAGATCCGACATTGCCAGAACATCGAGGGTGTCGAGCGCCAGCTGCCGCTCTTCGAGCCACCGATCGATCCGGCGCTGCTCGTCCAAGCCGCTGCCGCAGGCGTGGACATCCAGTCCGTGCTCGCGGAACTCGACTCTGGGCTGCCGCCCTACCGGTTTCGCTCGGTTCAAGCTCGGGCGATGGCTTTCACCAACTCGCTCGAGCGGCTCGGTGGCGCGTTGCTCTCGGCGCTCGAGAAGCGGGACTCCGAGGAGATTGGCCGGATCCGTTCGGGGCAGGAGCTCGAGATGCTCGCGCGTGTTCGCGATGTGCGGGTGCAACAGCGCAACGAAGCCTCCGCGGCCATCGACGCGATCGAGCGCGGGATGAGTGGGGCGGCCGCTCGTTCGAGGCACTATGCCCTGCTGATTCTCGAAAAGTTGTCGGATGGAGAAGATCGGGCGTTCGAGCTCGGCAAGAAGGCGCGGAATCTCCGGCAGACTCAACAAGGACACTATGCCGCGGCCGGCGTCGTTGGCGCGATTCCGCAGCTGAATCTTGGGGTTTGTGCGGGGACCGAATTCGGCGGTCAGCAAATCGCCAGTGTGATCAACGCAAGTGCGGCGGTACTCGGTATGTTCGCCTCCGAGTACGAATACCACGCGGGCAGGGCCAGCACTGCCGCGGGTTATGATCGTCGCGCGCAGGATTGGGTATTCCAGGAGGAGCAAGCCACCCATGATCTCGGCCGCATGCAAAAAGACCTAATCGCCGCGAAGATCCGGCTGGCCATCGCCGAGCGTGAACTCGAGAATCACGACTTTCAGACCGAAAACGCGCGGGCCGTCGACGAATACATGCGGAGCAAGTTCAGCAACCTCGAGCTCTACGACTGGATGATCGGCCAACTCGCCACGCTCTACTTCCAGACCTACCAACTCGCGTTCGACCTGGCCAAGCGGGCCGAGCGAGCCTACCGGCACGAGCTGGCGATCCCCATCAACGAGCCGGCGATCATCAAGTTCGGCTACTGGGACAGCCTGCGGCAGGGGTTGCTCGCGGGCGAGAAGCTCAGCCACGACCTCGAGCGCCTCGACCTCGCCTACATGGACCGCGACGTGCGGGAGTTCGAGCTCCGCAAGAGCATCTCGTTGGCCGAGCTGAATCCCGACCGGCTGAACAGCCTGCGGGAGACGGGCAAGTGTGAATTCGACCTTCCAGAAGCGCTCTTCGACCTCGATCACCCGGGCCACTATCTGCGCCGGATCCGAGCGATCCGCATCACGATCCCGGCTGTCGTGGGCCCTCACACCACGTTGGGGGCGCGACTCCAGTTGCTCTCGCACAAGACTCGCTTCGAGAAGACCAACCTGGAGGCCTACGGAGAGGACCCCGCGAACGGCGACACTCGGTTCCGCTACGGCAGCGGGGCGGGTCAGGCAATCGCCACCAGCACCGCGATGAGCGATGGCGGTCTGTTCAACCTGGACTTCAAGGACGAGCGCTACCTGCCCTTCGAGTACTCGGGAGCGATCAGTCGCTGGGAGCTCTCCCTGCCCGAGGTGGTCCGTCAGTTCGACTATCGAACGATCGAGGACGTGATCATTCATGTCGACTACACCGCCCGAGAAGGCGGCGACGGACTTCGTGGCGCCGCGCAGACCCACCTCGCGGCGGGGCTCAACGCGATGCTGGGCGGAACCGAGCTCCCGCTGGTGATCGCGGTTCACGAGGCGTTCCCGAACGAATGGGAGCAGTTCTTCACCGTCGAGGGCGGCGACCACATCTTGACGCTGCCGGTCAGCGTCGAGCACTTCCCCTACTTCGCACGGCGCAACGGGTTCGACGTGACCAAGGTCGATCTCGTGCTCATGCTCGACCCGAGCCTCGGCGCGGCGACCCTCACTTCCATCGCGTCTACCCTCGATCTCGACGAGGACCCCAAGAACTTCGTCCAGAGTTCGGGTGACGCCTTCATGACGGCGACCTTCGTTGCGCCCGCTTCGCAGCAACCCGACACCTGGACGCTGACCGTCGCCGACAGCGTGACCACCGAGCTGCAGACCAGTGGCGATCTCGACCGCGCCAAGGTCGTCGGCATGTTCATGATCATCCGCTACACGCTCACCTGAACCTGGATCGGACGAACCCATGAACGACGAAGAACGCCGCAATCGTCCCAGCCAGACCTCGGGCCCCTCGCTCCCGATCCAGGGCCCGCAGCCGAGCAAGCCCTTCGGCCAAGGCAGCTTCCCGGGCCGCGACGCCCCGGATGCCGGCCGCCAGCCCGACCCCAACCCGCACGCCCAGGTCTTCCGCTCGCCCTACGCCAAATCGGACGAGCAGCAAGGCGACCCGCGCTCGAGCTTCGCCCCGGCGATCTCGCTCCCGACCGGCGGCGGGGCCCTACGCAGCATTGGCGAGAAGTTCTCCGCCAACCCCTTTACTGGAACGGGCTCGACCTCGGTGCCGGTGGCGAGCTCGCCGGGCCGCGGTGGATTCGGCCCGGGATTGTCGCTGAGCTATGGGTCGGGCCAGGGCAACGGTCCTTGGGGGCTCGGCTGGATGTTGGGCGTGCCCGCGATCTCGCGCAAGACCGACAAAGGCTTGCCGGAATACCGCGACACGCATCCAGACCCGAAAGAGCGCGACACCTTCGTGCTCGCGGGCGTCGAGGACCTCGTGCCCGTGCTCGAGGGCGGGGTGGTCTGGTCGGACGTCCGCGACGGCCACCGCGTCCATCGCTTCCAACCTCGCGTCGAGGGCGGCTTCTCTCGCATCGAGCGCTGGACCTCGCAGACCACCGGGGCCAGCTATTGGAAGACGATCTCACCGGGCAATGTGACGAGCTACTTCGGCAAGACCGAAGATGCTCGGATCGCCGACCCGCTCGCGCCCAACCGGGTCTTTTCGTGGCTGCTCGAAGAATCGCACGACGACCGCGGCAACATCATCGTCTACGAATACAAGCAAGAAGACCTCGCGGGCGTCGACGTGAACGCGTCCGAAGAGCGCCCGCGCCTGAGCACGACCACCCTGCAAGCGCAGCGCTACCTCAAGCGGATCCGGTACGGCAATTCGACGCCCTTCGTGAAGACGGGCTGGCTCTTCGAGGTCGTGCTCGACTACGGCGAGCACGGCACCTGGCACGGCGATCAGCTCGAGGTCTCGCCCACCGAGGATCGGGCGTGGCCGGTGAGGCAAGACACGTTCTCCACTCACCGCGCTGGCTTCGAGGTCCGCACGCGTCGGCTATGTCGGCGCGTCCTGATGTTCCACAATTTCACGGAGCTCGGCGAAGATCCCTATCTCGTCGGCTCGACCGACCTGCTCCACACCGAAGACCCCGCGATGACGCGGGTCACCGGGGTCATCCAGCGCAGCTACCAGCTCGACACGGGCACGGGCTACTACGACGCGGCCGCGTTGCCGACGCTGGAATTCGAATACAGCGACGCATCGATCGACCCGGTCCTGCACGAGATCACCGACAAGACGACCCTGCAGAACCTGCCCGCCGGCATCGACGGTCGCATGACCCGGCTGGTCGACCTCGACGGCGAGGGCGTGCCCGGCTTGATCACCGAGGCGGCGGGGACTTGGTACTTCAAGCGAGGGCTCGGCGACGGGCGCTTTGGCCCGATGGTCGCGTTGCCCTCGCGGCCAACCACGCTCGGGGCTCCCGGCGTGCAATTGATGGACATCGACGGCGACGGCCGCAAGGAGCTGGTCAGCTTCGTCGCGCCCACGCCCGGCTTCTTCACGCGGACCGCGAACGAGGGCTGGGGGAGCTTTCGCAAATTCTCGACGATCCCCAACATCGATTGGCAGGATCCCCGGGTTCAATTGATCGATCTGTCCGGCGACGGATTTCCCGATATCCTGATCGACCGCGGCGACACCTTCGCCTGGTACCGCAGCAAGGGGGCCGAGGGGTTCGAAGCGCCCAAGCGGATCCCCAACATCGCCCCGGACGCGGCGACCCGGCCGATGCTGGTGTTCAACGACGCGCGGGTGTCGATTCAATTCGCGGACATGACCGGCGACGGGCTGCCGGATCTGGTCCGGATCCGCAACGGTGAGGTCGCGTATTGGCCCAACCTCGGCTTCGCCCGATTCGGCAACATGATCCGCATGGGCGGGCTCACGCCCTTCGCCGCGGCGGGCGATCTCTTTGATCCGAGTCGGCTGCGGCTGACCGACGTCGAGGGCAGCGGCACCACCGATCTGATCTATTTGGGTGATCGCGGGGCGACGATCTACCGCAACCTCTCGGGCAACCGCTTTTCCTCGGGCGAACACCTGAGCCAGTTTCCCGGCTTCCGCGCGGTCGATTGGGTCGAAGCGGTCGACCTGAAGGGCAACGCGACCTCGTGCCTGGTCTGGTCGACGAGCCATTCCGCAGGCCGCGGCGGCGTGCTGCGCTACATCGATCTCACCAGCGGCGTGAAGCCGCATCTGCTGGTCGCGACCAAGAACAACATGGGCGCCGAGACGCGGGTCGCCTACGCGCCCTCGACCAAGTTCTATTTACGCGACAAAGCGGCCGGCAAGCCCTGGCTGACCAAGCTGTCTTTCCCG
>JAMHUH010000196.1:0-6598 GCA_035904925.1 Nannocystaceae bacterium
CTGGTCACCGGTGGCACCGGCACGCTCGGCGCTCGCGTGACTCGCTGGTTGGCGGGCGCTGGCGCCGAGCACTTGGTCTTGACCAGCAGCACCGGCCCCGACGCCAAGCTCAACGAGCTCGGCACTCGGGTCTCGCTGGTCACCTGCGACACGACCGACCGCGAGGCGCTCGCGACCTTGCTCGATCAGCTCGACGCCGAGGGCGAGACGATCACCGCGGTCATCCACGCCGACGGCGTCAACCAGCAGACGCCGCTGGCCGAGATCACCATGGCCGAGGCGATCAAGGTCGCGGCCGGCAAGGTCTCGGGCGCGCGTCACCTTCACGAGCTGCTCAAGGATCAGCCGCTCGACGCCTTCGTCAGCTTCTCGTCGATCGCCGGGGTCTGGGGCAGCGGGCGCCAAGGCATGTATGCGGCCGCCAACGCGTTCCTCGACGCCTTCGTCGAGCATCGGGTCGGGCTCGGCTTGCCGGCGATGTCGGTCGCCTGGAGCGCGTGGGCGAGCAGCTCGGCCGACGATCCTTCGCAGCACGACCTGCGTCGGCGCGGGCTCGAGCCGCTCGATCCCAAGCTCGCGATCGCGGCCTTGCAGCAGGGCCTCGATCACTCCGACACCAACATCATCATCGCCGACGTCGACTGGGCCCGCTTCACGCCCAGCTTCGCGGCCTCGCGCGCGCGCCCGCTGCTCGACGACATCCCCGAGGCCAAGGCCGCGCTCGCCAGCGCCGACGCGGGCTCCGAGCACGACGAAGCCCGGCTGCTCGCGCGCCTGCGTGGCCTGGCCGAGACCGAGCGGCTGCGGGCCTTGGTCAACCTCGTGCTCAGCGAGACCGCCGCGGTGCTCGGCTACCACGACGCCTCGCGGCTCGACGCCAACACCGGCTTCGTCGACCTCGGGCTCGACTCGTTGATGGCCGTCGAGGTCCGCCGTCGGCTCCACCGCGAGACCGGCCTCAACCTGCCGGCCACGCTGGTCTTCGATCACCCCTCGCCCCAGCACGTCGCCGCGTTCTTGCTCACCAGCCTCGCGCCCGCGCTCGGCGTCGCGCTCGACGATCGGACCGAGCGGACCAGCTACACCGATCGCGTCGACACCCACGAGCCGCTCGCGATCATCGGCGTCGGCCTGCGCATGCCCGGCGGGATCGTCGATCTGCGCTCGCTGTGGAAGTTCTTGTCCGAGGGCCGCGAGGCCGTCGGACCCTTGCCCGCCGCGCGCTGGAACGTCGAAGAATTCTACGACGCCGATCCCGAGAGCAAGGGCCACAGCTACGTGCGCGAGGGCTCCTTCCTCGACCAGATCGACCAGTTCGATCCGGCCTTCTTCGGCATCAGCCCGCGCGAGGCCAAGAACATCGACCCGCAGCATCGCTTGCTGCTCGAGGCTGGTTGGCAGGCGCTCGAGAGCGCGGGCGTGATCCCTGCGACGCTGCGCGACTCGCTGACCGGCGTGTTCGTCGGGCTCGGGCCGAGCGACTACGACCTGCTCCGCCAGGGGCCCGGCGAGGCCTACACCTTCATCGGCACGCAGACCTCGTTCGCCGCGGGTCGGCTCGCGTTCACGCTCGGGCTCCAAGGTCCGGCGATGGCCGTCGACACGGCCTGCTCGTCCTCTTTGGTCGCCTTTCATCTCGCCTGTCACTCGCTGCGCAGCGGCGAGTGCGAGCTGGCTCTGGCGGGCGGCGTGCAAGTGCTCGCGGCTCCCGACGTGTTCGTGCAGCTCTCGCGCACGCGAGCGCTCGCGCCCGACGGTCGGTCCAAGACCTTCTCGGCCAACGCCAACGGCTATGGTCGAGGCGAGGGCGTGGTCGTGTTCGCGCTCGAGCGCCTCGCCGACGCCAAGGCCAAGGGCCACGAGATCCTCGCGCTCGTCCGCGGCACCGCCGTCAACCACGACGGAGCCAGCAGCGGGATCACGGCGCCCAACGGGACCTCGCAGCAAAAGCTGCTCCGCTCGGCGCTCGACGACGCGCGGCTCGAGCCGACCGACATCGACTTCGTCGAGTGCCATGGGACCGGGACCGCGCTCGGCGATCCGATCGAGGTCCAGGCGATCGCGGCGGTCTATGGCCAAGGTCGCAGCAGCGAGCAGCCGCTCTTGCTCGGCGCGCTCAAGACCAACATCGGCCACCTCGAGGCCGCGGCCGGGCTCGCGGGCGTCGCCAAGGTCGTCGCCTGCCTGCGCCACCAGGGTATCCCCGGCAGCTTGCACACCAAGCCCCGCAACCCACACATCGACTGGCAGCACCTGCCGATCGAGGTCGTCGACAGCTTCCGGCCCTGGGCCCACAACCATGTCGGCGAGCCCAACGAGGGCCTGCCGCGACGAGCCGGCGTGTCCTCGTTCGGAATGTCGGGCACCAACGCCCACGCGATCCTCGAAGAGGCCCCGAGCACGCCGATTCGCGCGCTGCCGCCCGAGCTGCCGAGCGCGCCCGAGCTGCCGCTGGTGCTCTCGGGTCGCACGCAGGTCGACTTGATCGCGCAGGCGTCCAGCCTGGCCAACTACCTGCGCGAGTCGGTCGAGCCCTGCACCGCGCTCGACCTCGGCTTCTCGCTCGCGACCACGCGCACGCACTTCCCGGCCCGGGTCGCGCTGATCGTCGACGGCCAGAGCGACACCGAGATCCTCATCGACACGCTCGAGAGCTTCGCCAAGTCCGGGGCGGCGCCGCGCGACGGCGCGATGACCCCTCGCGATCACAAGCCCGGCAAGCTCGCGTTCATGTTCACCGGCCAGGGCGCGCAGCGGCCAGGCATGGGCCACGAGCTCTACACCAGCTATCCGGTGTTCCGCGACGCGCTCGACCAAGTCTGCGCCCACCTCGACTACCACCTGCCGCGCCCGCTCTACGAGGTCATGTTCGCCGAGGCGGACACGCCCGAGTCGGCGCTGCTCGACCAGACCCAATACACCCAGCCCGCGCTCTTCGCCCTCGAAGTCGCGCTCTTTCGGCTGTGGAGCACCTGGGGCCTGGTCCCCGACATCTTGATCGGCCACTCGATCGGCGAGCTCGCGGCCGCCCATGTCTCGGGCGTGCTCTCGATCGAAGACGCCTGCACCTTGGTCGCCGCGCGCGGCCGGATGATGCAGTCGCTGCCGCCCGGCGGCGCGATGGTCTCGCTGCAAGCCTCCGAAGACGAGGTCCGCTCGCTGCTCGACGCGCGGGTCGGCATCGCCGGGCTCAACGGCCCGATGTCGACGGTCATCTCGGGCGACGAGCAGGCCTGCCTCGACATCGCCGCCCACTTCGAAGCCCAGCAGCGCAACGTCATCCGCCTGACCGTCAGCCACGCCTTCCACTCGCCGCGGATGGATCCGATCATGGACGAGTTCCGGCGGGTCGCGAGCAAGCTGACCTTCCACGCGCCGAAGATCCCGATCGTCTCCAACGTGACCGGCGAGCGGGCGACCCACGAGGAGCTGGCCTCGCCCGAGTATTGGGCCAAGCACATCCGCCAGGCCGTTCGCTTCCTCGACGGCGTCCACGTGCTCGAGGCCGCCGGCGTGACCACCTACCTCGAGCTCGGTCCGCACGCGGTGCTCTCGGGCATGGCCTCGCAGTGCCTGTCCGACGCCGCGCTGCGCCGCGCGGTCGTGCTGCCGACCCTGCACAAGCGCAAGCCCGAGGTCGAGACCCTCAACCTCGCGCTCTCGGGCCTCCACGTGCACGGCCACGCGATCGACTGGCCGGCCGTGTTCATGCCCTACGGGCCCAAGCGGATCGAGCTGCCGACCTACGCCTTCCAGCGCCAGCGCTACTGGATCGAGCGGGCCGAGACGCGCTCGGCCAACGTCGACTCGGCCGGCCTGATCGACGTCGAGCATCCGATGCTCGGCGCCGCGATCCGCTTCGCCGACTCCGACGCGATGGTGTTCACGAGTCGGCTGACTCTGTCCGAGCACGGCTGGCTGGCCAGCCACGTGGTCTTCGACACCGCGCTCTTGCCCGGCACCGCCTTCCTCGAGCTGGCCCTGGTCGCCGCGCTGCGGGTCGGCCTCGATCGCGTCGAAGAGCTGACGATCGAGCGCCCGCTCGCGCTGCCGAGCAAGGGGGCCGTGCTGCTCCAGCTCTCGGTCGGCACGCCCGACGAGCTCGGCACCCGGCCCATCTCGCTCTTCGCCAAGCCCGACGGCGACGGCGAGCTGCCCTGGCAGCGACACGCGAGCGGACGGATCGGCGAGGGCCCGCGCGTCGCCGACTTCGACCTCAAGACCTGGCCGCCGCCCGGCGCCAAGAAAATCGCTCTCGGCCCCGACCAGCGCGAAGCCTACGCGACCCTGGCCGAGGCGGGTCTGCGCGACGGGCCCGAATTCCGCGGGCTGACCAAGGCCTGGCGGCATGGCAAGGATCTGCTCGCCGAGGTCAAGCTGCCCGAGAACGTGGCCAAGACGGCCGAGCGCTTCGGCCT
The DNA here is from genome assembly GCA_035904925.1 of Nannocystaceae bacterium. Taxonomy (GTDB): domain Bacteria; phylum Myxococcota_A; class Polyangia; order Nannocystales; family Nannocystaceae; genus Plesiocystis. The sequence goes on from JAMHUH010000196.1 coordinate 4,419, forward strand.
GCACCCGGCCTTGCTCGACGCGGCCCTGCACCCGCTCGTGCTCGACTATCTCGGCCGCGAGCCGGGGACCTTGCGCTTGCCGGTCTCGTGGATCGGCACCGAGATCTACGCGACCAGCACCACCGCGCTGCGGGTCCGCTTCACGCCGACCGGCTCCGAGGGCTCCTTCGGCCTGGTCATCGCCGACATGAGCGGCGAGCCGGTCGCGATGGTCGAGACCCTCGTCACCCGACCGGCCGCGATCGCCCAGGTCCGCGAGGCCCTCGTCGCTCACCGCTTCGATGGCATGTATGCGGTCGAGTGGTCGATCCCGCTCGACACCGGCGCCGTCGACTCGACCGGCGAGTGGGCCTTGCTCGGCGACGACGGCGGGCTCGGGGTCGCCGACACGCTCGCCCGCGCCTCGGTCGAGATCCACGCCTACCCGAGCTTGGCGGCCACCACGACCGACCAAGCCGGCAGCGCTCGCAAGCCCCCCGAGGTGATCATGGCGGCGTGGATCGACGCGCCGCGCCTCGGCGAGGATCCTGCCTCCGCGCTCGACCTCACCCAGCGGGCCGTCGCCTTGCTGCAAGCCTGGCTGGTCGACGACGCCCTGGTCGAGAGCCGGCTGATCTTCCTGACCAAGCGAGCGATCGCGACGCGCAGCGAAGAGGACGTGCTCGATCTCGCCAGCGCGCCGCTCTGGGGCTTGATCCGTACCGCCCAGGTCGAGAACCCCGATCGCTCGATCACCATCGTCGACCTCGACGACGCCGAGGTCTCGCTCTGGGCCCTGCCGGCCGCGCTCGCCTGCGACGAGCCGCAGCTGGCCGTCCGCGACGGCATGATGCTCGCGCCACGCATGGCTCGGCCGCCCGCGCTCGATCGCCTGACGCCGCCGATCGGCGCCGCAACCTGGAACCTGGCCGTGTCGAGCAAGGGCACCCTCGACAACCTCGTGCTCGCGCCGCGGCCCGAGGCCAACGCACTGCTCGGGCCCGAGCAGGTCCGCGTGGCCGTGCAGGCGGCTGGCGTCAACTTCCGCGATGTCCTCAACGCCCTGGGCATGTACCCGGGCGAGGCCGGCGAGCTCGGCATCGAAGGAGCCGGCTGGGTCACCGAGGTCGGCGATCAGGTCGAGGGCTTGCAGGTCGGCGACCGCGTGATGGGCATGATGCCAGCCTCCTTCGCCCCGCTAGCGATCGCCGACGCGCGCATGCTCGCCAAGATCCCAGCCGATTGGAGCTTCGAGCAGGCCGCCAGCGTGCCGATCGTGTTCTTGACCGCTTGGTACGCGTTGGTCGAGCTCGGCAGGCTGACGAAGGGCCAACGCTTGCTGATCCACGCCGCGACCGGCGGTGTCGGCATGGCCGCGACCCAGCTCGCTCGCCACCTCGGCGCCGAGGTCTACGGGACCGCGAGCGAGCCCAAGTGGCCGACCATGCGCGAGCTCGGCTACGACGACGAGCACATCGCCAGCTCGCGCACCCTCGGCTTCGAACAAAAATTCATGTCGGCGACCCGCGGGCAGGGCGTCGACCTCGTGCTCGACAGCCTCGCCAACGACTTCGTCGACGCCTCCCTGCGCTTGCTGCCGAAGGGCGGCAAGTTCCTCGAGATGGGCAAGACCGACATCCGCGATCCCGCGCGGGTCGCCGCCAACCACAAGGGCGTCCACTACCAAGCCTTCGACCTGATGGTCGTCGAGCCCGACCGGATTCGAGCGATGTTCGCCGAGCTGCGCGCGCTCTTCGAGTCGGGCGCGTTGCGACCTTTGCCGGTCGTCACCTGGGACGTTCGCAAGGCGCCCGAGGCGTTCCGCTTCGTCAGTCAGGCCAAGCACGTCGGCAAGGTCGTGCTCGACGTGGCCCAGGGCTTGGACCCCCGCGGTACCGTGCTGATCACCGGCGGCACGGGAGCGCTGGGCTCCTTGGTCGCGCGTCACCTGGTCGAGCGCCAAGGTGTCCGCCGCCTGATCCTCGCCTCGCGCCGTGGCCCCGAGTCGCCCGGGGCCAAGCGCGTCGCGGTCGAGCTCGAGCTGCTCGGCGCCGAGGTCTCGCTGGTCGCCTGCGACGTCGCCGATCGCGTCGCGCTGCGCGGCATCATCGAAGCCATCCCCGCCGCGCACCCGCTGACCGCGGTGTTCCACACCGCAGGCGTGCTCGACGACGGCGTGATCGCATCGATCACGCCAGAGC
>JAMHUH010000197.1:0-9111 GCA_035904925.1 Nannocystaceae bacterium
CCGTCGATGAACTCCAGCTTGCCCGCGCCGTTGCGGGCGACCGCGCCCAGGCGATCGGCGTCGGGATCGGTCGCGAGCGAGAGGTCGGCCGCGTGTGCATCGGCGAGCGCGATCGAGCGCTCGAAGGCCGCAGGCGCCTCCGGGTTGGCGCTGGCCACCGTGGCGAAGCGACCCTCATCGGGCAGCTGCGACTCGACGACCAGCGGGGCCAGCCCGCGCGCGCGCAAGACCGGCAACACCGAGCTGTGCCCGACACCATGCAAGGGCGAGAAGGTGACGACCAGGCCGCTCTCGCCCAGCGCCGTCGAGGTCACACCCTGGCTGAGCACGTACTCGATGTAGGCAGGATCGGCCTGCGCCGGACCGAGGGTGGTGATTCGTGGAGTGGCGTCGCCGACCCCCACGTCGCCCGCGACGATCGCCTCCATCAACACGCGATCTCGGGCCCCCAGCACCTGCGCGCCGTCGGGCCCATACACCTTGATCCCGTTGTCGGTCGGCGGATTGTGGCTGGCCGAGATCACGATGCCGGCCCCGCAGCCATGCTGGCGGACCAAGTACGAGAGCTGCGGCGTCGGTCGGGGCTCGTCGACCAACACCACCTCGCTGCCGCGAGAGCCCAGCGCCTGCGCGACCACATCGGCGAAGCCCCGGCTGCTCGCGCGGGTATCGAACACGATCGCGACCTTGTCCGCCGTCGAGGCGAACTCGGCCGACTGCATCGCCGCCCACAGACCGAACGCCGTCTCGCGCATGACCTGGTCGTTGACTCGGTTGGGACCCGGTCCACAAGGCCCACGTCGGCCACCGGTTCCGATCGGCAAGGGGCCCGAGAATGCGTCCTCGAGCTCGGCCAGCGCGGCGCTCGACTCGGCGCCCGTTCCGCTGAGTGCTCGCGTGACCAAGTCGCGCAAAACTGACCGCTCGTCCCCTGTCTCGGACGTGGGCCAAGCTGCGATCGCGGCTCGGATGGGTTCGGGCAGCGCGAGTCGGTCGACGCCTTCGACTTGGGAGCTCTGGTTTGGCACGGGTGAAATCTTACCCCGACCTAGGACGTTCGCGGCGCGCTCGCTCGGACGCGCGCGTTCGGGCCGGTACGCCAGCACGACGCGGCGAACCATGGAACACTGAAGAGGGTTCGGCGTCGCAGCGTCGACCCCATCCACGGCCCTCGGGCCCACGCCAACTTCCGGGAACTTGAGAGGTGAACTCGTGAACCAAGACAATCGACCCGCCGGAGCGACGGCCAGCGCTCCGCCCCCAAACCGATCTCTCTGGCACCGCCTCCGCCCCTTCATCCGACGTGACTTGAAAGGCCGGCTGATCTCCGCCGCGATTGCGGCGAGCGTGATCGCTGGCCTTTGCTGGTTCTCGGTGTTGGCCTTCACCAACCTCGACAACGAAGACAGCAAGGACCTGCGCGTCAAGTTGGGCCTCGAGACCCACGACGCCGTCTGTGCCTCGGGCCCCGCTCGAGCCCAAGCACCGAGCTGCACCTTCGACGATCGCTCGCAAGACCTGGTCGAGCGCGAGTGGCAGCGCGACCGCGAGATCCGATCGGGCGTGCTCGCGGAGCTCGAGCTGCGCATCGAGGGCGCGCTCGCCAACCTCGACGAGGCCGAGCGACTGCTGAAGCACGAGACCATCGACTTCGGCAACGGCATCGTCGCGGGCGGCAACGAGGAGTTGGCCAGCCTGCTCGAGCTCCCCGATCTGCGCCCGCTCGCCTGGCAGACGATGTACCTCGACGATGGCACCGCGGTGAGCCATCCGCTGGCCGCGGCCAGCTACGACTCGTTCCGCGACAGCAGCCCGGCGCGCACCCGCGTGGTGCTCGAAGGCGCGATCGACAAGGCCCGCTCGCAGCTGCTCGACCACCAGCGGACCGTCCGGCGCCAGCGTGAGCGCGACGCGGACGCGCCGATCACCCACGCCGTGCAAGACCGAGCCTTGCTGGTCGACAACATCGCGCTGGCTCCCAATCGCATGGGCCTGCAGAGCGCCACGACCTCGTGGTTCGAGGGTGGCAAGATCCACGCGGTCAACAGCGCCGCGACCAACGTCGCGCGCCAGCACCCGCTCGAGTTCGACGCCGCGCTCGACCCCAACGCGACGATCTGGTCGGGTGGCTGGAACGAGGCCGATTGGGCCGCCTACACCAAGCCCGCGATCCGCTACGCCTCGCCGATCACCGACGAGCAACGCTACGCGCTCTTCGGCACGCTCTTGCTGGCCCTCGCCAGCCTGACCTTGCTCGTCGTCGGTCCGATCGTCAGCGCGACGGCGACCGCCCGCGAGCGCGAAGCCGGGACCATGCCGGTCCTGCGCATGACCGGCATGAGCGCGGGCGACCTCGCCATGGCGATGATCGTCGGCCCCAACATCTTCGCGCTGAGCTTGGGCGCGGCGCTGCTGGTCGGCGGCACGGTGATGATCGGGATGGCTGGGGACGCGTGCTCGCTGGCCTTGCCCTTGCTGACCCTGCTGACGCTCGCGGGCGCGACTCATGTCAGCGCCGTCGCGCTCGGTGACGCGCTCGGCCGGCGCGTGAACGCGATGGTCGTCGGTGCGCTGGTCGGCATGGCCGTGCTGGTGCCGGGTCTGATCGGGACCGCGCTCGCGGCCACCCACGTCAGCTCGACCGGCCTCTTGCTCGGGCCCTTGCCGGCCCCGCTCGCGCTCTTCGCCGAGTACAGCGGCGTGCGCGGGCTCGGGCTCGGCCACTTCGACGACATGGTCACGACCATGTTCGCCTACTCGTTGGCGGTCCAGCTCGCGCTCGGACTCATCTGCGTGGACTCGTGGCGGCGGCGGGTCGAGCAGACCTGCGCGCCACTCTTCCGTCCGGTCGACGGCATGATCCTCGCGTTGGCCAGCATCGGCTGCAGCGCGCTGACCTTGCTCGAGCTCTCGTCGCAAGGCGCCGAGAACCTCGACAAGCTCAACGCGCTGACCTTCATGTCCAACGTGTTCTTGCTGCCGCTGCTGGCCTGGCTGCTGGTCGCCAGCCTGCGCCGTCCGGCCCGCGCTCGCGCGGTCGCCAGCCACGTCGAAGCCCGGCTCGGGTTCGCCCGCTTCCAGGTGTTCGTGCTCGCAACCGCGAGCCTGGTCGGCACGACCTACTACGTGGCGATGAACCACGCGGGTCTCGCTACCGCCAACTCGGAGCTGATGTCGGCCACGCTCGGCCAGCTCTTCTTGCTCGCCGAGACCAGCGTGGCGATCCTGCTCTGGTCGGCGCGTCGGCGCGAGCACAAGCTGCGCGTCGCGTTCATCGGCGGCTCGGTCGTGCTCATGCAGCTCGGCGCGATGATCGGCACCTACATGCTCGAGGTCGAGCACGTCGCTCGGACCAACCGCTCGGCGCAGGTGTTCTTGCTCGGGGTCGAGGTCTCGCCCTACTGGATGGCCTTCCTGATCCTGTGCTGGTCGGCTGGCATCGCGCTGATCCTGACCGCCCTGCATCGCTCGCGTGAAGAGCAGCGCGCGGCGCCCCCCGTGGCCGAGGAGCCGCTCGAAGAGCCGCTCCCCGACGACGAAGAAGACGACGAGGGCCTGCCGGGTCGCCGGCTGATCCACTGAGCCGAGCTTCCGAGCGAGGCAAGCTTCGAAGCAAGAGGCCGGCTCCGGGAATCCCGGGGCCGGCCTTGCTCATGTCGCCGCAGCGGGTCAAGCCACGCAGGCGAAGAAGCGCGTCGGATCGAGATCGACGATCAGCTCTGGGACCGCAGCGTCGAGCTCGACCGTCAGCGTCGGCGCTCGCCAGTGAGCGCGCCGCTCCAACGCCGCGAGCGACTCGTGGGCGAAGGCTTGTCGCTCGAGCGCGAAGAAGCCGGCGTACTCGATCGGGTGGGTCGTGGCGTGGATCGACACGTACATCGCCCCTCCCTGATAGTCCGGGCGCCTCGCTCGACCAAGAAAGCGGCGATCTCAGCCACGGGTAGGCGATGGTGCAGCGGGTTCCTCGGCCGAGCCAGGCTGACTCGCCGGGATCTCGCGCTTGCCATACATCCGCCAGTTCTTGCCGATGATCAGCCGAGCTCCGCGAGCGAAGGTCAGGTAAGACCAAGCCCACTGAAACAGCACGAGCACTCGATTGCGAAAGCCGGTCAGGTAGTAGACGTGGACCAAGAGCCACGCCCACCACGCCACGAGCCCGCCGAAGCGCATCCGACCCTTCTCGACCACCGCACGTCGGCGCCCGATCGTCGCCATCTGACCTTTGTCGACGTAGTGGAAGCGCCCGCGCGGCTTGCCAGCGAGCTCGGCGACGAGAGTCTTGGCGATCCAGCGACCCTGCTGCATCGCGACCGGGGCGAGCCCAGGATAGGGATTGCCCTGCTCGTCCTCGGCCCAGGCTTGGTCCCCCGCGACGAAGACCTCGGGGTGGCCTGGCAGCGCGAGATCGGGGCCGACGCGGACCCGGCCCGAGCGGTCTTGTTCGGCCCCGAGCGTCGCACCGACTGGCACCGCCTGGACGCCAGCGGCCCACAGCACCGTCGCCGCTTCGACCCGCTCTTCGCCGATCTCGACCCCGCGCGCGTCGACCTGCGTGACCCGACTCGAGGTCCAGATCTGCACGCCGAGCGTCTCGAGGTCACGACGGGCGCGGTCGGCCATCTCGGGCCCGAACTGGGCGAGGATCCGTGGACCCGCCTCGATCAGGATCACCCGCGTCTGCTTGGGATCGATGTTGCGAAAGTCGCGAGCGAGCGTGGTCCGGCTCATCTCGCCGATCGCCCCAGCCAGCTCGACGCCGGTCGGTCCGCCGCCGACGATCACGAAGGTCAGCAACCACTTGCGCTCTTGGACATCGAGCGCGTGGGTCTCGGCTTGCTCGAAGGCGGTCAGCACCCGTCGGCGGATCTCGGTCGCCTGCTCGACGGTCTTGAGCCCGGGCGCGAAGGGCTCCCAGTCTTCGCGGCCAAAGTAGAAGTGCCGAGCGCCCGCGGCGAGGATCAGGTAGTCGTACTCGCGCTCGCCGAAGTCGCCCACGACCTTGCGCGCCGCGACGTCGATCGCCGCGACCTCGCCCTGCACGACGGTGGTGTTGCGAAACTTCGAGAGCAGGTTGCGGATCGGCGCGGCGATGTCGGCGGGGCTGAGCCCGGCCATCGCGACCTGGTAGAGCAGCGGCTGAAACAGGTGATGGTTGCGGCGATCGATGACTACCACCTCGAGCTCGCGCTCGCGCTTGCCGAGGATCTTCGCGGCGTTGAGGCCCGCGAACCCGCCACCGACGATGACCACTCGCTTGCGCTGACTCTCGCTCATTCGGGCTCCGCCCCCGCATGACTAGTCCCTTCGCGACTCGCCAGCAACCACCGCGCCTCGGCAGAATGATCGTCGAAGTTGGTCTCGCAGGGCCGACCCAGGGCGTGGTGGAACTCGACCTCGCCTGGCCCTCGCCCGAGCCGGATCACCGTCGACGAGCGGGTCCCGTAGCCGACCGGCAACGCATGCACACACATCGAGTCGAACCCGACTTGGTCGTCGGGCGGGCGCTGACCAGCCGGCGCGTGGGGTCGATGATCGGCGAGGATCGCTTGCCAGCCGGCGAGCGAGGGCTCGGGCGCGTCGACCAGCGCGCGATCGAATTCTCGACCCGGACGGGTCGACTCGGACAGTTCTTCGAGGAAGACGTGGCGCTGGCTCGGCCCCGCGCCGAAGCTGCGCTCCGTCACCCAATGGATGCCGGGCTCGAGCTCGACCCGCGTCAGCGTCTGGCCGTCGCTCCACAGCAGCTCGGCGCCCGATGCTTCGGCCAGCAACAAGTGAAAGGGGTTGTAGTCGCGCGGATCGAGGCCCTCGACCCAGGCCCGCGCCGACGCTCGCTCACCAGCGCCGAGCGCCCCGGCGACCAGCTCACCGCGTGAGCGCAGCGCGGGGTTGGCCGCGCCCGAGCGGCGATTGGTGATGCCGACGACGAGCCCGCGATCGCCGAGCCCCAACCATGTACCACCCGCGACCAGGTCGCGCGGCGCGAGCAGGGCCCGCGTCGCCAGTTCACCCGGGGCCCGCAGCCGCACGCCTTCGGAGGCCCGCGCGAGCATCTCGTCGCGGTTGGCGGCGATCACCAGCGCGGCGCTTGGCCAGACGGCGAGGGCGACGAGGATCGTGCACACGCCGAAAGTATGCGCCTTTCGATCAATCCCGGAAGATCAGTCCCGGAAGCGCACGTGGATGTGGTTCTTGTGTCCGCGCCAGTGCCGGATGATCCCGTGGTTGCGACCGCTGCCGCGCGGATACTGGAAGTACTCGTCGAGCTTGGTCTGGGCCACGCCGTTGTCCTTGGCCCACGCGTAGATCTGCTCTTGCAGCCCGTAGTCGAGGAAGATGTAGCGGACCTCGCCCGTGTCGAGGAAGGACTCGATCAGCAGCCAGGTTCGCTCGAGATCGAGGTTCTCGCTGGTCGCTCCCGAGAAGTGCATGCGCTTGGCCGCCTTGCCGCGCAGGACCAGGCCGACGTCGACGTCGACGCCCTCTTGATGCGAGAGGTGGCCCTCGAGCTTGCCGCCCTGCTCGCGCGAGATGTCGCCGATCCGCAGCTTGGGCCCGCCCTTGGTCTTGCGTTGGTAGCGATCGACCGCTTGCCCGATCAGCTTGATCGTCCGCGGCGTGCCCCAAGCGTTGTGCGGACGCTTGATCTCGTAGGCCTCGCTCTCGGGCAGCTTGCGACCGGTGCCCAAGCGCCCGGACACCGGCGCCTCGGGCTCGAAGCCGGCCAGGATGTCGCCGACGGTGACGACCCGCAGCCGTTGGCCGACCCGCAGCAAGCTCGGATCCTTCAGCTTGCCGCCCTGCTGCTCGAGCAGCTCGGTCGGCGAGAGGCCGTTGGCCAGCGCGATCGCGTTGAAGGTCTCGCCCGCGACGACCACGTGCTCGCGCTCGTCGACCTCGCGCGGGGCAATCTCGGGGCAGATGGCCAGCTTCTGGCCGACGCGGATCAGATCGGGGTGCGCCGCGAGGTCGGGGTTGAGCGCGAGCACATCCTTGCTGAGCACGCCGTAGCGGCCCGCGATCAGGCCGAGGTGCTCGCCGGGCTCGACGACGTGCCAATGGATCGGCGAACGAAAGTCGCAGGCTTCGTCGTTGCGCGAGGGCTTGGGCTTGCTCGCCGCCTTCGCCTTGCGCTTCTTTTTCGGCGGCGGCGCCTCGCTGGGGTCGCCTTCGAACTCGCCGAAGACGCCCACTTCGCTCGGCTCGGCGGCCACGGCCTCGGCCTGCTCGGGCACGGGCGCCTCGACCTCCACGTCCACGTCGACCTCGAGCGCGGCGCTCGCTTCGCTCGGCTCGGGATCTCCCGCCTGGGCGAAGGCGAGCGGCAAGCAGATCAGCAGTGCGGCGAACGAAGTCGAGAGCAAGCGACGCATGAGATCCTCCGGTGGGATGACCGATGTAGGACATCGGCTCACCCTTCGTGGATAGGCCCGTCCGACCGCGTCGAGCAAACTTTTGGCAAAACGCTCCTGCGGGCACCTCGCCGATGTGAAGGGCTGGTGAAGAGCCGCATGCTTTTTCGCGTCCCCCGCCCGGTCCGACTACCTTCTCGCAGGAACCTCCCCATGCCGCAGCGAACGAGCCCCCGTCACTTCCTTCAGACCTTCACGAGCGCTTCCTTGTCGAGCGCGAGCTTGCTGGCCGTCCTCGCACTGGCTGGTTGCAAGGGCGACGCCGGCCCCGGCTCCTTGTCGCTCGACTACGTGCTCGGCAACGCCAAGCAGTGCACCGAGGTCGGCGTCGAGACCGTCCACGTCGTTCTGTCTCGCGGTGAAGGTGACGCCCGGGTCGAGCTCTACGAAGAGTACGTCGACTGCACCAACACCAGCGTGCTGATCGAGGACATCGAGCCCCAGGCCTACGACCTGCTCGTCGAAGGCCTCGACGACAAGATGATCGCCATCTTCGACAACCTCGGCACGCCGGCCGCCGAGCGCAAGCTCGAGATCTTCCAAGGCTCGCTGGCCGACGAGACCGTCGACATGACCGCCCGGCCGGCAGACCTGCAGGTCCGCTGGCGACTCGGCGCGGACGGCTTCGGCAACTGCATGGGCGTCGGCATCGATCGCTTCCAGATCCGCGCCTTCCAGACCGGCGGCGGAACCCTGATGCTCGAGCACGAGTTCGACTGCGACACGGTCGGCGAAGACGCTGCGGGCTATCGACTCGTGCCGGATCCCGATCGTGTCCTGAACGGCACGCAGTTCGGCGAGGTCGGCGTTCAGCCGCTCGACGCGAGCGGCAACGCGATCGGTGCCCAAGCGACCTTCGTGTTCGATCCGGTCGGCCCTGGCTATCCCGCCAAGATGACGCTCGATTGCAACGAGTTGGGTTGTACCGGAACGGGTACGATCGACTGACGAAAACGCTACTGGCTCGACGATCGGTCGAACGAGTGAGGCCAGCCCCGCGCAGGGGTTTCGGCCTCACTCGTGCTTGAATCGATCGAGTGCGTGCTGTACCCTGTGAGCGTACTTGGCTCGGGCTTTTGGGTTCGTGTGATGCCTCGGGGACGAGCATGCATTTCAGTCAACTCAGCAGTTCGGTCGACTCGACCTTCGAAACTGGCGCCGAGCCAGGGTCGCTGCTGACGATCGAACTCCAGGGCTTCATCGAGGTCGCGATGCTGCGCGAGCACGTCGAGTCGCTCGTGCATCGGCTCGATCAATCGCGGCCCGTGGGCGTGCTGTGTGACCTTCGTGGCGTCGCTGGCTACGCCCAGGGGACCTCGACGCTGGCCCGCGAGTGGCTGGCGCAGACCCAAGCCGCGGGCGTCCGTCGAGTCGCGCTGGTCGCAGGCTCCTCGGTCCTGCGCACGGCCGTCCGGGTGCTCGCTTCCGATCTGCACGTGCAGCTGCGCTGCTTCACCGGCATCGAGAGCGCACAACGATGGTTGCGCGGCGAGACGCTCGCTCCGCTCGACTCGCTCCACGCCTCGGCTCGAGCTTCGAGCTGAGCTCGAACGCAGTCGAGCTCGGAGCTCAGGTCAGGATCGTCGGCATGTGCAACAGCTGAAGTCGGTTGCCCGCGGGATCGATCAAGTAGAACGAGCTCGCGCCGTCGCGATGCAAGCGCGGGTGGCCGAGGATCTCGATCGCCCACTCGCCTGCC
>JAMHUH010000198.1:0-9613 GCA_035904925.1 Nannocystaceae bacterium
GGCCAGGAAGGTCAGCGGCTCGCCCTTCACCCGCGGCCACTTGGTCGCGGCCGGGAGGTCGGGGTGGCCACCGAGCTTGGTCGCGCCGAGCTCGAGCTTTCGCTCGTCGACCCGCTTGGGCAGCATCCAGACCGCTGGTTTGGCGATTCGCTCGAAGTAGGCGCCGAGCCCCGCGTCCTCGAACGACTTGGCGTAGACCTTGGTGACCTTGGCCAGCGAGTCGAGCTTGGGTTTTTCGAAGGCGGGCGCCTTTTCGTACTTCAACACGGGCCGCGTACGCTCGCCCTCGGCTTGCTCGTCCTCGTCCTCGTCGGCCTCGTCGTCGGCGTCGTCGTCGTTGCCAGGCTCGAGGAAGTCGAGCGAGGGGCGCGGCGCGACCCCATTGCGTTCGAGCTCGGCGATCACGGCCTCGCCGACCGGGTTGCGATCCGACGCGCCATTGTCCCGCAGCCAGTCGCGGATCACATGGGCCATGGCCGGGTCGCCGACCCTGCGCAAGCCTTCGAACACGGCCGGCCAGTTCATCCACGACGCATGCAGGGCCGCGACCAACCAGGGCAGGGCTCGAGCATCGGCCGCTCGCGCGAGGGCCTTGACCGCGTTGCGGTTCCAAAACCCCTTGCGCTCGCTCGGCGGCGGCAAGAAGGCGCAGAGCGGCTCGACCCAGCTGGGATCGGCGGGCAGGTGCTCGAGCAACATCAGGACCAAGTTGCAGCGGCGGCTCGAGCCGAGGTGCGGCAGAGCCAGCGGCGCCCAGCGTGGGTCGGCGTTCTTGGCGTTGATCAGGCCGAACAAGAGCGAGTCGAGCGCGACCGAATCGTGGGTGTCGGGCACGCGCAGGAGCTCGGCGTAGCGGGTGAAGGTCTCGGCCGGATCGACCGTGCAGAGCAGCACGACGCCCGCCCGATAGACCCGCTCGAGCTGGGGATCCTGGCCATCCCAGGTCCGCAGGTCGAGCGCGTCCGCGACCCTGCGCTTGGCTTCGGCGGCGCTCAGGTTCGACGCCAAGCTGCTGGCCGCGACCAAGCGGGCGTCAGCGGTGCCATGCCGCAGGATCTCGATCGCGCGATCGAGCCCGGCCGGCGTGTTGCAGACCGCTCCGATCAGCCAATGCAGGTAGGCCTTGCGGATCGCCAGCGCGGCCTCGACTTGGTCGTAGTGCTGCTTGAACTGCTTGCGCTCCTTGGTGCCGAGCGACGCGAGGTGCTCGTCGCTCCAGCGGCTCTGCCCGGTCGCGATCGCGGCGTCGTCGAGCAAGCCCAAGAGCTTGGCCGGCCCGACCGCTTCGGCGCGGGCCTGCAATGCGTCGTAGCCGTCGTCACTCGGCCGCGAAGCTTGCAACGCGACGATCGCCGCGTCGGCGTCCGAGTCGCCCGTGTCGACGGGCGCGAGGGGAGTCGGCAAGCGATTGTCGAAGAGCAGGTCCTTGGCCATGCGCCGCGATCATAACCATGATCATGATCCGGACGCGTCGGCCTCGGATCCATCCACGCTGACGCCCTCGGGCGTCTCGACCCGGGCGGCGAGCTCGAGGATCGTCGCCCGGATCGCGGCCCGCTCGCTCACCAACCACGCGGCGGTGTCCCGTCGGGTCAGCAAGATCCACAAGGCCCGAGCGCGATCGATCAACGCGCTGGTTCGCTCGGAGAAGCGCAGCGACGCGTAGCCCGAGATCGGCAGGATCACCAAGGTCGCGCCGCCGAGCGTCCAACCCGAGGTCCGGCCGACCGCGACCATCATCAAGATCCAGGTCGCGGGGAAGAAGAGCAGGCCGCCGGTCAGCTTGATCGTCGCCAACACCTCGGCCGCTTGCTTGGCCATGCGCCGGGCGATCCAGTCGATCAAACGATAGGCGGGCGCGTGAACGATCGAGCCGAGCAGCGCGAGCGGAGCGAGCAAGGGCAGCACGAGCAGCTCGCGGACGAGCTCGCGCCGACGCTGCCGAATCGGCTGATCGACCGCCAGCCCGAGCAAGCCGACCTCGGCTCGATAGCGGCGGATCTGGGCGATCACGGCGTCGAGCCGCTCGGGCGCGTGCTCGCGCAGCTGCCCGTAGCCGGCCAACAAGCGGTACTCGAGTTCGAAGCGGGTCTGGGCGGCCTCGCTCTCGTCTTCGTCGTCGAGCGAGGGCAGGGGCGCGGCGTCGGGATCGAGGTCGCGCTCGGACGCGGCCCAGATCCGCTGGGCGTCGCGGGCGAGCTCGATCGCCTCGCTCTCGCGCGCCTGCAAGGTCACCCGCGCGAGCGCCTCGGCGATGGCCTGGGTCAGCGCCTCGGCGGCGGCGTGAGGCGGGCGAAACTCGGCGTCGAGCTCGACCCGCGGCGTGACGATCGGCTCGCCATAGACCAGCAGCGCGTGGCTGCGAAAGCGGGTCTTCTCGCTGTAGTCGAGCCCGACCGGGATGATTCGAACCGGCGCGGGCTGGGCCGCGCCCGAGTCTCCCGAGTCTCCCGAGTCTCCCGAGTCTCCCGAGTCGTCGGCGCGCCGAGCCGAGGCCGCGAGCGCGATCCGTGCGGCGCCGGTCTTGAGCGGCTCGATCCAGGGCTCGCTGTGCGACTTGCCCTCGGGGAAGAGCGCCAGCGCTCGACCAGCGCCGAGCAACGCGATCGAGGCCTCGATGCTCGCCCGGTTCTTGCTCGGATCCTCGCCGTCGGTGCTGCGGTAGACCGGCAGGCATTCGAAGGCGCGGACGAAGTGCTTGATCAAGAAGGTGTGAAAGAGCGGGGCCTTGGCCAGGAACACGACCGGGCGCGGCGAGAGGCACAAGATGAAGAGCGGATCGAGCAAGCCGTTGGGGTGGTTGAGCACGTAGAGCACCGGACCCGCGTCCGGGACCCGCTCGGCCCCGAGCACGTCGATCCGGCGAAAGAAGATCCGCAAGAGCAGCCGGCACAGGGCCGTCAAGGTGGCGCGCATGAGCGACGCGCAGCGTATCAGCCTGGCGTGGTAGAAATCGGCCATGCGTCGCCTGATCCCCACGATCGTGCTGGTCTGCCTGTTCGGCTGCGATGGCCCGAGCACGAACCACCCCGAGGAGCCAGATGACGAGCTGGGCGAGGGCAAGCTCGACGGCCAGGGTCCCGGCGGCGCAGGCAGCCTGATCGGCGGCGAAGACCAGGACCCCGCGGTGGTCGAGGCCGAGGCCTTGCTCGCCCAGGGCAAGGCCCGCGAGGCGCTCACGCGGATCGACCAAGCGATCGCCGAGCAGCCCTCGATCGGCCGCTTTCACTTCGTCCGCGGCAACGCGCTCAGCTACCTCGATCGCGACGGCGACGCCCAGATCGCCTACGAGGCGGCGATCGAGCTCGACCCCGAGGACCCGCTCGCCTACGCGGCGCTCGGCAACCTGCTCGCCTTCGGCAAGAAGGCCAGCCAGACCGACAAGCGGGCCGCGATCGCCCAGTACCAAAAGGCGCTCAAGCTCGACCCCGAGCTCGCGCCCGCTCACCAAGCGCTCGGCACCGTGCTGCTCGATCTCGGCGACAGCCAGCGCGCGATCGAGGCGCTCGAGAACGCCAACCGGATCGCCGGCGGGGTCGAGACCGAGTATTTGCTCGCGCAGGCCTACAAGCAGGCTGGCAACGGCGAGCAGGCGATCGCGCATGCCAAGAGCGCCGTCGAGTTCGAGCCGTCGGCGAGCGGCGTCGATCTGCGCCTGCTCTACGCCCGACTCCTGCTCGACGCTGGCCAGACCGACGCGGCCGTGCGGGAGTTCGAGCAGGCCGCCAAGCTGGTCCCCGACGCGCCGCCGCTCCGGCTCGAGGTCGTGCGCGGGCTCTTGGACGCGGGCAAGCCCGACGCCGCGTTGGTGCATGTCGAGTGGCTGGCTGCGCAGCTGCCCGACGAGCTGCCGGTGATGGTCAACCACGGCCGGGTGTTGTCGGCGCTGGGCAAGACCAAGGAGGCGATCGCTCGCTTCGACGCCGCGCTCGCCAAGGATCCCGGGCTGCAAGCGGCGCACGTCTACAAGGTCGAGGCGCTCGTCGTTGGCAAGCAGTGCAAGGCGGCCAAGCAGGCCTACGCGGCGCTCGAGAAGCAGCTGCCCGATCAGCCCGACCATCGCGCGCTGGTCAAGGCCCGCGCCTTTCTCGACCGCTGCAAGTGAGCGCAGCGGGCGCTTTGCGATCGACCCGCGAGCGCTCGGCGCTCGCCAAGCGGTCTTCGCGAGACGAAGCTCGCTTGGCGGGTTCGGACGCGCAGCGGTGCAGTCCCTATACTCCCGGCCAATCTCGACCCAACCGGTCGATGCCCTCGCCATGCCGAGCTCCACGCTGCCCGAGATCCGTGACGCCCTGACCTTCGACGATGTCTTGCTGGCGCCCGGCTACAGCGAGGTGCTGCCGCGCGACGTCGACGTCACCACCCAGCTGACCCGCGGCATCGAGCTCAAGGCCCCGCTGGTCTCGGCGGCGATGGACACCGTGACCGAAGCCGACACCGCCGTGGTCATGGCCCAGATGGGCGGGATCGGCATCATCCACAAGAACATGACGATCGAGCAGCAGGCGCGCGAGGTCCGTCGGGTCAAGAAGTCCGAGTCGGGCATGGTCGCCGATCCACTGACGATCGGCCCCAACGCGACGCTCCGCGAGGCACTCGACCTGATGCAGCAGCACGGCTTCTCGGGCCTGCCGGTGGTCGAGACCCCCGGCACCTCGGGCGCGCCGATCGGCATCTTGACCAGCCGCGACGTCCGCTTCGAGACCAACCTCGCCCAGCAAGTCCGCGACGTCATGACCCGCGATCCGATCACGGTCCGGCAAGGCGTCGATCCCAACGAGGCCCGCCGGATCCTCCATCAGCACCGGATCGAGAAGCTGCTGGTCGTCGACGCCAACGGCCACCTGCTCGGGCTGATCACGGTCAAGGACATCCTCAAGTCCGACAGCTATCCCTACGCCAACAAGGACGCCGATGGCCGCCTGCGCGTCGGTGCGGCGGTCGGGACCGGGCCCGACACCATGCAGCGGGTCGCCGCGCTCGAGGCCCAGGGCGTCGACGTCGTCGTGGTCGACACGGCTCACGGCCACAGCCGCGGCGTGCTCGACATGGTTCGGGCGATCCGGTCCGAGTTCCGCGATCTCCAGATCATCGCTGGCAACATCGCGACGCCGGCCGCCTACGAGGCGCTGGTCGAGGCCGGCGCCGACGGGGTCAAGGTCGGCATCGGCCCGGGCTCGATCTGCACCACCCGCGTCGTCGCGGGCGTCGGCGTCCCGCAGATCACCGCGATCATGGAGACCGCCGCCGCGGCCAAGCGCTTCGACGTGCCGATCATCGCCGACGGCGGCATCAAGTACTCGGGCGACGTGGTCAAGGCGATCGCGGCCGGGGCCCACAGCGTGATGGTCGGCAGCCTGCTCGCGGGCACCGACGAAGCGCCGGGCGAGCTCGTGCTCTACCAAGGCCGCTCCTACAAGGTCTATCGCGGCATGGGCTCGATCGGCGCGATGAAGGCCGGCTCGAAGGACCGCTACTTTCAAGGCGACGTCGCCGAGGAGCGCAAGCTGGTGCCCGAGGGCATCGAGGGCCGCGTGCCCTACCGCGGGCGCCTCTCCGACAGCCTCTTTCAATTGCTCGGCGGGCTCCGCTCGGGCATGGGCTACGTCGGAGCCCGAACGATCCCCGAGCTGATGTCCAAGGCCGTGTTCCGGCGGATCACCAGCCAAGGCCTGCGTGAGAGTCACGTCCACGACGTGATCATCACCAAAGAAGCGCCGAATTATCGGATGGAGTAGTTGGTGGCCCAACACGAGACCCTCGTCGTCCTCGACTTCGGATCCCAGGTCACTCAGCTGATCGCACGACGCGTGCGCGAGCTGGGTGTCTACGCCGAGATCCTGCCTTATGACCTCCCACTGGCCGAGCTCGAGGCTCGCCATCCCAAGGGCGTGATCCTCTCGGGCGGGCCTTCGTCGATCTACGACGTCGGGGCGCCGCAGCTCGACCCGCGGATCCTCGAGCTCGGCGTGCCCGTGCTCGGGATCTGTTACGGCCTCTACGCGATGGTCGCGGGGCTCGGCGGCGAGGTCCGTTCGGCCCGCGAGCGCGAGTACGGCCACGCGATCATCACCGTCGATCTGCCCGCGGGACCGATGGAGGACATCGCGGCCGAGGGCGCGACCGAGCCCGGCCATCAAGAGCCGGTCTGGATGTCGCACGGCGACAAGGTCGAGCGCTTGCCCGCGGGCTTCGTGACCGCCGCCCACTCGCGCAACTGCGAGCACGCGGCGATCTTCGACGCCAAGCGAAGGATGTGGGGCGTGCAGTTCCACCCCGAGGTCAGCCACACCCGCCGGGGCGCGCACATGCTCGGTCGTTTCCTCGACCTTTGCGGCTTCGCCCGCGACTGGAGCATGGGCGCCTTCGTCGAGGAGGCCGTGGCCAAGATCCGCGAGCAGGTCGGCGAGAGCGGCACCGTGATCTGCGGGCTCTCGGGCGGCGTCGACTCGTCGGTCGCGGCCGCGCTGGTCGAGCAGGCCATCGGCGAGCGGCTGCACTGCATCTTCGTCGACAACGGCTTGCTCCGCAAAGCCGAGCGCGAGCAGGTCTCGACCATGTTCGCGGGCCGGCTGCACAACCCGCTGATCGTCGCCGACGCCGAGGCGGCCTTCCTCGATCGCCTCGCCGGCATCACCGACCCCGAGGTCAAGCGCAAGCGGATCGGCGCGACCTTCATCGAGGTGTTCGAGCACGAGGCCAAGGCGCTCGGTGGGGCCGACTTCCTGGTCCAAGGCACGCTCTACCCGGACGTGATCGAGTCGGTCAGTGCCCGTGGGCCCTCGGCCACGATCAAGACCCACCACAACGTCGGCGGCCTGCCCGAGCGCATGAACATGCGCGTGGTCGAGCCGCTGCGCGAGCTGTTCAAGGACGAGGTTCGCCAGCTCGGCCTCCACCTCGGGCTGCCCGAGGCGATGGTCTGGCGGCATCCTTTCCCGGGCCCGGGCTTGGCCGTGCGCGTGCTCGGCGAGGTCACCCGCGAGCGCTGCGACATCCTGCGCGAAGCCGACGCGATCATCCTGCACGAGATCGCCGAGGCCGGCTTCAACCGCCAGCTCTGGCAGGTCTTCGGCGTGCTCTTGCCGGTCCAGAGCGTCGGGGTCATGGGCGACGCCCGGACCTACGAGAACGCGCTCGCGATCCGGGCGGTCGAGAGCCTCGACGCGATGACGGCCGACTGGGCCCACCTGCCTTACGAGCTGCTCGGGCGGATGAGCAACCGGATCATCAACGAGGTCCGCGGCATCAACCGGGTCTGCTACGACATCTCGAGCAAGCCGCCCGCAACGATCGAGTGGGAGTAGGGGAGCCGCCCGCCCAGCCATGGCCCGCGTGCGACACGAAGAGGACGAGTCCGAGCCGGCCCCCGCAGCCAGCCGGGCGAGTCGTGGCAAGTCGGGCTTGGTCTCGCCGCAGGCCGGTGAAGAGGATCAGGCCAACTACGCCCTGCGCCCGCGCAGCTTCGAGGAGTACGTCGGTCAGCGGCCCTTGCTCGAGAAGCTCGAGATCTATGTCCGGGCCGCGACCGAGCGCGGCGATCCGCTCGACCACGTCCTGCTCCACGGCCCGCCCGGGCTCGGCAAGACCACCTTGGCGCAGATCATCGCCAACGAGATGCAGGTCCGGCTGCACATCAGCTCGGGCCCAGCGATCGAGCACAAGGGCGTGCTGGCCGGGCTGCTGACCGGCCTGGGCGAGCGCGAGATCCTCTTCATCGACGAGATTCACCGGCTCAGCCCGACCGTCGAAGAGAGCCTCTACTCGGCCATGGAGGACCGCCGAATCGACATCCCGATCGGCGAGGGCAGCTCGGCGATCACCCACTCGATCAGCTTGGCCGGGTTCACGCTGATCGGTGCGACCACCCGCACGGCGCTGCTCAGCGCGCCGCTGCGCGACCGCTTCCACATCGTCGAGGCGCTCGCGTTCTACTCGGACGACGAGCTCGCGGCGATCGTCGAGCGCAGCGCGGCGCTGCTCGGGCTGCCGGCCAGCGAGGGTGGGGCGCTCGAGATCGGTCGACGCAGCCGCGGGACCCCGCGGATCGCCAACCGCCTGACCCGGCGGGTCCGCGATTTTTCGCAGGTCCACGGCCACCGCGAGATCAGCCGCGAGGACGCGGCCCGCTTCCTCGAGATCCTCGAGGTCGACGAGCAGGGCCTCAACGCCAACGATCGCCGGATCCTCGAGGTCCTCTTCGAGCTCTTCGAGGGCGGCCCGGTCGGCGTCGACGCGCTCGCGGCCAGCCTCGGGATCCCGCGCGACACGATCGAAGAGGTCCACGAGCCCTTCCTGCTCCAGCGCGGGTTCTTGGTCCGAACCCCACGCGGCCGCATGACCACCGAGCGGGCCGCCAAGCACATGCAGCGCAGCGACCCGCACGCGCGGGCGCGTCGGCGGGCACGCGGCATCGACGACGACGACGATCAGTCGTCGCTCTTCTGATCGCCAAGACTCGTCTGCCATGACCGACGCCATCGACAAGCCCGCGCCTGCGCCCAGCGTCCGTCGCTACCACGTCGCGCTGACGCCCAAGCAGATCCTCGCGCGGCTCGGTGAGCAGGCCGGCGTGAAGGCCTATCCGCATCACCTGCTGCCCGACTTCGGCGGGTTGATCGAAGACAGCGAGTACACGCTCGAGTTTGGTGAGCACGACTTTCGCATCCACTGCGGTCCGCCAGCCGCTCGCGGCCAGTCGGGCACGGGCATGCTGCGCCTGCTCTACCTGGTCGGCCGCATGACCCCGACCGAGCTCGGCACCGAGGTCGAGCTGCGCTTCGCCTGGCACCGGCCTCGCTGGGCCTTGCAGCGCTGGGTCGGCTTCTTGGCCCTGGCCAGCGTCGGGCTCTTTTGGGTCGTCGCCGGTCCGGGTGTACTCGCCAAGAAGGCGCTGCTCTACGGGCTCTTGCTGGTCATGGTGGCGCCGGTGCTGGCCCATGATCTGCGCCGCGACGACAAGCATGACGAGCAGCGCTTGCTGCTGCTCAACATGATGGAGCACGTGTTTGGGCCGCTGGAGATCGCCCAGACTCGGGCGGACGCGCCCTACCGCAAGCAGCTGCGCGAGGGGCAGCCGGATGACGACGATGAAGACGAGGACGATGAAGACGACTGAGATTTCCCGAGTCGCGAAGGATCGCGCGGTGGATCCTTCGCGGTGGATCGGGTCCTCGATGGACGGGCTTCACGGTGGGAAGAAGGGTCCCCCGCTCGGGCTCAGACACGTCGCCCTTCGAATTTCGGGTGCTCTCTCCCTGGTTGGTGATCCTTCGCGGATCGTGGTGCTCATGCATCGCAGCCAGGGGCTCGACTCGCCTCGGAGGGACCCTTCTTCCCCCCGCGCACCTTCGAACTCGACTGCTGGCTCCGTCCTCCACAGGGACCGCAAAGTCCCAGACTCTTCGACGTGAAGCCTCGAGTTCGCGCGCTGCGGATCCGAGCTCTCACGCTGTCTGTTGGCGACGGCGAGGACCGTCGAGCCTGGTCGTCGAAGACGTGATCACCCGCGAAGGATCCTCGAGTCAGTCGAGCACTTCATCGACATGGACGACGCCCGTGAACACGTGCCGACTCGGTCCAGTCATCTGCACCCCGGCCAGAGGATCGCCCG